>NZ_BAABGM010000015.1:0-346012 GCF_039541575.1 Fodinibacter luteus | reverse complement strand
AGCCCTTCAGCGCCGATGGTACTGCACTGGTGACGGTGTGGGAGAGTAGGACGCAGCCGGACAACCATTCACAGAAAGGGCCCGCCCACCAGCGGGCCCTTTCTCATGCCCGCATGCTGTTGCACGGCATCCCGCGTGCTGGTGCACGACATCCCGCGTGCTGGTGCACGACATCCTGGGTGCTGCTGGAGGGCATGCCTCCCGAGTCGTGCCAATTTAGTGTGTCGCGCTGTCGTGGCCGGTGGCGGTAAGGATGTCTCGGGCTGCGTCGGTGAGTGGGTCGGCCGCGGTGTGGGGGTGCCCGCCGATGGTGAGGGTGATCTGCTGGATCGGGCGGAGTGCGCGCACGACCTTCTTGATGCTCATCCCGGTCTGGTCTTGGAGTCGCCGGGAGATGGCCAGCGCCGCGAACACGATGGTCAGGTGGGCCTCGATCGCGTCTTTGCTGTGGTGAAAGATCGGCCGGGCACGCAGGTCGCTCTTGGACATCCGGAACGACGCCTCGACCTGCCAGAGGTCGTGGTATGAGCTGACGACCTCCCCCGCCGGCATCAGCTCGACGGGGATGTTCGTCACGTACCCCTTCAGGCCCTCGAGCCGGCGCGCCCGGGCCAGTGACGCCTCATCCAGGGTGCGGGCCCCATTGCTGGTCTTGACGAACCGCGGGGTGCGGGCGGCCTTCTCCCCGGCGACGACCGCCTTGGCGCGGTTCTCCTGCAGGGTCAGCGTCCGGGCGTCCCTGGCGGCGCGTTTGGCCGAGTACGCCCACACCGCCCGCCACGACCCCTCATGCTCGCCGGGCTCCCACACCGGTTCCGCCCGCAGCGCGGGGTCGTTGTCGGTGTTGCGGCCTCGGCGCGGGGTGAGGGTGTCGATGACCTGGCCGTCGGTGAACGCGTCTCCGTGCCAGCGGAAGTGCGAGGCCAGGTCGATCGGGGCCTTGGTCACCCTGGACCCGACGATGAACCGCAACCCGGCCTCGTCGAGCTCGCGCAGGTTGGCCGCGGACAGCATCCCGGCGTCAGCGACCACGACCATCCCCTCGATGCTGTGCCGGGCCGCAAACGCGGTGACGATCGGGATGATCGTGGCCGTCTCGGCCTTGTTGCCCTCAAAGCACCCGACCTGCAGCGGGAACCCGCCCCGGTCCACCAGGAGCCCGACCAGGACCTGTGGGTCGACCCGGCGTTCCTTGGAGTAGCCGACCTTGCGCAGGTCGTCCTCGTCCTCAGCTTCGAAGTACAGGGTCGTCACGTCGTACAGCACCAGCGATAGGTCCCCTGCGGTGGAGGCGTGTTCGTAACACGCGGCTGCGAGGGTGTCGCGGTACCCGCGGTCCTGGCAGCGCTTCAACGAGCGGAACATCGTGCGCAGCGAGGCGTGCTCGACACCGATCTCCTCCAAGACCCGCACCGAGTCAGCCTTCGACGTCGGCTCAACAATCCTGGCCAGCACCATCTGCTCGAACGCGTCATCACCCACCGCGTCAAACCCCAGCTCGCGATACCCGCCGGTGAGGACCTGCCACAGCAGCGCGCACCGCTTGCCGGTGATCACGCCACGGCCGACCCGGCCCGCGGGAAGCGTCAGCTCCAGCTCGCCCTGCCCGGGATGCAGCCGGGCCCGCGCGACCTCCAACAGGGCCACCAACTCCGCGGGCGTGCGGGCCGATCCCACGTGCTCAATCACGTTGTCGCGGTCCCCGACACGCTCCGCGATCTGCACCGCCGTGGCCCCCGAAGCTGTCGGGACTTTCCGCACAAACACCACGACCACCGACCCTATCGGCCCGATTAGTGTGTCAACCTCCACCCGGGCAAGCCGCTGACCAGCGCAAATGCTCGCAGCGACCCGGAATCACGCCGCGGTGGCACGAGTCAGGTCCTGGGTGCTGCTGGAGGGCATGCCTCGTTCTGCTGGACGGCATCCCGCGTGCTGGTGCACGGCATCCCGCGTGCTGGTGCACGGCAGAGATCCTGCCGGCCCAGAAGGCCGCCGTCAGCGCTCGAAGGCCCCGTGGACGTGCCGCTGCACAGCGACGTAGGTGGGGTGGTCGACGGCGACGACGACCCCGGGGCGCAGCGACCGCGGCGTGTACGGCGTGCCGTCGGGGTGCCCCACGGTGCCGCCGGCCTCGGTCACGAGGAGTGACCCCGGGACGTGGTCCCACGGGTTGGTGCGGCTGTAGAGGATGTAGTCCGCGGCCCCCTCGATGAGTCGCGGGTAGTCGACCCCGCAGCACACCCAGGACAGCCGCATCCGCGGCAGGCTGCCGAGCCGCTGGTCGCGCATCGACCAGATCGATGTCACCCCCTGCGGCTGCCCGTCGTTCGCGACGGGGGTGGTGTGCTGGCGCACCCCGTCGCGCCACGCGCCGGCTCCGCTCTCCGCGACCCAGCCGACGCCGTGCTCGGGCTGCCAGATCCACGCCCGCACCGGCTGGCCGGCGACGGTCTCCGCCACCATGACGGCGTGGTCGGGGGAGCCGTGGACAAAGTTCTTCGTGCCGTCGACGGGGTCGACGGTGAACGCGTGCTCGGCAGCGAGGTACCGGTCCATGAGCGCGTGGTCAGCGGCGTACGCCTCCTCGCCGAGGACGACGGCATCCGGGTAGGCGGCGGTGAGCCGCGCGGTGATGACGGACTCGGCCTCGCGGTCCGCGACCGTCACGAGGTCGCCGGGGTTCTTCTCCATGACCTCGCCTGCGGCGAGCGACCGGAAGCGAGGTGTGATCACCTCGGCGGAGACCTCACGCAGGAGGTCGAGAACGGCGTCTGTCGACAGGCCCGGCATGGGGTAACCGTCGCACACCCGTCGTGGTCGGCCAAACCCGCACCCGTCCGGGAGTGCGGCGTCCCCGGGATGGCGTGTATCGCCCGAGCCGGCGGGTCGGCGTGCTGGCATAGGGTCACCCGCATGCCGAGGTTGCGACGGGTGACGCCGCAGATGAAGGGGTGGACGCGGCGCCGCGCGGGGCGTGGCTTCGCCTACCTCGACGGCGACGGCGCCCGGCTCCCCGCGCAGGACGTCGAGCGGATCCGCTCCCTGGCCATCCCGCCGGCCTGGAAGGACGTCTGGATCTGCCCGTGGCCCAACGGCCACATCCAGGCGATCGGCACCGATGCGGCCGGCCGACGCCAGTACCTCTACCACCCGGTGTGGCGCGAGAAGCGCGACCAGCTGAAGTTCGACCGGGTCAAGGTGGCCGGTGCCCGGCTGGCCCGCGCCCGGGAGCGGATGATCGAGGACCTGCGGGCGGAGGGGATGCCGCTCGCGCGCGCCGCCGCGACCGCCACCCGCCTGCTCGACCTCGGCTACTTCCGGATCGGCAGCGACGCCTACGCCGATGCCAACGGCTCGTTCGGCCTGACGACCCTCGAGCGCCGGCACGTACGCCGCCGTGGCGCGGACCTCCTCTTCAGCTTCGTCGGCAAGTCCGGCATCGAGCACTCGATCACGATCAGCGACCCGCACGTCATCGAGTCGCTCAACCTCATGCGCCGGCGCCGCGGCGGGTCCGCCCGCCTGCTCGCCTACCGGGGGGAGGCCCGCTGGGCCGACCTCGACGCCTCGGCCGTCAACGCCTACATCGCGCAGATGGTCGCCGAGGACCTCACCGCCAAGGACTTCCGCACCTGGCACGCCACGGTGCTCGCCGCGGTCGCCCTCGCCGAGAGCCCGGAGAGGGGGACCACCAAGGCCTCGCAGAAGCGCGCGGTCAAGGCGGCGGTCGAGGAGGTCTCGGCCTACCTGGGCAACACCCCGACCATTGCGAAGAAGTCGTACATCGACCCGCGGGTCATCGACCAGTACGAGGCCGGGGTGACGATCGCGCCGACCCTGGCCCGCAGCTACCCCGACGAGGCGAAGCGGCAGGCGGCGATCGAGAAGGCCGTCGCCCGCCTCATCGACGGCGCCGACTGACCGCCGCGGGTCACGACCGACACCTGTCGCGGGGCACCGCTGGCTCTCCCGGGTCGGGACCGCCGCCACTCCCGGGTCAGGGCTGCCGGCCCTCGCGGGTCAGGGCTGCCGGCCCTCGCGGGTCAGGGCTGCCGGCCCTCAGTGCCAGCCCGCTGGTCCTCGCGGGTCAGGACCGCTGGCCCTCGCGGGTCAGCACGCGCCACAGCCAGCTCGAGGCGGCGGGCTCGTCGGACAGGCAGTACGCCGCCGAGGCGTCGACGTGCATCGTCGTCTCGAGCGCGCGGCGGGCCGCCGGCCTCCCGGCGAGCAGCAGGCGGTCGTCGTCGTGCAGCGGGTGGTCGTCGGGCGGCGCGAGCTGCGTGCCGTGCCCGCCCTCGACCATGAGGCACACGGCATCCAGCGGCTGGTCGCGGTCGAGCGGGTCGCGCAGGAGGTCCCCGAGCCGCACGTCGTGACCGCCCATCCGGCGCACGACGGCCGGCGCGTCGACGGCATCCAGGGTGACGTGCCACAGCTCGGGGGACCCCTCCCCGCACCGCTCGACGAGCCGGGCGAGCAGGGCCGCCGACCAGTCCTGCCCGAGGTGCGCCGAGGACTCGAGGAACTGCCACAGCATCGGGGCGCCGATGTGCGCGAGCGCCTCCTGCGCGACGACCGCGGTCGGCACGAGGAGCAGGTCGATCGGCAACGCCGCGAACAGGTCGGTGTTCGAGGGCTGGTTCTGGCGGGCCACGACGTACAGGCCCGGGTTGGCCCGCCGCGCCGCGCTGACGAGCGAGAGGTTCGTCGTGTCGTTGTCGGTACCGGCGACGAAGCCGACGGCGCGGTGGATGCCGGCACGGTCGAGCACGTCGTGGCTCGTGCCGTCGCCGACCATGACGTCCTCGACGCCGTCCGGGTCGTCGGGGTCGCCCGGCAGCCCCGCGTCCTTGTCGATGACGACGACCTCGAGGTCCTGGCGCCGCAGGTCGCGCGTCATCTCGCGCCCGAAGCGGCCGTAGCCGTAGATGACCCACAGGCCCGGCTCGACGGCGGGGTGGGCCGTCGGCAACGGGGCGCCCGGGGCGCGGGTCAGCCAGTTGGCCAGCTGCTCGGTGGCGGGGGAGCGCAGCGCGACGGCGAAGTGGTCGCCGAAGCGGTCGAAGGGGTCGATGACCGTGGGGGACCCGAACTGGCGCATCCGCGCGGTGATGCCCGGGGTCGCGCTACGGGCGATGACGGGCACGTCGGGGCGCAGCACCGAGGCGGCCATGGCGATGGCGAGGTTGGCCTCGTCGTCGTCGGTGAGGGCGAGGACCCCGGCGCAGCTCGGGTGGGTCAGCCCCGCCTGGACGAGCACCTGCGGGTTGCGGGCGTCCGCGACGAGGGCGGGGACGTCGGAGACGTACGAGCCGAGGTCGAGGTCGTCGACGGCCTGCTCCGCGCTGTCCACGACGACGAACCGACGACCCAGGTCGTCGAGCCAGGTGCCGAGCAGCTCACCGGTCTGGCCGTGCCCGGCCATGAGCCAGAACGGCTCGCGCAGCCGGGTGACCGAGCGGCGGAAGCGTTGCGCCGCGATCGCCAGCTTGAACGGGCGCGACTGGGCAAGCGAGAGCAGCGAGCCGATCGCGTACGCCCACCCGACGACGGTGAGGTAGATCGACAGGGTCACCCACAGCCGCTGGGCGTCGTTGTAGGCCTGCGGGATCTCGCCGTAGCCGATCGTCGTCGCGGTGTAGCTCATGAAGTAGAACGCCTCGAAGAAGCCCAGCCGCCACGGCCCGTCCTCGGAGCTCCCGGGGATGAGGGTCAGGCCGAGCACACTGACCGAGAAGATCGTGATGAGCACGATGAAGGGCACCCGCATCCGGCGCAGGACGAGGAAGACCGCCTCGGACGACTGCGGCCCGACGGCGGCGCGGACCTCGGCACTGCTCGGCGCCTGCTCCGACCAGGACATCGTGGCGGCCTAGCGGCGGCGGTACGAGACGGTCTCGATGACGAGCAGGACGACCGAGACGAGGTTGGCGAGCAGGGCGCCGCCGGACAGGGACACGACGCTCGCCGTCGACTCGGGCGTGAGGCCCGCTGCGCTGACGTTGTTCGCGTAGACGAGCACGACCGCCGCGGCGATGAGCTGCAGGTCGGCCACGAGGCTCGTCGCGAGGTGGACGGCGCCGATCTGGGTGCGGTCGCCGAACTTGAGCACCGTCGCGATGAGGTTGACGGCGACGGCCGCGAACAGCTCGTAGCGGTTGTGCAGGTTCGGGTCGGCGATGTCGCCGATGAAGAAGCCGAAGTTCAGCGTCGCCGCGAGCAGCACGAAGAAGCCGAAGATCACCTTCTCGAGGTTCACGGGCCTCACCCCTTCGCGCCGGCCGTCGCCCCGATGCTAGGGACGGTCCATCCGCAGGGGTGGGAGCCTCGCCGGGGGAGAGCCACCCCGTTCGGTCGGCTCACCCCAGCCCCACTCCTTGCAGATCACCCACGCCGACGGGCCCGGAACGGGCGGGTTCGGGTGGGAGATGTGCAAGGAGTCGGGGGTGCGGGAGGACGACCGACCGCGACCGGCCGGGACCGCACCCGCCGGTAGGCTCACGGGCGATGAACGAGCACCCGGACGCCGCGCCCACGGGCCCCGCCGACCACGACCCCGACACCGGCCGGGACTCCAGCCGTGACGCCGGCCACGAGGCCCTGCACGCCGCCCCGACCGAGAGGATCTCGGTGCGCCCGGGCGAGTCGGCGGGCCGCAGCGACGACCCCGCCGCACCGACCGAGCGGATCTCGGTGCGCCCGGGCCAGCCGGCGGGCCGCGGCGACGACCCGGCCCGCGCGGCACGCAGCGACGACCCGGCCGGCACGGCATCCGGCGTGAGCGCACCGGGTGCCCGCACCGGTCACCCGGCCTACCCCATCGAGGACGGCACCGCCGGTGCCGGCCCCGCGCCCTACGTGACGATCGTGCTGCCCTGCTACAACGAGGGCGCCCACGTGCTCGAGGAGATCGACCGGATCACCGCGGCGATGACGGCCAGCGAGCTCACGTACGAGCTGCTCTGCATCGACGACGCGAGCACCGACGACACCCTCGACGTGCTCCGCCACGCCCAGCAGCGCTACCCGCACCTGCGGATCCTGCCGTTCCGCCGCAACGGCGGCTCCGGCACCGCGCGGCGGATCGGCACCCAGCAGGCCCGCGGCGAGATCGTCGTGTGGACCGACGCCGACATGACCTACGAGAACGAGAAGATCCCCGACCTCGTGCGCATCCTGCGTGACGACGCCACCTACGACCAGGTCGTCGGCGCCCGCACGACGGAGCAGGGCACCCACAAGTGGGCCCGGGTGCCCGCGAAGTGGTTCATCCGCAAGATCGCCGAGTGGCTCACCAAGAGCCGGATCCCGGACCTCAACTCCGGCCTGCGCGCCTTCCGCCGCGACGTCTCCCTGCCCTACCTGCGCCTGCTGCCGGCCGGCTTCTCGTGCGTCACGACGATCACCATCGCGTTCCTGTCCAACCAGCACGACATCAAGTACGTCGACACGAGCTACGCCAAGCGCGCCGGGGTGAGCAAGTTCCACTTCGTCAACGACGCGTACCGCTACATCCTCCAGGTGCTGCGGATGGTCATGTACTTCGACCCGCTCAAGGTGCTCATGCCGCCCGCGCTGTGGATGGTCGTCATCGGGGTCGTCAAGGCGGTCGTCGACATGGTGCGCCACCCGTTCTACTTCCCGGCGAGCACGGTGCTGCTCATCGTCAGCGGCATCATGATCGCCAGCCTCGCGCTGCTCTCCGACCTCGTCGTGAGGTCGAGAGACGGTGTCTGACACCGCCTCGCTCAGGGTCGCTCTCGTCGGTCCGACCCACCCGTACAAGGGCGGCGTCGCGGCCCACACGACCACCCTCGCCCACGAGCTCGCCGAGGCCGGCCACGACGTCACCCTCGTGTCGTGGAGCCACCTCTACCCGTCGGCGCTCTACCCCGGCGAACAGGCGGTGCCGGGTGGCAGCCCCGACGTCGAGCCCTTCCCGCGCACCCTGCGGGTGCTGTCGTGGGCGCGCCCCGACACGTGGGTGCGCGCCGGGCGACGGCTGCGCGACGCCGACGTCGTCGTCGTCGTCCACGTCCTGCCCGCCGTCGTGCCCGCGCACCTCGCCCTCCTGCGCGCCGCCGGCGCCGGGCGCGCGACCCCGACGGGGCGCGGCCCCCGCAGCGTGCTCGTCGCGCACAACGTCCTCCCGCACGAGGGCCACCCCGGCGACCGCCGCCTCGTGCAGGCCCTCCTCGCCCGCGTCGACGCCGTCGTCGTGCACTCCGACGACCAGGCCCGCCTCGCCGCCTCGCTCGGCGCCGCCCACGTCCGCGAGCTCGAGCTCCCACCGCACCTGCCGGGCGGGGACCCCGAGCCCCGCCCCGAGCACGACGGCCCCGTGCGGCTGCTCTCGCTGGGCATCGTGCGCGACTACAAGGGCGTGGACCTCCTCGTCGACGCCATGCGCGAGGTCCCCGGCCTGACCCTCACCATCGCGGGCGAGCTCTGGGGGGATGCCGGTCGCAGGGTTCGCGAGCTGGCCGCCGATCCGCGCCTCGGCGGCCGCGTCGAGGTGCACCCCGGCTACGTGCCCGCCGACCGGATCGCGGGCCTGCTCGCCCGGCACGACGTCGTCGCGCTGACCTACCGGGCGGCGACGGCATCCCAGAACGCCCTCCTCGCGCTGCGCCACGGCGTGCCGGTGCTCGCGAGCGCCGTGGGCACGTTCCCGGAGCAGGTGCGCGACGGCGTCGACGGGCTCCTCGTGCCACCCTCGGACCGGGACGCCCTCGTGGCCGCGCTGCGCCGCCTCGCCGAACCCGGTGTCGCCGAGTCGCTCCGGGCCGCCGTCCGCCCCCCGGACCTGTCGGGACCGTGGGCGAACTACGTCGGCGGCATCGAGGCGCTCGCGGCGGCCCCCGTCGAGGGCGAGGAGGAGCCGCCGGCCGTGCCGCTCGGGCCGCTCGCCCGGGCCCGCGCGGGCATCGCCGGGCTGCGCGCCCGACGCGGCCCCGTCGTCGACCTGTCGCCCTCCGACATCCCCGAGTGGGTGCGCGCCACCGACCTGCTCGCCGTCGACGCCGACGCCCACGACGCCGTCGGTATCGCTCGCTTCCTCGGGCTCCCGCGGCCGGGGGAGCCCGTCGCCGCGTGGTCGGCGCTCGGCGCGCTCGCCGCGATCCTGCGGATCCGCGACGACGGCCAGCGCTCCTCGGTCGTCGTCGACGAGTCCGGCAGCGGCAGCCCGCTCGGCCGCTGGGCGCGGGCGGTGGGGTTCGCCCCCGTCGAGCTCGAGCTCACCGGGCGCCGGGCCGCCGTCGCGGCGCTCGACGTCGA
This sequence comes from Fodinibacter luteus, assembly GCF_039541575.1. Taxonomy (NCBI): domain Bacteria; kingdom Bacillati; phylum Actinomycetota; class Actinomycetes; order Micrococcales; family Intrasporangiaceae; genus Fodinibacter (ex Wang et al. 2009); species Fodinibacter luteus. Next base: position 336,730 of record NZ_BAABGM010000015.1, on the reverse strand, counting down.
CACCGCGAGCCTCGACGTCATCACCCGACTCCACCCCGGCGGCTGCACGGCATCCGACGTCGACCTCGCGATCGGCCAGGCGTCGTGGGCACTGCGCTCCGGCGGCCTGCTCGTCGTGACGATCCCGATCGGCGACGACGACCCCGACTTCGCCGTCCGCCCGGCCGACGTGCGCGGCATTCTCGCGCGGGCCGACGACCTCGGGCTGCGGCTCGTCGGGGACGTCGACGGCGACGTCCTCGGCCGCATGCACGACGCCCGCCTCGAGGCGGCGGGCGGTGACGCCCCGGCCTACGCCGTGCTCCGGCTGACCTTCCGGCGCCGGTGAGGCGCCGGTGAACCGCTCGCGGGTGCTCGACGTGCTGCGCATCGTGCTGCTCGTCGTCATCCTCGTCGCGGTCGGCATCGCCCTGTGGACGAACTGGGAGGCGGTGAGCGGCGAGCTGCGGCGGCTGAGCTGGCCGGTGCTGCTCGGCGCGTTCGCCCTGACGACGGCTGCGCCCGTGCTCACCCTCATGGGCTGGCGCGTGCTCCTCGCCGACCTCGGGACCCACCTGCCCGCGGCGCCCGCGTCGAGCATCTTCTTCGTCGGGCAGCTCGGCAAGTACCTGCCCGGGTCGGTGTGGACCGTCGTCGCCCAGGCCGAGATGGGCGCGCGGCTCGCGGTGCCCCGGCGCCGGATGGCGGTCGTCGGGCTGCTGTCCATCGGGCTCGCCGTGCTCACCGGCTGCCTGCTCGGCATCCCCGCGGTGCCGCGACTGCTCGACCGCAGCGGCGAGAGCCTGTCGGTGTGGTGGGCCCTGCTCGCCGTCGCCCTCGGCGCGGTGCTGCTGTGGCCCCGGCTGCTCAACGCCCTCATCGCCCGGGGGCTGCGGCTGCTGCGCCGCGAACCGCTCGAGCACGAGCTGTCGGCGCGCGCGGTCGGGCTCACCTCGGCGTGGTTCGTCGCGGCGTGGGTGTCGACGGGTCTCGGCACGTTCGTCCTCGCCCGCAGCGTCGCGCCGGACGCCCCGGCCGGCGAGCTGCTCGTCGCCTGCGTCGGCGGGTTCGCGCTCGCGTCGGCGGCGGGGATGTTCAGCGTCCTCGTGCCGGCCGGCGTCGGGGTGCGCGACGGCATCCTCGCGCTGCTGCTCGTCACGCTCATGCCGCTCTCGGCCGCGACGGCCGTCGTCGTCGTCGCCCGCTTCCTCGCCGTGCTCGCCGACCTCGGCGTCGCGGCCTTCGGCTGGGCGTGGGGGCGGCGCCAGCACCTCCTAGGATCGACGGCGTGAGCGACGACCCGGGCACCCACGGCCGCGAGGAGCAGCTCGCCTACTCCGAGATCATGGCGAAGATGCTCGACGAGCAGGCCCGCCGCAAGAAGGCGGCCAAGATCATCGCCGTCGTCCGGCACGCCCTCGGGGTCGGCTCTCTCGACGGGCTCCGTGCGGTCGACGTCGGCTGCTCGGCCGGGTTCATCGCCGACGAGCTCGCCCTCGCGGGGGCGAGCACGAGCGGGGTCGACATCGACGAGCCGGGGCTCGAGAAGGCCCGGGCCCGCTTCGGTGAGCGCGTCGACTTCCGCCTCGCCCGGGGCGAGGACCTGCCCTTCGACGACGGGTCGGTCGACGTCGTCGTGCTCAACCACATCTACGAGCACGTCGTCGACCCCGAGGCGGTCGTCGCCGACATCCACCGGGTGCTGCGGCCCGGCGGGCTGCTCTACCTCGGCGTCGGGCACCGGTGGCAGGTCATCGAGCCGCACCACCGCCTGCCCTTCCTGTCGTGGCTACCTCGCGGCGCCGCCGACCGCTACCTGCGGGCGACGGGGAAGGGCGAGCACTACTACGAGCGCTACTACACCCCCGCGGGACTGCGCCGGCTCTTCGCCGACTACACGGTCTGGGACTACACGCTCCCGGTGCTCGCCGACCCGCGCACGTTCTCGGCCGACGACAACGTGCCGTCGTGGGTCGAGCGGGTTCCGACGCCGGTGCTCGCCGCCGCACGACCGCTCGCCCCGACGTACGTCTGGGCGGCCTTCGCGGGGGATGCCGTGCCGGCCGGCCCGCCGCTTCGGGTGCCGCCGCGCCGCGTCCACTGAGTCCGCACCACTCCCGCCCCCATGGCGCCGCCCCCGCCCCCGCGGGACGTCCGGCAGGTTGGGGCCTCAGGCCCCCAAGGTGCCGGACGCAAGCGAGGGGCCCGACGGCCAAGGCTCACCGCTGGTCGATGTCGCGGCGCAGGAAGCCGAGCGTGCCGGCGACGCCGAGCACGAGCGTGATGCCGAGCAGCACGATGAGCGGGGTCACCGCGAGGTCCTCGTAGGGCACCCGCGGGCTCGCCTCGATGGGGGAGAGGCTCATCGCCCACTCGGGCAGCTCGAGCAGCATCCCGAAGATCATCGCGAACAGCGCCCAGCTCACGAGGGCCCACGCGAGCATGACGAGCCGCGGCACGAGGCCGAACAGGGCCACGACGACCCCGACGAACACGAGCACGGCCGGCACCCCGACGAGCGAGTGCACGACGAGGTCGAGCGCCCCCGACCAGTCGCCGGTGTCGATGCCGAACCCGATGCCGAGCCCCAGGCCGCCGAGCACCTGGACGACGACCGTCGCGGCGGCGACGACCGCCACCCACGACAGCAGCCAGCGCAGCCGACCGGGCCCGTCGACGACCGCGACGGCGGCGGTCCCGGCATCCTCCTCGTGGTGCAGGTGCAGGGTCGCGGACACCGCGAAGGCCGCCGTGCCGACCGTGAAGTACGAGATCATCGCGGCGAGCAGGCTGTCGCGCACGGCACCGGGGTCGAGGGCCATCCAGTCCTGCATCATGGGCACGTCGGCCAGCGCCTGCTCCATCGTCGTCGTCAGCGCCCCGAAGAGGATGGCGAACGCCGCGAGGCCGGCGCCCCACGCGATGAGGTCGCCGCGCAGCTCGTGCGCCGCGAGGCCGGCCGGGGACGACAGCCAGGGCCGGGCGGTGCTCCGCCCGGCGCGAGAGGGCACGAGGCCGGCGCCGAGGTCGCGCCGTGCGCCGAGCACCGACGCGAGGCCGACGAGTCCCACCGCGGCGGCGAGGGTGAGGGCGAGCGGCCACCACCGCAGCTCGACCCACGGCCGCATCTGCTGCAGCCACGCGAGCGGCGACACCCACGACAGCCACGATCCGTCGACGGGGTCGCGCGCGTCGCCGATGCCGCGCAGCACGTACGACAGGCCGAGCACGGTGAGCGCCATCGCGCTCGCGGGGCGCGCGTGGTCGGCCACCTGGGCGGTGACGGCGGCGAGCGCACCGAAGACCACGCCGGCCGCCGCGATCGACAGGCTGAACGCGACGAGGTCGACCCCTGGCAGGCCGTGGCCCTGGAGCCCGAGGAACATGCCGGTCGCCACCGCGAGGTTGGCCACCGTCATCGAGCCGAGCGCGGCGACGGCCGGCGCGAAGCGGCCGTTCCCGAGCGCCCGGACGAGGTCGCTGCGCCCCGAGTCCTCCTCGGCCCGGGTGTGCCGCACGACGAGCAGGATGCTCATGACCCCGACGGCGAGGAAGGTCATCATCCCGAGCTCGCTCGCGATCATCGACCCGAGGGTGTCGTTGTCGGGTGCGAAGGTCGGGCCGTTGATGAGCACCGCGGCCGGGTTGCCCGCCACCGCGGCCCGCGCCTCCATGCCCTCCGCGCCCCCGTACGCGGACTCGACCGACGGCGCCGTGAACAGGGCCATGCTCGTGAGGCCGACGGTCCACAGCACGATGCGCAGCCGGTCCTCTCGCAGGGCGAGCCGCAGCAGCCGCCGCGACCCGGCATACGGATGCCGTGGGCTCCCGTGCGAGCCGCCCGTCCGGTCCCCGAGGAGGGCCGGACGAGGCGTGCGCCCCTCCGGTGCCCTGGTCCGGTGCGCCGCGGCGTGGCGACCGGGGGCGGGCTTGGTCCCCGAGACGATGCGGGTGCCGTGGGCCGTCATCGGGGGGCCGTCCCTCCGACCGTCGTGTAGTGCCGCAGGAAGAGGTCCTCGAGCGAGGCGCGTTCCCACGTGATGTCGGTGATGTCGAGCCACGTCAGGGCCGAGACGAGGTCGCGGATGTGCTCCGCGTCGGCCTCGAACGTCACGAGGTCGCCGTCGACCGAGAGGTCGTGGATGCCGGGTACCGCCGCGAGGCAGGCGAGCCCACCGGGGCGCCGGAGGTCGCAGCGGGTGCGCAGGGTCACCGTCGACCGGGTGAGGTGGCGCAGCTCGGCGAGGTTGCCGGCCTCGACCGCGCGCCCGTCGCGGATGATCGTCACCGTGTCGCACAGCCGCTCCACCTCGCCGAGGATGTGGCTGCTGAGCAGCACCGTCACGCCGCGGGTGCGCAGCGCGGCGACCTCGTCGCGGAAGGCGGCCTCCATGAGCGGGTCGAGCCCGGCGGTCGGCTCGTCGAGGAGGAAGAGCTCGGCGTCGGTCGACAGCGCCGCGACGAGGGCCACCTTCTGCCGGTTGCCGGTGGAGTAGGCGCGCACCTTCTTCGCCGGGTCGAGCTCGAAGCGCTCGACGAGCCGGTCCCGGCGCGCCGTGTCGACCCGGCCGTGCATGCGGGCGAGCAGGTCGAGCGTCTCACCTCCGGTGAGGCTCGGCCACAGTGCGACGTCGCCGGGCACGTAGGCGAGGCGGGGGTGCAGCTCGACGGCGTCCTGCCACGGGTCCTTCCCGAGCACCCTGGCCGTGCCCCCGTCGGCGCGGATCAGCCCGAGCAGGATCCGGATCGTGGTCGTCTTCCCGGCGCCGTTGGGGCCGAGGAACCCGGTGACCTCACCGGGCTGGACGACGAGGTCGAAGTGGTCGAGCGCCGTCGTGGCGCCGAAGGACTTCGTGAGCTGGTGGACCTCGATGGCGGGAGCGCTCATGGCGGAACTCCTCGGTGCGGCTGCCTCCATCGTCTCGCACCCGGGGCCTGTCGGCGCCGATCGGTGGGGGGAGTCACGCTGTCCGCTCACCCTGTCTGCCGGCCCGTCTACGCTCGTCGGGACGACCCCCGAGGAGATCGTCGGGACGACCCCCGAGGAGAGCCGTGACCGACCCCACCGCCGCTGGCCCCGGTGCCACGAGCGTCGCCGGTGCCGCGGGCGTCGCCGGTGCCATGGCGGATGCCGGTGGGTCCCGGGGCTCGGTGCGGCCTGCGCGTGCCGCGGGGGGCTCCACCCGGGTCGTGCGCACGTCGCGACCGGTGCCGCTCGGGGCGGTGCTCGGCGTCTTCCGGCGTGGGGCAGGCGACCCGACGAGCCACCGGGACGCCGCCGGGTGGTGGTTCGCGTGGCGCACGCCCGACGGCCCGGTCACCCTGCGCCTGTCGGCCCAGCCCACGGCGAGCGAGGTGACGGCCGACGCGTGGGGGCCCGGCGCGGCGTGGGCGCTCGAGCAGGTCCCCGCCCTCCTCGGCGAGCACGACGACCCCACCGGCTTCGCGCCCCACCACTCGCAGGTCGCGCAGGCCTGGCGGGCCCACGGCGGGTGGCGCGTCCCCCGTTCGGGCCTCGTGCTCCAGGCGCTCGTGCCGTCGGTCATCGAGCAGAAGGTCACCGGGCAGGAGGCGTTCGCCGGCTACCGGCGGCTCGTCCGGCGGTTCGGGGAGCCCGCCCCGGGTCCGGGTCGCGAGCTGCGCCTCGTGGTGCCGCCCGACGCGACCGGCTGGGCCGGCATCCCGTCGTGGGAGTGGCTCGCCGCCGGCGTCGACCCGCAGCGCTCGCGCACCGTCGTGCGGGCGGTCCGCCACGCGGGGCGACTCGAGGAGTGCGCCGACCTGCCCACCGACGCTGCGCGCGCCCGCCTCCGGGCGCTGCCCGGCATCGGGCGCTGGACGTGGGCCGAGGTCGCGCAGCGGGCGCTCGGGCTGCCCGACGAGGTGAGCTTCGGCGACTACCACGTCGCCAAGGACATCGGCTGGGCGCTCACCGGCACGCCCGTCGACGACGACGGCCTCGCCGAGCTCCTCGAGCCCTATGCCGGCCACCGCTACCGCGTCCAGCGCCTCCTCGAGCTGTCCGGCGCGTTCCGGCCGCGCCGGGGGCCGCGGATGGCTCCGCGCACGCACCTCCCGGTCCGGGGTCGCTGACCGGCGTGAGGCCCGCGGATGGCTCCGCGCACGCACCTCCCGGTCCGGGGTCGCTGACCGGCGTGAGGCCCGCGGATGGCGCCGCGCACGCACCTCCCGGTCCGGGGTCGCTGAGCGACCCGGGCGCGGTGATCCACGAGTGGTGAAGCCCTCGACGCCGAGCCGACCGTCACCCGCGGATGACCGCCGGCTCGCACCGGGTGCCCCCTCCGGCATCCGGTACGAGACGGCGTCACCGACGACATACGACCTGGCGGGTCGCCAGCACGACGAGGTCCCCCGTCGTCGTCGGGCCCATGCTCGACCCGCGACGGTCGCGGCCCTCGTGGACCGCGACGGATGAGACGCTAGCCGAGTCCGCGGCCCGCTCTCGACCCCGAAAGCCCCGGGCGCGAAACGGTGGCCGAACGGCCCATCCACACCCCCGCCGACCGGCTGATGGGGCGCTGACCTGCAGCGATTCGCTCACTACACCATCGCGCCGGCGCAGCGGACTTTCGCTGCACAACGAACCTGCGACGCCCCGGGGCTCAGCCCCGGGACAGGGCGACGGTGACCGAGCGGACCCCTCGCGCGGTCACCCGGGCACGCAGCCGCTCGCTGTGGGCCGCCACCTCGCAGCGCGTCACGAGCCGCCCGAGCTCGTAGTCGTCGGATGCCGCGAGCGTCACCTCGGCCCTCCCGCTCGCCTCGTCGACACCGACGTCCGCCGACCCCTCCGGCACGTCGTGCAGCGCGAGCGCCACGACCCGCCCGACCCGGGGCCCGAGGTCCTCCTCCGGTCGCGCCGGGACGACCCCGACCTCCGTCGACGCCGCCGACCCCGGTTCCACCCCGAGCGCGGCCCGCACCGCCTCGACGTCGCCGAGCGCGAACCAGTCGCCGGGGCCGGTCCGCACGAGCGAGCGAGCCCCCGGGGCCTCGTCCGCGAACCACCCGGCATCGAGCCCGCGCACCAGGGCCGCGGGGATGCCGTCCGCCTTCCCCTTGACGAGGTCGGCCGCGGCGGCCACCTCGTCCGCGACGGCCCGCACCGTGACCGCGAGCAGGCGGCCGTCGTGGTCGTGTGCACCCCGCAGGTCGTCGAGCACCCTCAGCCCGGCGCTGCCGAGCGCGAGGTCGGCCAGGCCGGCGCGCCACGGCCGCCCCGCGGTGTCGCTGAGCACGACCGCGAGCGGCGCGGACGCCTCGAGGCCGAGCCGGTCGAGCACCGCGCCCCGCAGCCGGGCCGCCTCGGCGTCCGGGTCGTCCGGCAGCACGAGTAGCGCATCCGTCGGGCCGGTGTTCGAGGCGTCGACCCCCGCCGCGGCCATGACCGGTCCGGCCACTGCCTCGACGACCCGGGTCACGTGACCCTCGCCCGCGCGCTCGGCGACGACGCGCACCGTGCCGGCCGCCACGGCATCCTCGCGACTGCCCGTCCACGTGAGCCCGAGCGCCTTCGAGACGACCTTGCTCGAGACGACGAGGCAGTCGCCCGGCTCGACCGCGACCTCCGCGCCGGCGAGGGCGTCGAGCAGCACGGACGCGAGGTCGTCACCCGGGACGACCTCCCCGACCCCGGTGACGGGCACGACGGTGAGGGTTCCCGGGAGCCGGTGCGCCGGCATCCGGGATGCCGTCACGCGCGCCCCGTCTCGGCGAGCCGCAGGGCGTGTGCCGCGATGCGCGCGCTCGCCTCGACGTCGGACATGAGGAGCGGGCCGTCGAAGACCTCGACCCGCGCCCGGCGCAGGGTCGTCGCCGCGTCGGCGGGGTCGACGAGCCAGCCGTCGAGGAAGTCCTCGTAGAGCCCGGCGACGGCCTGGGCGGTCTGCTCGACCCCGATCGCGGCGAGGCAGGCGTCGGCGTGCCCGCGCACCGGGCGTCCCGAGATGAGCGGCGAGACCCCGACGACGGGGGCGTTCGTGCCACGCAGCGCGTCGCGCACCCCCGGCACGCCGAGGACGATGCCGATCGACACGACGGGGTTGCTCGGGGGCAGGAGCACGACGTCGGCGCGGCGGATCGCGTCGAGCACCCCGGGCGCCGGCGTGGCCCGGTCGAGACCGGCGACGACGAACCGCCTGGCGTCGATCGCGGCCTGGTGGCGCACCCACCACTCCTGGAAGTGGATGGCCCGCTCGCTCCCCTCGCCGTCGTCGACGACGACGTGGGTCTCGACCGGCACGTCGGTCATCGGCAGCAGCTCGATGCGGCGCTCGGGCAGCCCCCAGCGGGCGGCGAGGTGGGCCGTCACCTCGCTCAGGGAGACGCCCTGCCCGAGCCACTGTGAGCGCACGACGTGGGTGGCGATGTCGAGGTCGCCGAGCGCGAACCACTGCGGCACCGCACCGTAGGCGGCGAGCTCCGCCTGCACGCGGTGGCTCTCGTCGGCGCGGCCCCAGCCCTGCCCCTCGTGCACGCCGTCGCCGAGCGTGTAGAGCAGCGTGTCGACGTCGGGACAGACCCGCAGGCCGAACAGGGTGATGTCGTCGCCGGTGTTCGCGACGACCGTGATCGTGGAGTCCGCGAGCCCCGGCGTCGTGTCGAGGTGGTGGCGCAGTCCGCGGACGAAGCGGGCGCCGCCGACGCCGCCGGCGATGGCCGTGATGTGCATGGCGGACAGTCTCCCAGCCGCGGCGAACGGGTGGGTGCCCGGGCGGGTGCCCGGGCGGCACCGGGGGTGGGTGAGCGGTGCTGCGAGCCCGAGCCCGCGGCGTCCCGCAGGTGCTCGCAGGAGGATGACTCGCCGACGACTCGCCGGGAAAAGCAAGGTATTTACACCATCCGGCTTGACTCGGAGCGTATGACACGCTTGTAATTCCATGCATGTGCTCCGGCTCTCCATCCGGCGGCACCGGGTCGAGGGTCGAGGAGGGAACGATGCACGAGCTGTATCTGATCGACGGTTTGCTGGACGACGAAGGTGGCGACGAGAGCGGCCTGTCGTGGCAGGAGCGCTCGCTGTGCGCCCAGACCGACCCGGAGGCGTTCTTCCCCGAGAAGGGGGGCTCCACCCGGGAGGCCAAGAAGGTCTGCGTCGGGTGCGAGGTGCGGGCCGAGTGCCTCGAGTACGCCCTCGAGAACGACGAGCGCTTCGGCATCTGGGGCGGCCTGTCCGAGCGCGAGCGTCGCAAGCTCAAGAAGCGTGCGGTGTGACGACGGGGACACCCGTCCACACCTGACCGCATGACTCTGGCTCCCGCGCGTCCCTCGCCAGCCCCGCCCGACCCCGGCGGGGCCGAGCCGTCGGTGACCGCGGTCGTCATCACCGCCCTCGACCCGGGCGGCCTCGCCGAGCTCCTCACCGCCGTCCTCGAGCAGTCCCTCACGCCGGATGCCGTCCTCGTCCTCGACCGCACGGCCGGCGCCACGTGTGCCCCGGCTGAGCCGGCCTCGCAGCAGGGTGCGCACTCGGCCTCGTCGGAGGGCGACGACACCGGCGGCTCCGGCACCGAGGTCCTGGACGTCGCCGCCGTCGTCGAGCAGGCCCGCCGCACCCATCGCGTCCCCATCACCGTCCAGGCCGCCGACCGCCGCGCCCCGTTGCGCGCCGTGGCCCACCGTGCCCTCCTCCCGCACGACCTCGACGGCATCCCCACGACCCTGGCCTGGCTGCTCCCCGTCGGAACCACCCCCGAGCCCGGCGCCCTCGTCGCGCTCGTGGACACGTGGCGGCGCTCGCGCTCCACCGGCCTCGTCGCCCCGAAGCACGTCGACGCCGAGCAGCCCCACCTGCTGCGCGCCATGTCGATCCGCACGACCCGCGGCGGACGCCTCCTGGGGCGCCCCACCCCCGGTGAGCCCGACCAGGGCCAGTACGACCGGATGACCGACGCCCTCGCCGCACCGTTCGCCGGGTCGCTCGTCGAGCGCGAGCTGCTCGTCGCCCTGCGCGGGTGGGAGACCTCGTTCGGCGACGTCGGCGCCGACCTCGACCTCGGCTGGCGCGCCCACAACGCCGGCCGGCGCGTCGTCGTCGTCCCGACGGCACGGATGCGCACCGCCCCCGGTGTGGCCGTCGGCGCCGCCTCGACCCCGGCCCGCCGTCGCGCCGCCCGCCGTGTCGCCCTGGCCCGGGCCCCGTGGTGGGCCGTGCCCTTCCTCGCCCTGTGGATCGCCGTCACCTCCGTCCTCGCCGCGGCCGGCCTGCTGCTCCTCAAGCGGCCGCGCGCCGCCTGGGCCGAGCTGTCGTCCATCGCCTCGCTCGACCCCTTCCGCGGCACCGCCTCGCGCTGGCGCACCCGGCACCGCCGCGAGGTCGGCCGTCGCGATCTGCGCCAGCTCTTCGAGCCACGTCGTGCCGTGCTCAGCGAGTGGGGGGATGCCGTCCACGACGCCCTCGTCTCGCCGCGCCCGCCGATCGGCGACGAGGCGCACGACCTCACCCCGCGCTCGTGGTTCGCCAAGGTCGTCCGGCACCCCGGGGTCTTCGCCGCCGCCGCCGCCACCCTCGTCGCCGCGGCATCTGGCCGTTCGCTCGGGGTCGGCGTGGTCACCGGTGCCGGCTCGGGCCTCAGCGGGGGCGAGCTCGTCGGCAACCGCGCCGACGCGAGCGTCCTGTGGCACGCCTGGACCGACGGCTGGACCGGCGCGGGCCTCGGCGGTCCCGACCCGGTGGGCCCGACGGCGGCCCTCCTCGCCGTTCCCGCCTGGCTCGTCGCCCACCTCCCTCTCGTCCCCGACCCCGCCTCGCCGGCTGGGCTCGTCGCCGCCCTCCTCGTCATCCTCGGGATGCCGCTCGCGGCCGTGAGCGCGTACCTCGCCCTCCGTCCGGTCGCCGCCGCCCGGTGGGTCCGTGGCGTCGCCGCGCTGGCCTGGGCGACGACGGGGGTGGCGTCGGCCGCGGTGGCGCAGGGCCGGCTCGGCGCCCTCGTCGCGCTCGTGCTCCTTCCGCCGCTCGCGTGCGGCCTGTGGCTGCTCGCCACCCGCCGCTCGACCGCGACGTCGGCGTTCGCGACGGCCCTCGCCGGGGTCGTGCTCGGGGCGTTCGCGCCGGTGCTCCTCGCGCTCTTCGTCGTCCTCGCGCTCGTCATCCTCGTCGTGCGGCGCGGGGCGCGCCTCCACGCCCTCGTCGTCGCCGTCGTGCCCGTCATGGTGCTCGGGCCGTGGCTCGTGCGCTCGGCCGAGGCGTCGTGGCCGGTGCTCGTCGCCGGGGCCGGGCTCGGGCAGTGGGGCGGCACCGTCCCGCAGCCGTGGGAGCTCGCGCTGCTCAACACCGGCGGCCCCGGGGCGCCCATCGTCTGGACCTCCGTCCCGCTCATCGCCGTCGCCACCCTCTCGCTCGTCCGCGGCCGGGCGTGGGGGAGCGCCTCCACCTCCCTCGCCGTGCTCGCGCCGCTCCTGCTCGCCCTCGCCCTCGTCGCGCCGTCGGTCCGGCTCGGCACCGTTCCCGCCGGCGTCGACGGAGCCGGCGAGCCGATCACCCTGTGGTCCGGCACGATGCTCCTCCCACTGGCCCTCGTCGTCGTCCTCGCGCTTACCCGCGGGCTCGACGGCATCCCACTGCGTCGGCCCCGGGCCGGCGGTCGGGTCCGCGCCCTCTCCCGCCGAGGGGCGGCGACGTTCGGGGTGCTCGCGGTGCTCGCCTCCGCCGGCGGGGTCGTCTGGGCCACCTTCGGAACCGAGCTCGCGCCGTGGCGTGACCCGCGGCCGGCGGTCTCGGTCGACCAGGCCGAGGGCGCCTTCGCCACCCGGGCGCTCTTCGTCTCCCCGGGAGAGCGGGGCGCCGGGTACCGCTTCGTCGGGCGCGAGGCGTCCGACGTCGTGCGCCCCCTGCCCGCGGTCGCCGACGCCGACGGCGCGCTCGCCGAGCGGGTGAGCACCGTGCTCGGCGACGCCTCCACCGGCTCCGCGCTGTTCGCCGACACCGCCACCGACCTGCTCGCGGTGCGCTCGGGCGTCGTCCCGGAGGTCACCCGCCGCCTCGACGCCACCGAGGGACTGCAGCGCATCGCCCCGCGCGACGGTTGGGAGATGTGGCGGGTCAGCCCCACCGGCGGTGACCAGGCGCTCGTCGCGCCGCCTCGCCTTCGGCTCGAGACCGATTCCGGTGCACCCTCGCTCGTGACGACCACCGGCCAGCACGCCGCGACCTCCACGACCGTCGACGCCCCCGAGGGCGGTCGCCTCGTCGTCGCCGAACCGCAGGGGTGGGCCGAGCACGCGGTCGTGACGGCCGACGGCGTCGTGCTCGCACCCGTCGCCGGGACCGCCACCCCCACGTTCGAGCTGCCCCCGGGCAGCAGTCGGCTCACGATCACCGTCGCCGACCCCGCGTTCTGGTGGCACGTGGGCCAGGTCGTGGCCGTCCTCGCCCTCGCCTTCCTCGCCGTCCCCTTCGGCCGTCGCGAGTCCCGGGTGGGTGCGCGATGAAGGGCCTGAACCGGGTGGGCGGAGCCCTCCGCCGGCTCAACGCTGCCGGACTCACCCGCGTCGTCCTCGCCTCGGGTGCCGCGGTCGGTGTCGTCGCCCTGGCTGCGGCGCACCCCCTCGACCTCGACCTCGTGTCCGCGAGCGGGGACGAGGACGTGTCGGTCGTCGGCTCCGCGCTCGCCACCCGGGTCGTCCAGGTCTGCCCGGGGCCCGAGCTGAGCGGCATCCCGGGCGTCGACGACGTCGAGGTGCCGGCCGCTCTGACCGCCGCCACGGGCCCCGAGGAGCTCCTCCCGTTGCCGGCCACGGGTGAGGGTGCCCTCGTCGCCGTGGCCGGGAAGGCCAAGGTGCTCACCGTCGACACGCGCCCCGGCGCAGCGACGGCCCCGCTCGAGGGTGCCGCCGCCGTCCGGCTCACGGGCACGGGCGCCCTTGCCCCCGCGGTCGCCGGCACCCAGGAGTGGCGGGCCGACGGCAAGGACCTCCGCGGGCTCGTCACCGTGCCCTGCGCCGCCGGCGGGTCCGACCTCTGGCTGCTCGGCGGCGGCGCGGGGCCGGGTCGCCAGGAGCGGCTCGTGCTCACCAACCCCGGCGACAACCCCGTGACGACCGACGTCACCGTCCACGGCGCCGCCGGACCGCTCGGTGCCCCCGTCGTCGAGACCGTCCCCCCGGGCGGGCGGGTCAGCCTGCTCCTCGACGCCCGGGCCGCTGCGGAGACCATGCCCGCGGTGCACGTGCGCGCCGACGGCGGCGGCATCCAGGCGACCCTCACCGACACCTGGATCGAGGGCAGCACCGCGCTCGGCGCCGAGACGACCGCGCCGATCGCGCAGCCCGCAACCGTGCAGGTCGTGCCCGCTGCGGTGGTCGGCGGCGGCGCGACGACCGTGCGGGTCGCCGTCCCCGGCGAGCAGGATGCCGTCGTCCGCGTCACCGTGCTCGGTGGCGACGGCCTCGTGCCGGCATCCGGCGACACCGTGCTGACCGCGGCCGCGGGCTCGGTCGGCGAGCTCACCCTCGAGGGTGTCCCCACCGGCACGTATGCCGTCATGCTGCGGTCGGACGTGCCGGTCGTCGGCTCGGTGCTGAGCCGGGTCGGGGACGGCTCCGCGCCGGGCGAGTTCGCGTGGTCGGGGGCCGTGGACGGGGTGCGCTCGCTGGCGGGTGCCGCGGTGGAGCCCGTCGCGGACGTCGACCGCAGCCTGCACCTCGTCGCGACGGGCGGGAACGTGACGGCCGAGGTCGTCACCGTCATCGACGGCACGCCGCGCACCCGCTCCGTCGACCTGCTGTCCGACCGGGTCGCGATCGTGCCGCTCGACGTCGCGGAGTCGGTCTGGGTGCGCCGGACCACTGGCAGCGGGGAGCTGCGCGGCACCGTGCTCAGCTCGCAGGGGAGCGGGCCGGAACGACTTCTCTCGTCGATGCCCTTGCAGGAGAGCGTCGTCACCTCCGCCGTGAGCCGCGCCTTCCCCCTGCCGTGAGCCGCGGGCGTCAGGTGTCGGGATCGATGCTCGGGTCGATCTCGTGCGGAGGAACCCCGAGGAGCGCGGCCACCTGCTCGGTGACGACCTCGCGGACGATGTCGGCCAGGTCGAGGTCGTCCTGGGCCCGCGCCTCCACGGGTCGCCGGTACACGACGACTCGGTGCGCCCTCGTGGCGGTGCCGCGCAGCAGCCGCCCGAGCGGTGCCGTCTGCTCCTCCCAGGGTGCGGGGTCCTGCGGTGGCACGTCCTCCACGGCGAACTCGAGCTCGGCGTAGCGGCTCCCGAGGTGCGGGCGCACCCGGTCGGCAGCGTCGAGCACGAGCGAGTCGAACCGGGAGCGGCGGCTCTCCATGATCGGCACGGCTGGCCAGGCCAACGGACCCCGCAGGCCGCGGCCATGGCGGTCTCGGCGTCGCGGGTGGGGCACGTCCGGAATGCTACGACGTGCGGCACGGGCCGAGCTCGCGATGGTGGGTGTGGTGGCTGACTCGCGTTGGCGGGGCGTGGTGGCTGACTTGCGTTGGCGGGGCGTGGTAGTTGACTCGCGTTGGCGGGGCGTGGTAGCTGACTCGCGAAGGTGAGGAGCGGCGACTGCGGCGTGCCTACGCCGGGCGGTCGGCAGCTCGGCCTAGAGTCGTTGGCGTGAACTTGTCGCGTCGGTGCTCCAAGACGGCCTGCCGCCAGCCCGCGGTGGCCACCTTGACCTACGTGTACTCCGACCGGGCGGCCGTCCTGGGCCCGTTGGCGACCTATGCGGAGCCCCACACCTACGACCTCTGCTCCGAGCACGCCACCCGCCTCACGGCCCCTCGGGGCTGGGACGTCGTGCGCCTCATCACCGACTACCCGGAGCCCCAGCCGAGCAGCGACGACCTCCTCGCCCTCGCGGATGCCGTGCGCGAGGCCGGGCGGCCCCGAACCGCGAGCCCCGAGCCCGTGGACTCGGCACCCGCTGTCGTCGCCGGTGAGGTCCGCCGCGGCCACCTGCGCGTGCTGCGCGGCAGCGCCGAGGGCTGAGAGAAGATCGCCCCGGACGCACCGCGCGGCCCAAGAGGGCGCCGAGCCCGTGGACTCGGCGCCCGCTGTCGTCGCCGGTGAGGTCCGCCGCGGCCACCTGCGCGTGCTGCGCGGCAGCGCCGAGGGCTGAGAGAAGATCGCCCCGGACGCACCGCGCGGCCCAGGAGGGCGCCGAGCCCGTGGACGCGGCGCCCGCTGTCGTCGTCGGTGAGGTCCGCCGCGGCCACCTGCGCGTGCTGCGCGGCAGCGCCGAGGGCTGAGAGAAGATCGCCCCGGACGCACCGCACGGCCCAGGAGGGCGCCGAAGCGGGCGAAGGCGTATCGCCGGAGGTGAGCTCGAGCGCTTGCCCGCGTCGCCCGACCCCCGCACGTCGAGGCGCGAACACCACACCCCGAACCGCCGACGGCCGCACCGCGAGCGCGAAGGCGGACTCCCGGAATCCGAGCGCGAAGGCCGACACCCGGACCCCGAGCGCGAAGGCCGACACCGGAAGGCCGAGGCGCGAAAGTCGAGGCACGATGGCGAAGACGCGGACGTTCGGCTCGAGCGCCCAGGCTCGGCCGACGTCGGAAGCGGGCGTGCGTCAGCAGCGGGGGAGGGGTCATGGCCGTCGGCGCAGCACGAGGGACTTGCGGCAGTCGGAACCCGTCCGGATCGTCGCCTCGTACCGGGGGTCGTGGGCTCGCCGATGGTGGAAGCCGCACAAGGGCACGGCGAGGTGGAGGTCGGTGCGGCCGCCCTTCGCCCACGGGTCCTCGTGGTGCAGCTCGCACCAGGCATATGGCCGGTCGCATCCCTCAGCGGCGCACTCCTCGTACGTCGTGGCGAGTGCAACCCGCTGTGCCTCACTGAAGAACCGGTTGACGCGCCCGAGGTCGAGCGGCAACGACGTCCCACCCAGCACCGCGGGCAGGATCCCCGCGGAGCAGGCCAATCGCCGGGCCTCGCTCGCCGACAGGTCATGGCCGGTGTCGAGGTGCGCGGCGCCGAGGCTCTCGATCAGCCGGTCGTGGTCGATGGTGACGACGACTGTCGCGGCCACCTTGCCGTTGAGTCGTTCGGTGTCGAGGTGCTCGAGCAGCTCGACGAACGCCTGCCCCTGTCGCTGGGCCCAGTCGAAGCCACCCCATCCTGTGGCGCTCTCACCGCGCCCGGATGCTGCACCGTCACGACGAGCGGTCTTCCCGAATGCCGCTCCGGCCGAGCTGCTCTCGGGCGGGAGGTCGCCCCGCCCACCCCCGGTGCCATCGAAGAGGTCGGACGCCGCGTCGGTGTCGGAGCCCGCCCCGGAAGGGCGCTCCTTCCCATCCCCGGAGCCGGAGCCGGAGCCGGAGCGAGAGCCACAGCCAGAGTCGGAGGCGGGCTGAGGCTCGGAGTCGGAGCCCGCCCCGGAGGAGCGCTCCTTCCCATCCCCGGAGCCGGAGCGAGAGCCACAGCCAGAGTCGGAGGCGGGCTGAGGCTCGGAGTCGGAGCCTGCCCCGCCGAACCCTCCGCCGGACGACGACGCGCCGCTCGAACACCCATCGCCCCGCCCGCCGGCGGCACCCGCCTCGGAGCCCGAACCGCCCGGCCCCTGCCGCCGAGGAGAGGCCATCTGCTGGATCACCTTGCGCAGGATCGACGCCGCCAGCGCCGGGACCGTGAAGTGACCGGTGACCGTGCCGTCCTGGTTGTCGTGCATCGTCAGCCGCACCCGCGCCTCGGCACGAGCCTCCTCGGACCGTAGCTCGCCGTCCTCGTGGGCCGCGGACTCCTCGGCTGATCGCTCCGCCGCGGCCAGGGCCCGACGCGCTTCCCGGCGCAGCCGAGCAGGGTCGACCCGCCGCGCCAGCGCCACGAGCGACGACTCCACCTTGTGCCGCTCCTCCTCGGTCATCGTCTCCGGCATGCGCGACACCGCCGACGCGATGACCGACGCGTGTGCCGTGCTCAAGGCACCCTCGGCGAGGGCCTGCTTGGTCAGCGGCAGCGACTCCTCGAGCGCGGTGGCGAGCGAGACGTCCGCCGCGGCCTTCCCGCCCCACGAGCGCGTGTGCGACGCGAGCCACGCGGGGGTGCCGGTCATGCCCGCCTGCGACGCGGCATCCTGCCGGTCCGCAGCGGCGACCAGCCTCAGACGCAGCGCCTCGAGCCGAGCGATCGCCCGGTCGGCCTCGGCGACGTCGTGCCCCGTCACGTGGCCCACCGCGCCGGTGCCGACGCCGTCGAGCACCTCGTGGACCCGCGCCACCCCGGCGACAACCGGCAGGGTGCCGGTGTCGGGGGAGAAGGCGATAACGGTGGCCATGAGAGGAGATTATTAGAACAAACGTACGAGCACAAGCCGGAGTTTGCCACTGTTTACGGTTGTTCGCTGACAGCAGAACCGCGAGGACGCCCGACCCCCACGGCATCCCTGCGACCTGCCCGCACCCTCCCGTAGGCTCACCTGCCGTGACCGCCACCTCCCTCGCCGACGTCGTCAAGGCCTACGACGTGCGCGGCACCGTCCCCGACCAGCTCGACGAACGCGTCACCCGCGCCTTGGGCGCCGCCTTCGCAGAGGTCGTCGTGCGCGCGGAGGGGGCACCCGGCATCGTCATCGGGCACGACATGCGCGACTCGAGCCCCGCCCTCAGCGCCGCCTTCGCCGACGGTGCCCGCAGCCGCGGCGTCGACGTCACCCTCATCGGCCTCGCGAGCACCGACGGCCTCTACTACGCGAGCGGCGCCCTCGACCTGCCCGGCGCCATGTTCACTGCCAGCCACAACCCCGCCGAGTACAACGGCATCAAGCTCTGCCGCGCCGGCGCCCGCCCGGTCGGGCAGGACACCGGGCTCGCCGACGTCCGAAGGCTCGCCGAGCAGATCCTCGACGGTGCCGCGACGGATGCCGTCCCCTCACCTGCCCCGGCTGCCGCCCCGTCACCTGCCCCGGCTGCCGTCCCGTCCCCCGCCGCGGATGCCGCGGGGTCGCCTCTCGCGGATGCCGCGGGGTCGCCTGCCGCGGATGCCGTCCCGTCACGGGCCTCGGCTGCCGCCGGGTCGCCTGCCGCGGATGCCGTCGCCTCGCCTGCCGCGGACGCCGTCCCGTCCGACGCAACCCACGCCCCCGGCATCCTCATCGAGCGCGACCTCCTCCGCGACTACGCCGCCTTCCTCCGCGGCCTCGTCGACCTCAGCGCCATCCGGCCCCTCAATATCGTGGTCGACGCCGGCAACGGCATGGGGGGCCTCACCGTCCCAGCCGTGCTCGGCACCGCCGCAGGCCTGGAGAAGCTCCCCCTCGACGTCGTCCCCCTCTACTTCGAGCTCGACGGCAGCTTCCCGAACCACGAGGCGAACCCGCTCGACCCGCGCAACCTCGTCGACCTCCAGCACGCCGTCCGACAGCACGGTGCCGACCTCGGGCTCGCCTTCGACGGTGACGCCGACCGGTGCTTCGTCGTCGACGAGCGCGGCGAACCGGTGAGCCCCAGCGCGATCACCGCCCTCATCGCCCGTCGCGAGGTGGCACGCGCGGTCGCAACCGGTGCCACGGCATCCGACGTCGCCGTCGTGCACAACGTCATCTGCTCCGCGCAGGTCCCCGAGGTCATCGCCGCCACCGGTGCCCGCGCCGTGCGCACCCGCGTGGGCCACTCCTTCATCAAGGCCGAGATGGCGCGGCACGACGCGGTGTTCGGCGGCGAGCACAGCGCGCACTACTACTTCCGCGACTTCTGGTTCGCCGACACCGGCATGCTCGCGGCGATGCACACGCTCGCGGCCCTCGGCGAGCAGGACGCACCGCTGAGCACCGTCATGGCCGACCTGCACCGGTACGCCGCGTCGGGCGAGATCAACTCGACCGTCACCGATTCCAGTGCCGCCACCGACGCCGTGCGCGGCTGGGCCGCCGACCAGGGCGTCACGACCGACGAGCTCGACGGCCTCACCCTCACCCACGCCGGCAGTGGCAGCGACAGTGACCCCATGTGGTGGCTCAACCTGCGCGCCTCCAACACCGAGCCGCTGCTGCGCCTCAACGTCGAGGCCGCCGACGCCGCCACGATGGAGCGGGTGCGCGACGCGGTGCTCGCCGTCATCCGCGCCTGAGGCGCCCTGTCCGGGCCGTCGGCCGGATGCCGTACCGCCTGCGGTCCTCGCCGCGGATGCCGTACCGGCCTGCGGTCCTCGCTGTGGATGCCGTGCGTCCTCGCCCACCCCAGGGCCGGCGATCCACCGTGTGGGAGGATCGGCAGCGACCACCGCGAGCCCCTCGGAAGGACCCCATGAGCGAGCAGGCCACCCCCGCTGCGCCGATCGAGCCGTGGCTCCGCGAGATCCTGCGCTGCCCCGCGTGCCGCAGCGAGCTGCGTGACGACACCGGCCCCACTGGCGATCCGGAGCTGGTCTGCACGTCGAGCGAGTGCGGGCTCGCCTACCGCATCGACGAGGGCGTGCCGGTGCTGCTCATCGACGAGGCCCGACGACCGGCCTGACCCGGCATCCCGGAGGCACGACGAAGGAGACGAGCACGATGGCGTGGGTCGACGAGAACCGCCTGGATGACCCTGAGGCCCTGCGCACCCTCGACTCCCGCGACTCGCTGAGGTCGCTCGCGTCCGCCGGCGCCCAGGTGCGGCGGGCGGTCGTGTCGGCCCAGGAGGCCGGCGTCCAGCGCGTCGCCGGTGGTGAGCGCCCGCGCTCGGTGCTGGTCGCGGCCCTCGGCGGATCGGCGCTCGTCTGCGACGTCCTCGAGCTGCTCGCCGAACCCGGTTCGCCCGTGCCCGTCGCGGTGCGCCGCGATGCCCCCCTTCCCGGCTGGGTCGGCCCCCTCGACCTCGTCATCGCCGTCTCGCAGTCGGGCCGCGCGTCGGGCCCGCTCGCGCTCGCCGCCGAGGCCGCCCGCCGCGGCGCCTCGCTGCTGACCGTCGGCGCCTCCGAGTCGCCCCTGGCCGACGTGTGCGCCCGCGCCCACGGGGTGCACGTGGACGTCGCCCTGCCCACCCCCTCGTCGCGTACGGCGCTGTGGTCCCTGCTCACCCCGGTGCTCCTCGCTGCCGACGTCCTCGGCCTCGTCCCCTGCCCGACCCCGACCCTAGAACGCGTCGCCGACATCCTCGACGAGGTCGCCGAGGAGTGCCGCCCGAGCTCGGAGTCGTTCGTCAACCCGGCCAAGGTGCTCGCGGTCGGTCTCGGCGGCACCGTGCCCGTGGTCCTCGGCGACGGCCCGCTCACCGGGGTCGCCGCGATGCGGGCCGCGTCCATGTTCGCCCGCACGGCTCGGGTGCCGACGACCCACGGTGCGCTGCCGGATGCCGCCTCCCAGGTCGTCGCGTGCCTCGACGGGCCCTTCGGCTCGGGCCCCGACGAGGCCGCCGGTCCGGCCGGGGGAGGCTCCGACATCTTCGCCGACCCCTACATCGACGGCCCGAGCTCACCACGCCTCGGCCTCCTCGCGCTCCGCGACCCGGACCTCCCACCGGATGCCGTCGCCCTCGCCGACGCCGTCGTCGCCTCGGCGCGCGAGACCGGCATCCCCGTGCTCGAGCAGCAGGCCCGCTCGGGGGCGGCCATCGAGCGGCTGGCCTCCCTCGTCGCCCTCACCGACTTCACGGCGACCTACCTCGCCCTCGCCCTCGGCCTCGACCCGTCGGTCTCCCGCCACGTCACCGAGCTGCGCGACCGTACGAGCTGAGGGCCCGCCCTCGCGGACGCTCAGCACCTCCTCGACACCGAGCTCCGGTGCCGCCGGTCGACGTCACCGGACGTCACCGGACGTCACCGGACGTCACCGGATGTCACCGTGCTGGTCCTGACCCGTGCGGCCCCGGCGCGGGCGCCCCGCCCGGGCCGACAGTATCCCGACGAGGAGCGCGACCGCGAGCACGGCCAGGAAGACGGTGAGCCCGTTGACGAACCTCAGCGCAAGGGCACCGGTCGCGGCGTAGGCGACAGCGGGCACGACGTTGCCGAGGGCTGCTGCGACGGTGACCTTCCACCAGGGCATCGTGGAGCTGGTGCCGGCGAGGATCCCGACCGTCTCGGCGAGCATCGGAACGGGTCGGGTGGCAACGATGGCCCACATACCGTGCCGCTCCAGGAGCCGAGCGCCCCGCTGCTGCTGCTCGTCGGTCACGAGCCGATCGACGAGCCCTCGGCTGCGCCCACCCACCAC
This sequence comes from Fodinibacter luteus, assembly GCF_039541575.1. Taxonomy (NCBI): domain Bacteria; kingdom Bacillati; phylum Actinomycetota; class Actinomycetes; order Micrococcales; family Intrasporangiaceae; genus Fodinibacter (ex Wang et al. 2009); species Fodinibacter luteus. The sequence goes on along the minus strand of NZ_BAABGM010000015.1, from coordinate 315,651 downwards.
GTAGGCCGTGAGGGTGGCGCCGGTCCCACCCACCAGGGAGAGCAGGGCGCCGGGGACGAGCCCGAAGGCGGCGCCGTGCGCGATCATCACCCCGCTGGAAGGGACGGGGAGGGCGACGTCCGACACGAGGAGCAAGGTGCCGAGCAGCGCAGCCGGCCACGTCGCGGACTCCAGGTGGGGCAGCGGGTCGGAGACCAGCGGGATCCTCAGCTGTGCCGTGACGGCGAACATGGCGAGGAACAGCATGACGAGGGCCAGGCCCAGCACGAGGAAGCCGTGCCGGCGCGCCCAGGTGGCCCGTGGCGGCCGTGCCTCAGACGTCGAGGGGTTGGTACTCAAAGGAGAGGCCGGTCTGCTTGAGCGCCGTCACCGAAGGGTCCGCCCACTCCGCCGGTGTCGCGAGGACCTGCTGCGAGAGCAGCCGCAGCTCGAACATCAGGCCCATCGCGGCGTCCAGCTCCTCGGGGTGCCCGTTGAAGCTGCGGTGCAGGCTGTCCAGGAGCCGCGTGTACGAGGCGTTGAACTGGTCCGCCCGGTACCGCGAGAGGCTGCCGGCCCTGTACCTGGCCACCTTGGGGTCGTCGTCCATGTCCCAGACGTCCTGCTCGTCGAGGACGACACGATCGCCGCCGTACACGTAGGGCGGCGTCGCGCCGGGTCGCGGGACCAGACGACGTCCGGTGACGATCTCCTCGAACCGGTAGTAGTGGGCCGGTGCGCCGCTGCCGTCGAAGGGGTTGGTGGCGGTGCCTTCCCCCTGGTCGATGATGACGTCGATCGCCTGCACGGCAGTCCTGACGTCACTGATCGCGAACATCTCCTCGGGGTCCGGGAACCACCTCGACGCGACGACCTGGTGGGCGGGGTTCCCGACGAAGGCGCTGTCGCCCAAGGTCCGGATCTTGTCGGCGAGCGCGTGGTAGAACGCGCCGATGGTCTCGAACGCCGGTGCCGCGAGGCCCTCGTCCTCGGTGGCGACCGGGATGGTGATGGGGTGCTCGGGCTCCTCGATCGCCATGAAGACGTCCCGCACCTGCGCGACCGAGCACTTGCGCAGGTGCACCTGGAGGTGCTCCCCGATCCCCATCGGCAGTCCGCCCGGGTAGTCCGGGACGAATGACGGCCCGCTGAGGCTCGGACTGCCACCGAGGGAGACCATCAGGTTCGAGGCGATGACGAGGTGGAGCATCTCCTCGACCACGATGCTCCGGATGATCTGGCCCACGGCGGAGCCCGACCCGTTCCTCAGCGAGAAGTAGGCACACAGGTACGGCGGGATGGTGGCGTGCTCCAGCTCGATCGCGGCCTGGAGGAGCGGAACGAGGTCCTCGCCGGACGTCGCGTCGTGCACCTCCTCGACGTAGCGGCTGCTGATCCGGATCATGAGCCCTCCCCGTCCGGTGGCGAGAGTCGTGACCGCAGGTGGCTGCGCATCGCCGTCGTCTTGCCGTCGTAGCCGTCGCCGACCTCCCCGAGCATCCTCTCGACCACGGAGTCAGGGATGGCCTCGAGCGCCGGCATCCCCTCGGTCGTGGAGGGGCCGGCCGCCCCGGCTGTCTCGGGATGCCGCCGCTCCGCCCCTTCAGCCGCCGCCCCAACCGCCTCAGCCGCCCCAACCGCCCCAGCCGCTTGGGCCGTCTCGGTCGTCTCGATCGCCGCCGCCCCCTCCTCGGCCGGAGGATGGTCACCGAGGTACTGGGCCAACCACGCCAGCACCGCCCGGCGCTTCCCCTCGGAGAGGTCGCGGGTCACCGGCATGTGGTTGGGGTCGTCGATCCCGCGCTCGAAGGCGAAGGCGAGCAGCGCGGCGTGCTGCTTGGCGACGGCAGGGTCCGCAAGGCTGAACAGTCCCTTGCTCATGACCGGGTAGAGGTTGCCGAACTGCTTCATGAACGGGGCGATGTCGGTCTTCCAGACCGGTGTGGAGGGCGGGTCGTACGCGTCGCGGACGTGCAGGACGATCTGCTCGACGGGTGGAGGAGGGGACGCGCCTGCAACGGCCAGTCCGTACGTGATCCGGTAGATCTGCCCGTCCAGGTAGCCCCGGGGGTTCTTCGGGTCGGCTGCGGTGATCACGATCGTCGCCCAGCCATCCGCACCGGTCACCGCGCGGCCGTCGAAGGCCACCCGGTCCGCGGGGAAGTTGATGTCCGGTATCGGCGCCGTCGGCGGGGTCGGGTCCTGAGGGCTGCCCCCACCTCCCCCCGGCTGCCTGGGGTCGAGCCGGAAGCCCACGGTCCAGCCCTCAGCCGGCTTCCCCCACTGGGTGCATCGCACGCGGGCGGTGTCCGCCACCCGGCCGGTCGTCGGTGCATCCATGCGGAACTGGAACTGGTCCGCGCGCGCCCACAGGCCGCCCAGGGCCTCCCGGATGGCCACGACGTAGGTGCCGTCGGGGTTCGGCTGGACGAGCGCGATGGGGTGGTCGGTGATCAGGGTGGCAGCGTCCGGATCGAGCTCGCAGTCGACCACGCCGGAGGTGTCCTGGAACCACCCCTGCTCGAGGTACGGGATCTCGTCGAGCAGCTTGAGGTCGGCGGCCGGGACGGTCTCGCCCTCGCCGACCCCCGCGGACACCGCCGGCGCGGAGGCCGACCCAGGACCGACCACGGTGTCCGGTGTGCGCAGGATCGCCGGGAACAGCGGCCCCGTTCCGACACGGCTCGGCACGGCACCGGCTCCGGCCTGCAGGGGCAGCGCGTTGGACAGGTCGAGGGACAGCACCTCGCCGTGGACGTCGGCATCGAACCAGCCGATGCCGAGGGACGTGGCCATCCCACCGTCGGCGACGGCACAGCGCCGGCCGGAGAGGAACGTCTCCGGGTCCCCGTCCTCGTAGGCTCCGATGGACCCCGTCAGCGTTCCCATGGTCGTGCGGGCGGAGAACCCGACGGTCATGAGGGTGACCGCCAGACGGCGACCGTTGGCCTCGGCGGCTGCCTTCAACGCCTGCAGGGTGGCCGACCCCTCGGCCGCCGGCGTCCACGCGACGTCGGTGAGGATGGAGGTGAACCTGGCCGAGGCCGAGCCGCTACCTCCCGCCCCCGCCTTGCGTCCGAAGTAGATGTCGCGGAACGCCGCGCTTCGGAACGTGCCCCGCATGAACTCCCGGATGCCGTCGCTGAGCACGATCTCGAGGCCGAAGATCGTCGAGCCCATCTGGAACTGCGGGTCGAGGTCGACGAGCTTGGCGGAGGTCCGGTTGCTCTGGCCGTCGACGAAGAGACCGTGCGCGAGATCGCTCGTCCCGTCCCCGCCCGCGGTGGTCAGGGCCCGGTTGACCCGCACGCCGGCCAGCCGGAAGGCCCCGGTGCCCTCGGGGTTCCACCATCCGTTGAGCGAGGCGCCCGACTGCGGTTCCTGGAAGCGCCCCTCGAACGACTGGTCGTCGTAGTGACGGACGTCGTTGTTGACGGTCGACACGTCGGCCTGGAACTGACCGGAGAACGTGAGGCGCGGAAGCGTGCAGTGACTCATGGGTGCGCTCCAGGGTCGGAGAACGACGGAGGGAGAGGCAGGTGAGGCCGACGGGCCCGGGAGGATGTCAACCGTCCCGCTGACACCCACCGCTGTCAACCGGAGCGGCCGGTCCTCGACGAGGCCGGGATGCCGGTCGCGTTCCATGGCCGTTGACGGGTCCACCGCAGGCCGTCATTCTGGGGTGGATCCTCGACGGGGGCGTGTTCCGAGCGAAGGACATGGCGATGCCCGCATCCGCAAGCACCGACGTCCGCCCACCGCCGCTGCGCAGCGAGCTGAGCGTGAACGACCTGGCCGCCGTCGGCGACGACCTGTTCGCCGTGGGCATGAAGGGCGCGCCGGCGCCGGCGCGGGTCGCGCACACCAAGGGCGGGACCCCGTGGCTCGTCGTGGCGTACTCGAGCTCGGACGGCGCCGTGCACACCCAGCTCGCCGGGGTGCACGCCATCGCCGGCGACGACGTGTGGGCTGTCGGCTGGCGAGGGCTGTTCCAGTCGCACACCGAGCACACCCACATCACGCACGGCGACGGGGCGTCCTGGCACCCGGTGGAGAGCCCCGACTTCGGTGACGGCAGCCACCTGTCCGGCGTTGCCGCCTGGGGTCCCGACGACGCTCTCGCGGTCGGTGCGCGGTCCTCCCACTCGTTGCCTGCCGGCGGCCCGGTCGGCCTGTCGCCGGTCGCCCTGTGGGAGGCGCTCGGGGTCTTGTGGGACGGCGCCCGGTGGTCCGCCGTGCCCGGCCCCGGTCGCGGGACGTTGCACGACGTCTGCGCCGTCGGCCCCGGCTCCTACTGGGCGGTCGGCTCGAGGGTGCACCCCGAGCGTGCGGGCAACGTTCCCCTGGTGGCCCTCTACACCGGCGGAGCCTGGCAGCAGGTCGGCGCCGCGGGGGTGGGGCCGCTGTTCGACGTCGCAGCCACCGGCCCCGACGACGTCTGGGCGGTCGGCCAGGACCAGGACCCCGGCCATGCCGGCGGGGCGTTGGTCCTGCACCACGACGGCCGGGACTGGGAGCAGGTCGAGACCGGGGTGACCGGTCAGGCCTGGCTGAGCGGCGTGGCCTGCGCGCGGCGCGACGACGTCTGGGCGGTGGGGACCCGACAGCGGGAGGACGGCGCCTTCGGCCCGCTCATCCTGCACTTCGACGGCACCGCGTGGGCCGCGGTCGAGCCGCCCGCGACCGCGGCGCCCCAGGGCCTGAGCGCCGTCGCCGCCCTCCCCGGTGGAGGGGCGTGGGCCGCTGGTGGGTTCAGCGCCACGGGTGAGACCGGCTTCACCATCCTGCCGGCCGCGACCACCCCCGGAGGCCCGTGAGATGCGCCTGCTCCTTCCCGCACCCGGGTTGCGGCCGCTGTTCTACGAGGTCAACGTCTCGGAGGAACCCGCCGCGCTGTCGATCACGGGGTTCAACCACTCCCACGGCGTCGTGTCCCAGGCCGACGTGGTGCCGGACGGCGAGTTCGGCGTGACGTCGACGTTGATCCTGGGCGAGGATGCGGTCGCGGTCCGAATCGCCCTGTCCCAGTCGGGCGGAGGCTTGGCGGCCATGGAGGGCACCATCAGCGGCCAGCCCTTCGCGTTCGTCAACACGCCCTCCCGTCGGCCGCAGGTGGCCCGGGCACCGACGTTGGGCGAGTCCGACACGGCAGTCCTCGGGCACTGGCAGCCTGTGGCGAGGGGCCTGCGGATCCTCGCCTTCGCCCTGCGCAGCTACGAGTCGATCGACGAGGGGTGGAGCGCCTCCCCGTGCCGGCTGGTTCTGGGCGCGATCGCCGTCGGCGCCTCGGCGTTCCGGACCGCCGACACCGACCCCCAGGCCCTGGACGACTACCGCGAGGCGATCCGGGCTGCCGACGCCTGGCTCGTCCAGGGCAACTGCGTCGACCGCGTGGCCCCGCTCTCGCACCTCGAACCCACCTGACCGGGCTCGGCGGACGAGGACGCGCCGCCAAGGCCGAAGCCCCGACGGCGCGCCCCCCACTTCGGGCCGGGCCGCCAGCAGCAGGCCCGTACGCGAGGGTGTCTCAGCCCAGGAAAGTGTTGACCCAGTCGAGTGCCCACGAGCGGTCCATGCGGAACACCCCGCCGGTGCCGCCGCACGTGCTGTTCATGCCGAACGACGTGACGCCCGCGACGACGTTGGTGTTGCCCAGGAAGTTCGGGCCGCCGGAGTCGCCGAAGCACGTGCCGCCGGTGTTGGCGTTGTTCGACAGCAGCATCGAGAAGTCACCGGTGAAGCCGGGGGCGTTGAGCTGGATGAGCCGCGGGGTGGCGACCATCCGGATCTTCAGGGCGCTCTCCTTCCACGCCGCCGCATCCGGGAACGACTTCTGCAGCCCGTAGCCGACCGACGTGAAGGTCTGCTTCGTCAGGCCGCGCTTGGTCTTCAGCGCGTCGAGGCTGTCGAGCCTCGGCAGGGCGCCGTACGTGACCTTGTCGACCGGCTTGTCCAGCACGACGACACCGAGGTCGCGCACGAAGAACGCGTCGGGGTTGTAGTCCGGGTGGGTGTAGGTCGTACCCGTCGCGTCGTAGCCGCTGTTCGGGTAGCCGGCCAACGACTGGACGTCGGCGGCGAAGTAGATGACGGCCGACTTGGCGGGGGCCTCGGTGCAGTGACCGGCGGTCAGATACACATTTGCCGAGATGAGCGTGCCGGAGCAGCGCCACAGCGGGGCGCCGGAGGCATCCCGGGCGACCATGAGCCCGACGTAGGGGTGACCGTCACCGTCGAGGGCGCCGTCGGTGACGGCGTTCGCGGGTGCGGCGGACAGTGCGGCGAGCAGGCCGGCGGCGAGGGTTGCCACGCCCATGGCCCAGCGGCGACGTGGGCGACGTGAACTGCGCATGCGGTTCTCTTTTCGGTGATGGGGGTCCGACGTTTCGACAGTAGGCCTGGTCACCGACGCTGTCCCCGGGTCTACGGAGCCACACGCCGGATGCCGTGTGAGGCCTGTCACCGTCGCCCCACCTCCCAGCGTTGGAGCGGAGGAGGACACGGGCTGACCGCGCGCCAGCCCTCCCGCTCAGCCCGCCGTAGGTTCCCCCACGAAGTCAGCCCAGCGGCTGGGCCAGGGCGAGGTGCTCGGCTCCCGGCAGCCCCAGCAGGTCGGCCCCGGTGAGCAGCAGCTTGCTGCGCCGTAGCCCCGACCCGACGACGACCTCCCCGGCATCGACGACGGCCTCGTCGACGAGCACCGGCCACTCGTCGGGCAGCCCGAGCGGTGTGATGCCGCCGAATTCCATCCCGGTGAGCCCGACGGCATCCTCGTGGGGTGCGAACGAGATCTTCCGGGCGCCGAGGTGGCGGCGCACGATGCCGTTGACGTCGGCGCGATGGGTGGCGAGCACCATGACCGCGGCGTAGGTCGTCACCTCGCCGCGGCGGCCGGCGACGACGACGCAGTTCGCGCTCGCGGCGGGCGCCACGTCGTAGGCCGCGCAGAAGGATGCCGTGTCGGCGAGTGTCGGGTCGATCGGCGCGACGAGGGCGTCGGGCACCGCACCGACCGCCGACGCGACCGGGGGCGCGAGCAGCTCGGGGTGCGTCGCGGCAGGCGACCAGGGGAGCGTTCCACGGGCGGAGGGCATACGCACGACGGTAGCCGTCGCGGCGGGCGCATCACGAGGGCAGCGCTCGTGCCCGATACCGCTCCTCCCGCGCCCAGTCGGGGCCGCGGGACGTGACCGACGGGTCACTCGCAGCACTGGGCACCGCTCGAGCGCGGCGCCTACGATGAGGTCAGGTGCAGGGGGCAGCAACTGGGGGTGCGATGTCCAGCAACGACCAAGCGTTGACGCCTCAGGACGAGCAGGACCTCGTGCGCCTGCTCGCCCACCAGGTGGTCCAGGTGACCGCTCCGGAAGAGCTGCTCGTCTTCGACGAGACGGCGGAGGAGTACTTCGCCGACCCGCACGGCGTGCTCGCCGCCACGGGCCGTGACGAGGCTGTGGGGTTCGGCGTCGACATGGCGCTGCTCACCCCGTACATCCTCGCGGTGGCGACACCGGTCATCCAGCTGCTGGCGTCGATGGTGGGGGACGCCCTCAAGAAGGAGGGGCAGCCCTCGGTCCACGCGTTCGTGCGGCGCCTGCTCCGCCGCGACGAGGGCACGCAGCCCGCCCCCGCCGCTGCGCGGCCGGAGCCCCTCACCCCCGACCAGCTCGCCCGGGTGCGCCAGGTCGCGACCGAACGGGGGAGGGCCGTCGGCCTCCCGCAGGACCAGGCCGACCTGCTCGCCGACGCGATCGCCGGCGGCATCTCGGTGACGCCGACGACGTGAGGGGCGGCGACTGCGATGGCCACCCCGCTCGCCAGCGACACCCCGCTCGTGACTACCCGCGCGCGTCCGAACGTGCTCGCGATGCCGTCGTCGACGGTCTCGCGCTTCGTCCTGCTCGTGGCCGCACTCCTCAGCTCAGGGTTGTTCGTGGGCACGTGGATCCACAACGAGACGGCAGCCTTCGGGGACTGGCTGGCCAGGGTGCGGGAGTGCGAGGCGCTGCGACCGCCGGTGGCACCGGGTGCGAGCGCCTCCGAGGTGCTGCTCGCCGAGCAGGTGGTCCTCCAGTGCCTCGAGGGCGCTCAGCAGCGGCTCGCCTGGTTCGCCGTCGGTGGCGTCGTGCTGACCCTCCTCGCCGCGTGCGTCGTGCTCGCGGTGGTGCCCGCCGTCATCATCCGCCGGCGCCGGCTCCGGCCCGCGGGGCCTGAGCTCGCCGCCGCGTCCGAGCGGCTCACGGCCCTCGCGGGCGAGTGCGGCCTGCGTCGCGCTCCCCAGACGATGGTGGGCTCGGCCAGGCTGCGCGACGCCTTCAGCCTCGGCCTCCCGGGCCGGTACCGGGTGGCGCTGCCGCCCGCCCTGGCGGTCCGCAGCACCGGCCGGGCCTTCGAGCCGATGGTCCGGCACGAACTGGCGCACGTGGCCCGGCACGACGTGACGATCGCGTGGTCGGCTCGCGCCCTCTGGTACGTGGTGGGGGTCCTGCTGCTGCTCCCCGTCGTCGTCGCGATCGCACAGGCCGACGTGAGCCTCCTGCCGGCGTACCTGTGGCGGGCCACGCTGCTGCTGGCCGCCACCGTGCTGGCCTCGGCCGGCATCCTGCGCTCGCGGGAGTACGACGCAGACCTCGGCTCCGCCACGACGAGTGCGCGTCGTGAGGCGCTCACCTCGGTGCTCGGCACGTCTGGGCGGGCGCCCGCCACCGGGTGGAGGCGCCTGCTGGCCCACCACCCCGCTGCCTCGCAACGCCTGTCTGAGCTCGCGGACCCGGGCCCGCTGGCGCGCCCCTCGGCGGTCGACGGTGCGGTCGCAGGCTTCCTCGCCGGCGTGACCGTCCCGATGCTCGTCGCGCTCATGGCGACGGTTCCCTCCGTGACCCGGTGGGCGTACGTCCTGCCCGCTGCGCTCGTCGGGCCGATGCTCGGGGCCACGGTGGGCCTGGCGCTGGGACGCCCGGCAGTCGTCGACGTCGTCACGGGCTCCCGGATGCTGCCGCCCTCCTCGCGCGTCGTGGCGGCCGCCCTGGCGGCGGGCTACCTCGTCGGCCAGGCCGCGTCGCTGGCAGCCGTCGGGAGCGAGACCGTCACGGGTTCGACGACCCCGCTGCCTCCGCTGCTCGGCGCACTGGCCTTGGCCGGAACCACCTTCGTCGTGGCCGGACTGGCCGCCCTGGCCGCCGACCGCTCCGCGCACCTGTCGGCCCGCGGCTACACGACCGCCACCATCATTGTGTCCGCGGTGCTCTTCGCCTTCGTGCTGTGGGCTGCCACGACGCTGACGAGCGCGCTCGACCTCGGCGGGTGGTCGCTGGCCACCCAGGTGGCTGCGACGCTGCTGAGCCGACCTCCCGCCGTCGCCCTCGTCGTCGCCCTCGCCGTGACGGTGCTCCTTCTCGTGGCCCGTCGCGAGTCGCATCCCCCGAGGTGGGCCGTGGAGGGTGAGCTCGAGACGGTGCAGGCGGCCGGCGGACCCTCGGTCCGCCCTTGGCAGGCGCTGCTCGTGGCGCTCGTTGCCGGGACGGTCGGCGCGTCGACGATCCTCGCCTTCCGGCTCGCGGCCGGAGCGGCCCAGGGCGAGGACGAGCAGTTGCAGCGGTTCGAGGTGTACACGTACGTGTTCGCCGCCGTGGGAGCAGCAGCGGGACTGACCCTCCTCGTGCTCCACGGGTTGCGCGGCACGGGCCTCGGCCTGCTCGCGGCGCCCGCCGGCTCGGCCGTGGCAGCCCTCGGCTTCGTCGTCGTCAACACCGCCTTCGGAGGGGCGCCGACACCGGCCTTCGTCCTCGAGGTCGTCGGTCGCGGGCTGCCCGTCGGCGTGCTGCTCTTCGTCGTGGGCTCCCTCATGTGCCTCGTCGTGCCCGAGCAGGCCGGCCGCCGGCCGGTGTGGCTCCTCGTCGGGGTCGCCGCGCTCCTCGCCTTCGTCGCCGCCGTCGCCCCCATCGCCGCCCGCGACGCGATCAGCCCACTGTCCCGGGCCTCCGCCCCCGGTACGGCGGTCGAGGAGTACGTCGTCGGCTACGCCGCGTCCGTGACCGCTCGGCTCTCTGCCGTCGACCGGGCCACCACGGCGATCGACGCCGACGTCGGCCTGACCGGTCCGGAGCGGGCCCAGCGGATCCGGGACGAGCTCGTCGCCCCCGTCGACCAGCTGCTCGTCGAGGCCGCGGCGGTCGCCCCCGCGGACGAGGGCCTGGCACGCGCCCACGCGCTCCTCGTCCAAGGTCTGGAGGGCACGAGTGCGGCGTTCGTGGGCTTCGCACGCGCCTTCGAGACCGACGACCCCGCCCTGTTCCAGCAGGCCCAGGCGGACCGGGCCGCGGCTCAGCAACTGCTCGGGGCGTGGCTCGAGGAGGTGGGCGGGCGGCAGGCCGAGTGATGGCGGAAGCCACGGAGTTTCAGAGACGAGAGAGTCAGGGGGAGCTGCCATGAAGCGCAAGGCGACGCGCGACGGCATCCGGAGGGTGCGTTCAGGATCGGTGTCGCTGGGCAGGTTGCTGGGCGTCGCCGCCCTGGCCGGCGCAGTGCTCATCGCCGGCTGCGGGACGAGCATGGACACGCCGGCCGGCGACGACGTCACCAGCGACGGCACGCAGACCTGGGCGCCGACCGAGGACCTCCCCGCGGACGACGGGACGCCCACCGTCCACCCCTCGCCTGCCCCCGAACCGTCCCTGCTGGAGCCCCCAGAGGCGCAGGGCGACTCCGCCTGGTTCGCTGCCGCGGACAACGCGTGCGGCCTGGCCATCGACATGTACCGCTCCTGGAAGGCGCAGGCGGGCTCCGACGCGGCACCCGAGGTGCTGGCGCTCGGTGCGGCATCGGCCGCGACGCAGGCCGCCGACACCATCGACGCGATGCCGCAGCCGATGTCCGCGGAGGCCCTGGACCTCCGCGAGTCGGTCGTGGCCTGGGCCACCGCCTACCGGGACCTGGCCCTGGCCATGGACAGCGGAACGTACTCGGAGGTCATCGCCGCGGGGGACGACATCGAGGTCGCCGCGGACGGGGTCCGCGGCGGCGCGGGCACCGCCGCGCCGTCCTGCCTGGCGATGATCCACGACGTGTAGCCGCGAACACGAGCAGGCCGGCACCGAGCCGCCGCACCCCCCTGCGGGTACAGCGGCCCGGCAGCCTGTGCAGGCGCCGAGCACGGCACGGACTCCTGGGTGGCGTGGTGGGGGCTCCGGTCGCCGGCGGCGCGTGCGGCCCCTCCAGCGCATCGTCGACGGCGGGCGGGTGGCCCCCACCGATCGCCTCGCCGTCCTCTACAGCGCCGTGCCGCAACGACCCAAGGGTGCGCGGCATCCCGCATATTCAACCTCAACTCGCACCGGCTCGGCAGCCACATCGAGAATCTGGGCGGATCCCGTGGGAAGCCAGCGTCCAAGGTGACCAGCGGGTTCGTGGGCTCACCGCCCCACTGCGGTATTCTGGCCCTCTGCCGGCGCGGGTGATAACCCTCCACGCACGTGCGGCCCAGAAGGGCGACGCCGGGTCAACTCACCTTCTGACTCCGAGGAGCTCACGCATGTCCGTTGACCACAAGGTCCGCGACCTCACCCTGGCCGAGGCCGGCCGCCACCAGATCCGACTCGCCGAGCACGAGATGCCGGGCCTCATGGCCCTGCGCGCCGAGTTCGGCGACTCCCAGCCCCTCAAGGGCGCCCGCATCGCCGGCTCGCTGCACATGACCGTGCAGACCGCGGTGCTCATCGAGACGCTCACCGCGCTCGGCGCCGAGGTCCGCTGGGCCTCGTGCAACATCTACTCCACCCAGGACGAGGCGGCCGCCGCCGTCGTCGTCGGGCCGAACGGCACCCCCGAGGACCCGCAGGGCGTTCCGGTCTTCGCCTGGAAGGGCGAGACCCTCGAGGAGTACTGGGACTGCACCGAGCAGATCCTGACCTGGCCCGGCGGTCCGGGCGAGGGCGCGAACATGATCCTCGACGACGGTGGCGACGCCACGATGCTCGTCCACAAGGGCAAGGAGTGGGAGGCCGCCGGCCAGGTGCCCCCCACGACCGAGGAGGACTCCGAGGAGTTCGGCGTCTTCAAGGCGCTCGTGCGCCGCACCCTCGCGCAGGACCCGCAGAAGTGGACCACGGTCGCCGCCGGCATCAAGGGCGTCACCGAGGAGACGACGACCGGCGTGCACCGCCTCTACCAGCTGGCCGAGGCCGGCGAGTTGCTCTTCCCGGCGATCAACGTCAACGACTCGGTCACCAAGAGCAAGTTCGACAACAAGTACGGCTGCCGCCACTCCCTCATCGACGGCCTGAACCGGGCAACCGACGTGCTCATCGGCGGCAAGGTCGCCGTCGTCGCGGGCTACGGCGACGTCGGCAAGGGCTGCGCGGAGTCGCTGCGCGGCCAGGGCGCCCGGGTCATCGTCACCGAGATCGACCCGATCTGCGCGCTGCAGGCCGCGATGGACGGCTACCAGGTCGCCCGGCTCGACTCGGTCGTCGACCAGGCCGACATCATCATCACCTCGACCGGCTGCTTCAACGTCGTCACGGCCGAGCACATGCAGCAGATGAAGAACAAGGCGATCCTGGCCAACATCGGCCACTTCGACAACGAGATCGACATGGCCGGGCTGGCCCGCGTCCCCGGGATCACCAAGACCGAGATCAAGCCGCAGGTGCACGAGTGGACCTTCGAGGACGGTGAGTCGATCATCGTGCTGTCCGAGGGGCGCCTCATGAACCTCGGCAACGCCACGGGGCACCCGAGCTTCGTCATGTCGAACTCGTTCTCGAACCAGACGATCGCGCAGATCGAGCTGTTCACCAAGACGGACGAGTACGTCGACGAGGAGGGCGCCCCGACGGTCGAGACGCTGCCCAAGCACCTCGACGAGAAGGTCGCGCAGCTGCACCTGGACGCGCTCGGGGTCGAGCTCACCGAGCTGACCAAGGAGCAGGCCGAGTACCTCGGCGTCGACGTCGCCGGCCCGTACAAGCCGGAGCACTACCGCTACTGACTTCCCGTCACGCGCGCAGGTGAGCGCCCGGCGTCCTGCATCGGATGCCGGGCGCTGACGTCCTGAGTTGGGTCAATCGGTTTAGTGCCTTGAGGCCGGGTGGTGCAGGGCGTTGAGGATGGTGGCCTCGTCGGGTCCGAGCGCGGGCGGGATGGTGGTGATCACGCCGTTGATCTCGACGGTGGCTGAGCGCAGTGGGCCCAGGGTGCGCAGGACCCGTCGTAAGGACAGCCCGGTGCGGTTCTGCACGACGCGGGAGATCGCCAAGGCGGCGAACACGATGGTCAGGTGGGCCTCGATCGCGTCGCGGGTTCTGGCGAACATGGGCCTGGCGCGTAGGTCGGTCTTGGACATGCGGAAGGACTGCTCGACCTGCCAGAGGTCGTGGTAGCTGGCGATGACCTCACCGGCGGGCATCACGTGCGCGCGGATGTTGGTGACGTAGCCCTTGAGCCCGACCAGGGCGCGAGCTCGGGCCAAGGCGGTGTCGTCCAGGGAGCGCGAGCCGTTGGTGGTCTTGACGAACCGCGGCGTGCGGGCGGCCTTCTCACCGGCGACCACGGCCTTGGCCCGGTTCTCCTGCAACGTCAAGGTGACGCTGTCGCGGGCAGCGCGTTTGCTCGAGTAGGCCCACACCGCCCGCCACGACCCCGGATGCTCTTGCGGGTTCCAGGCCGGTTCGGCCTTGACCAGCCGGTCGTTCTCCGGTCGTCGACCGGCGTGCCGGGGGGTCAGGGTGTCGATGATCTGCCCGTCGGTGAACGCGTCGCCGTGCCAGCGGAAGTGCGACGCCAGGTCCTTGGGTGCCTTGGTCACCCGCGACCCGACGATGAACCGCAGCCCAGCCTCGTCCAGCGCTTTGAGGTTGGCTGAGGACAGCATCCCGGCGTCAGCGACCACGACCATGTCGGCCAGGCCGTGGCGGGCCTGGAAGGCCTTGACGATCGGCACGATCGTGGCCGTCTCTGCCTTGTTGCCTTCGTAGCAGCCGATCTCCAATGGGAACCCTTGGCGGTCCACCAGCAGCCCGACCACGATCTGCGGGTCGACCCGCCGCTCCTTGGAGTAGCCGACCTTGCGCAGGTCGTCCTCCTTCTCCGCCTCGAAGTACAGGGTGGTGACGTCGTAGAGCACCAACGACACATCCCCCGCGGTCCACGCGTGCTCGAAGCAGGCCGCGGCGATCTGCTCCCGGTACGAACCCCGGTGGCAGCGACGCAGCGTCCGCTTGCGCGTCGACAGGCTCACCGCGCGCCGTCCCAACCCCGCCAGGACACGGTCGATGTCGAGCAGGCTGGTCGGCTCCACGATCCGGGCGATCACCAGATCGCGGAAACTGTCATCGCCCACGACGTCGAACCCCAAGCTGGTGTACACCCCGGCCAACGCCTCGTACAGCACCCCCGAGGACGTCTTGAGCACCCGCGACCGCGGCACCATCACCCGGGCCGGCGACGGCGACGCCGGGTCCGCGAACAACCCCGGCAACCCAGGCGGGGCCACCATCACCGCCTTCGCCGCCATCGGCGTGAGCCCCAGATCCAGCACCCCCTGCCGGTCATCGGCCAGCAGACGCCGCGCCTGCTCCATCAGCAGCCCCAGCTCAGCCTCGTCCCGCGCGGAGCCGACATGCCGCACGATCCGACGCCGACCACCGACCGACTCAGCGATCTGCACCGCCGTGGCACCCGAGGCCGTCCGCACCCGCCGAACCCACGCCACCGCCCGATCCTACCCACCCGATTAGTGCCTTGGAGACACACTAAGGAATCGCATCACTGCAGGTCAGCGCGATCCGGCCGTCACGAAATCGCTCACGTGACCCAAGTCAGGCCGGGCGCTGACGTCACCGCCGTCGCAGCCAGCCGCGCGCCCTCATGTGGTCGCAGGCAGACCACCCTCACGTTCCCAGACGGCCCACTCTAGGGGATCAATCAGAAGTGCTCGTCTCCCGAGGGAGTGGCACGTGCAGTATCCGCAGTGCCGGCGGTCCGGAGGTGATCCCCCCGCGGTCCGACAGCGAGGGAGAGGCTACGGCGTGGCTGCCATCGGCCACCGATGCGCCCTTGGTAGCTCGGAACGCCACTCTAATCCGGGGCTCATCCCAAACGAAGGTGTAGTTGGGGTCTGAAGCCACCGGTCTCGAGTAGGGATCTGGCGATGTAGTTGGTCAGGTTGCGGAACCCCAGAGCGGAGCCGCGCAAGTGCTCCAAGCGCCCGTTGAGCGCCTCGGTCGGACCGTTGCTTGTGCCGGGTCGGTCGAAGTAGGCCAGCACGTCGCCGGCGCGCTGGGTCGGGGTCCATCCTAGCCGCCGCAGCTCGGTCAGCGCGGCGGGGACGCCCTCGCGCAGGCAGTCGATCAGGGCGGTCATCGCCGCACGGGCTCGGGCGCGGTCGGGGTCGCGGTACGCGGCGATCATCCGCTGATAGACACCCCAGGTGGCCTCGACCTCCACGTGCTCGGCGTCGGCGAACAGGACCATCAGGCGTTCGCGTTGCCGGTCGGTGAGCAGCTCCTCACCGGGGTGCAGGGTCCGCCGGGCCCGGTACAGCGGGTCCCCGGCCAGGCCGCGGTGGCCGTGCAGCTCCTGCTGCACCCGGCGCCGGCACCGGTTCACAGCGTCCCCGGCCAACCGCACGAAGTGAAACGGGTTATGCCGACTTCGGCATAACCCGTTCCACCTGGTGCGCCTGGCCAACGACATGCCCACCCAGGTCCGCCAGCACGCGACCCGCCACGTGCGCGGACGCCGTGGTCGCAAGCGCGACCCCGAGTGGGCCGGCCGGCGCAAGCTGCTCATCGGCCACGAACGCCTCGACGAGGGCGCGTTCGCGAAGGTGTGGAACGCCCTCATGAACGGCGGCGACCCCGGAATCGAGATCCTGCACGCGTACACCGTCAAGGAACGCCAACGCGCCCTGCTGGCGCTGTCCGGGACCAACCCCGACCGCACCCTCATCGGCGAGCGGCTCTGGGCGTTGCACGAGCAAGCCGCGACCACGTCCTCCCCGGAGGTGCACCGCTTCGCCGCGACCATCGAGCAGTGTGGCCGGCCATCGAGGCCGCGATCATCACCGACTACTCCAACGCCCGATCCGAGGGCTACAACCGCCTGGCGAAACACCAAGGCCGCAACGCCTTCGGCTACCGCAACGTCCACAATCACCGCCGCGTCATACGCTGGGCCTGCACTCGTCAACACCGACGAGCCTCAGCTGCGATCAGCGAGGTGCCCGGTCAAGTTCGATGAGCCAGTCAACCGCTATTGGTGATCGGCCCGGCGGGCTGGTTGCGCGGGTCGGGGCCTCGCTCACAGGGCATGGCCGACCGGGTCTGCGGTCAGGTCAGCTCCAACTCGCCCTGCCCCGGATGAAGCCGGGCCTGCGCGACCTCCCAGCAGGTCGACCGGCTCAGCCGGCCTGCTGAGAATTCCGCCGGGGCGAAAAGGAGAACTACGTGGTGTTCGGGCGCCGTGGCGGCTCATTGCTTCGCTCGCGGCATGCGGTGATTCAGTCCGTGTGCCTGACCGAGATGACGGCCGAGATTGAATCAGCCTCGTCTGCAAGCCTGACTCCGCATGAGCAAACCAGCTGCGGGTAGTCGAAGGTGGTGGAACCACAGCGGTAACAGGACAGTGGTAGCGTCGCGCGACGGTACAGTTCGATCGAATCAATCTGATCAAACAGTGTACGCACGTCAGACGGAGTGAAGAGGGAGCGCCTCGATAGTGCATCCACCAGGCCGTCGCTGAGGCTACCTCCGGTGCTCTGTATGTGCTCAAATGCCAACAGCAGTTGATAGCTGTTGGTCGACCGTCGGTCCTGACGGCTCATCGACGGGTGGGCCGGATGCGACGTATGGAGGTCCTCAAGGATGTACACTCCACCGTCGCGGACAAATGGCAGGGCTGCCACGAGACAATTGCGTTGATGTTGCGGTAGGTGGCTGCCATCGTCTATGACGAGATCATAAGGCCCCGGCCGCTGCTCGAAGAGGCGATGGAGTTGGCTTGAGTCCCCTTGGTCTACGCGCACGTAGTCGATGCGCTCGGACCTAGGCCAATCGTCCTGCGTGGGCAGGATGTCGCAGCCCACGATTATTGCCGCGGGATAGCGCTCGGCGAGGTATCGGAGGGAGGCGCCGTGAAAGACACCGAACTCCAAGACCCTCTGTGCTCCGGTCAACCGCTTGAGGTGCGGCTCGTAGAAGTCGATGTACCGGTGCCATGTCATCTTGTCTGAACTGGCGAGGTGAGCGGCTGCAGTCACAGACCCAGAGTGGCATAGGTAGGTCCAACATGGGCGCATTCCGGCAACGAGCGGTGGGGCGACGGGGCTGACCGTCGAGCCTGGTCTGCTCGCGACACCTCAGCGATGCACCCTGCAACACAGCGTCATCTTGAGCTTTCGTTGTTCGCTTGACTATGTTCCGAGAATGCCCCTTGCCCGCTCGCGGTCGTTCTCCCCGACCTGCTCCTCAGTTCCCACTTCCAGGAGGAGGCGCTGCTTGCTGAATACGAGAGTCCGGTATGTGAGCATGAGCACTAGTAGAGACAAGCCTCGCCAGCCGTCGCGCCAGATGCCGTCACGGACAGCACGATTGACGAATTCGCCCGCCAGATCCCTTGCGAGCCGTGGAAGCGACGGCAGCACCCCCGCAGTGTCACGTTCTTGAGCCTCCACAGTTGTGTATCGGTTCATCTTCGACACAAACTGTTCCCAACTCACGTAGTTGAAGTGATGGACCACTCCCGCATCTTCGCCGAGCCGTAGCAATCGCGCTGGGTCCTCAGCGCAGATTCCTCCGTGAACGTCAGGGCTCATGCGCACTCGATCTTTGCGGAAGAAGCGGACGTGTCTTTCGCGATTTGGGGACCAGCCGGTACCGCGTAGTCGCTTCCCCATCATGTAGGTGTGAAACGTCATCTCGACTACATCGAAGTCTTGGCTGTACGAGGCAGCGTCGAGTGCGCGAGATAGCGCGGGATCGACTACCTCGTCCGGATCCAGAAGTAGCACCCATTCTGCGGTAGCTTGGGCGACGAGGGTCGGCCGCAGCATCTCGACCGCGTCCGCCCGCGGCAGGTTGACAACCCGGGCACCGTACCGGCGAGCAACTTCGGGGCTGCCGTCGTCGCTACCCAGGTCCGCCACCAAGATCTCCGTGGCGAGGTTCTGGACCGAGGATAGTGACTCGGCAAGCAGTCGGCGCTCGTTGAGTGTCACCATGACCACACTGATTGAAGTCATACCCGTATCCCTCTTGCGGCGTCAAGGACCATCGTGCGCACGCTACGGCGTGCCAGCATGAAACCGGCGTAGGCCATGAGCATTATCAGCAGAGCGCTGAGTAGACGCCACAAGCTGGGGCCGGGCATGATGGCGTACGCCGTCCTGCCTATGGCGGCGGCGGCCACGGCCATGCACCACGGAACGACGGCAGTGCGAATCCAAGGGAACTCAACGCGGCGGGTCACCACGCGAAAGAGCAGCAGGTTGGTCACTTGCACGAGGAGGTTCGCGACCCCGAAGCCGATGAACCCCAGCCACGCTATGAGCGGGACGCCGAGGGCCCAAGTGGCAACCATCCAAACCACGGCAAAGACAAACGTCGTCCGCGATTCTCCAAGGGCGTTCAGAGCCGCCATCCCTACAGCGGCAGCCGGGACTAGGATGTTGGCAGCCCAGAGCCACCAGAAGACAGGCAGTCCGGGTGCCCACTGTTCACCGAAGACGTCTTGGACGATGGGCTCGGAGAACACGAGTATAGCCATGGCGAGGGGGGCGACCAATCCATAGGCGGCGAATAACGATGTGCGGACCGCGGTGCGAAGATCATCGTGCTCGAACTGGAGGCGGGCGAACCAGGTCAGAAGCAGACGTTGCATTGCGAACAATGCGAAGAGCGCGAACGCAGCGAACCGCTGGGCCCACTCGACAAGGCCCACCTGTGTGGCACCAGCTATAAGACCGATCATGAGTGGATTAATGCTGTCCTTCGCCACTGAAATTAGCGCGATGCCCTGGTAAGGAAGGCCGAATCGCAGGTGGTGGCGCAGTCTCTTGGTGCTCAAATACAGCCTCGGTCGCCAGGGTGACGCGACAAGTAGCCAGCCAGTGCCAACCAGGGTGCCGGCTACAATGCCGAAGCCGAGGCTTATGGTGCCCCGCCCCATTCCTGCCATGGCGACCGCCACGAGGTTGAACGTAATCACTTCAGCTACGCTGGCCGCACCAATCGGCCCAAATTGAAGTTGACGTTCGAGCCGGACGATGGGCACAGTCCTCAGTGCCGCGATGAGAGGGGCGACAAGGGCAAGAGCGACCACCTGCGTTCCATCTGGGGAGAGTGAAAGCGCGACGCCAAGGCGTGGGATGGCAAACCAAGCCGCGGCAGCGAGAGTCAGACTGACTGCTAGTTGAAAAGTGAAGGCTAGTCTTAAGTCGGGGGTGCTGGGAGGCTCGGACTCGCGAATAAGACTGGCTCCGATCCCACCTTCGCTGATCACCATCGAAAGCGAGACGGCGAGCGCGGCGAATGCATAGTAGCCAAAGTCCGCTGGCTGGAGGAGGCGGGCAAGGGCGATCCCGCCGAGGAGCATGGCGGCGCTGACCAAGACTTGTCGTGCACCCAATACCAAGGCGCCGGCGAAGGCACGCCTAGTGAGATCCGGAATGGCCGGCAGCGGTCCCTCAGGGCCCATCAGCAAGCCGCACGCAGAGGCGGCTTAAGCGCCAAAGCGGATACGTAACTGCCCCGACAACGCATGTGCCAAAGAGATCGCGACTCACCTGCACACAACGCGCTCAGAGTTGAGGCATCCATGTTCCCTCGACCGTGCGGGCGGGAAGTCGCTGGTGTCCGGCTGTGGCGGTCATGCCAGCGGGCCCACGGAAGTGCTTGTTGGCGGTGAGGGCGGCTGCCGCCCGAGAAAAGGGTGGTGATGACACCCGAAAAAGTAGATGCCATGCGTTGTTTCGAGGGCCGCCTGCGCCGCTTTGTCGTCGCCAGCCGCAGATTGAAGAACCTCGGAGCCCCGGGCGCATGGAGTTGACAGTGCCCGCAGGGGGCAGGAGCACCAGCCGCATCACCCCATTCCGCGAAGCCTGGTCGCCTCCACTCGTCGTTCTGCAGGATCGGGTGGAATTGGAGGTAGAAGGCAAAAGAATGTTGATGGGGTGCATTCGTCATGTCGCCGTATCCCGCGCTGCCGTTGGCCTTTCCTCCCACCCCGGTGAGTAGCCGGCCACGCGTTCAGCGCCGGGTTCTACCGGCTGCTTCGTCCGTCGTAGCGCAGCGTAACCCGCAAGCAGCCCTCGGACCCCTGCCGCCACGTTGTCCCATTCACGACCTTTGGCAGCGATCGCCATGGCGCGAAGAAGGAAGTAGGGAGGAGCGAGAATCCGCGATAGTGCCGTGCCGTGCGCCCCTTGAAAAAGAACCACATTCCTGCTTGCCCAGTAGGCGGGCATCCCGGCCGAGTGTTGATGTGCAGACGCTTGAAGCGCTGTGACGACGCGCCACCCATTTGCCCGCAAGCGACAATGCAATTCGGTCTCCTCGAAGTAGAGGAAGAAGTCTTCTCGAAAGGGTTGAGATTCCAGGGCCTCAATGCGATACGCAACGCAGGCTCCATCCAGCCAGTCCACATCGCGAACAGCCGCCGCCGATGAGGGCCCGTCGAGAATGTGGCGAGGGAGGCGGAGTAGCCGTGTCAGTTCGCCCCCCTCAGACCAGATCCGGCCGGCGCTTGTCGTGAGCCGACCGGGCCCGACTGCGGCGATGCGAGGATCTTCGCCAAGAGCGGCCACCATCGTGTGAAGTGATGCTGCATCAATCAGCGCCTCGTGTGTGAGGACGAGCACGACCTTGGAACCCGACGTGACGGAAACCCCCCGGTTTACAGCGGCCCCATATCCGCGGTTACGCATCGAATGGACGTGCCATCCCTCGCTCGTCCGATTGAGCGCCGACCGAATCCCCTTGTCCTCACTGTTGTCCACAACCACGACAGACTCCGCACGAACTCCAGCGGAGATCACTGCTTTCACTGTTTGGAGTACGTCCGGGAATCGTCGATGGTGCACCACAACCGCACACACGGAATTGAGCAGGTTCCGTTGCGGGTCGATCGCCGGGGTGACGGAGACCCGCGGGTCACTCGATGGCGGCTCCTGCCCGAACATGACCTTGAGTGTAGGTGCCGGCGGGTCCGGGGCTAGGCCGCCGACTCTCGGTACCACTGTTGTGCACGGCGATGAGCGGCTGACCCCGGGCATCGATGAACGGATCTGCGTCGGCTCGGCTCGAGCCTGGGCGGTTCGTGGCGTGCTCAGCCCACGGGACGGTCGTAGGGCCTGACTTGGCTCATTCCGTTAGTACGTGAGGATCGTGCGATCCGGGCCCCTGGCGCCGATCGACGGCGTCGAAGGGGCACCCTCGGACCCCTTGGTGGGCTCTGTATGTCCGTGGCCATGGAAAAGTCCCCGGTAGTGGCCAAGTAGAGGTCCCCGGTGGTGGCCGTGTGAAAGTCCCCACTCCTTGCTCGTCGTGTCGATCCGGAGCGTGAAGCCCTGAGCGGTGGAGTAGCGGTGTCTAGCCAGCTACGCCACCGCCCAGGAGGGCTCCATTGTGATGTCTGCGAGGGAACGAATGAGCATCATCTCCGCCTACCAGCAGGTGGGCACTTACCGTGGGGCCGCAGCGATCTGCGGGACCACGCACAAGACGGTCAAGCGGGTCGTGCAGCGTGCGGAGGCCGGTGACGAGCCGCCGGTGCGTGAGCGGCGGCCGTCGAACTACGAGGGTGTGCGCGCTTTGGTCGGCCAGGCGGTGACGAGCACGCAGGGGCGGATCAGCGCGAAGCGGTTGCTGCCGCGGGCCCGCGCCCAGGGGTACACCGGCTCGGACCGGAACTTCCGTCGTCTGGTCGCGCAGGAGAAGAAGGCGTGGCGTCGTGAGAACGGTCGGGGCCGGCGGCCGGCGGTGTGGAGCCCGGGTGAGCACCTGGTCATCGACTGGGGCGTCATCGCCGGGGTCCACGTCTTCTGCGCGGTGCTGGCGTGGTCGCGGGTGCGGTTCGTGCGGTTCGCAGCCGATGAGAAGGCGGCCACGACGCTGGCGCTGCTCGCGCAGTGCTTCGAAGCCCTTGGTGGGGTGCCGAAGGTCGTGCTGGCCGACCGGATGGGGTGCCTCAAGGGTGGCGTGGTCGCCAACCGGGTGGTCCCCACGGCCGAGTACGTCCGGTTCGCCACGCACTACCGGTTCCGGCCGGACTTCTGCGAGGCGGCCGACCCACAGTCCAAGGGCATCGTGGAGAACCTCGTCGGGTACGGCAAGGAGGACCTGCTGCGCCCGCTGCTGCTCGAGCACACCTTGGACGCCGACGGCGAGGCGACCGGTGGTAGTCAGTCCCGCGCTGCCGCAGCGGTTTTGGCTGACCTGGCCGTGGCGAACGAGCACGCCCGGGCGTGGTGTGCGCAGGTCAACGCCGCTGTTCACTCCCAGACGTGCGCGGTCCCGGCGCAGCGGCTGGCCGTCGAGGCCGAGCTGCTCACACCGTTGCCGTCGCTGCGCCCTCATATCGGGCCGCCGCCGATCATGCGCAAGGTCGACAAGCTGGCCACGGTGCGGGTCGGCTCGGCCCGCTACTCGGTACCGGTGGCGCTGTGCGGGAGCGCGGTGGCGGTGCTCGTGGACGGGCCGCGGGTGCTGATCCTGGACCCGGGCAGCGGGGTCGTGCATGCGCAGCACCCGCTCAAGGCTCCCGGGGAGGCCTCCATCCTTGACGAGCACTACGGCGGCCCGCGGCCGGCACCGGCCAGGGCGATCCGCCCGAAAACCGCTGCGGAGAAACAGTTCTGCTCGCTCGGTGAGGTCGCGCACGCGTTCATCGCCGGCGCCGCCGCAGCGGGGCACACCCGCCTGGGGCCCGAGCTGGCCGAGCTGAACACCCTGGCCGCGGCCCACGGGGAGCAGGCCTTCACCGCGGCCCTGGAGCGGGCGGTCGCGTTCCGCCGATGGAAGGCCAGCGATGTGCGCTCGATCCTGGCCGCGGGGGCCGGTACCCCGCACCCGCGCCACGCTGGGGACGCGCTGATCATCGACCTGCCCACCAGCACGGGACGGTCCCTGACCGAGTACGCCCCCACCAACCACGCTGGAAGCGAGCCGGATTCACCGGGCACAGGCATAGCGGCCGGTGCCGGGCGGGTGGTGTCCTCATGACCGCGACGAGCCCGCCGCCGCTGGCGGCGGACCTGACCGCTGGGCTTCGCCGGCTCAAGCTCGCCACGATCCGCGAGGTCGCCCCCGAGCTGCTGCTCACCGCCAAGACCCAACGGTGGGCCCCCGAGGAGGTCCTACGGGCCCTGGTCGAACGGGAGATCGCCGCCCGCGACGCCTCCAACCAGCGCGCCCGGCTCAAAGCCGCTGGGTTCCCCGTCGTCAAGACCATTGAGGAGTTCGACCTGGCCGCGTCCTCGATCCCGGCCCCGACCTGGGCGTACCTGACCAGCCTGGAATGGATCGCCGCCAAGGAGAACCTCGCCCTGATCGGCCCAGCCGGCACGGGCAAGTCCCACACCCTGATCGCGCTCGGCCACGCCGCCGTCACCGCCGGCCACAAGGTCAAGTACCTCACCGCCGCCGACCTCATCGAGAACCTCTATCGAGGCCTGGCCGACAACACCGTCGGCAAGACCATCGAGGGCCTCCTGCGCCACGACCTCCTCCTGGTCGACGAAGTCGGCTTCGCCCCGCTCGACGACACCGGCGCACAACTACTGTTCCGCGTCATCGCCGCCGCCTACGAACGCCGCTCCCTGGGCATCGCCTCACACTTCTCCTTCGAGGACTGGGGCCGGTTCCTGCCCGAACACACCACCGCCGTGTCCATGCTCGACCGGCTCCTGCACCACGCCACCACCGTGGTCACCAGCGGCCAGTCCTACCGCATGCTCCAGGCCCGAACCCGGACAGGAGGGCGCCCCACCACGAGCTGAACAACCCGCAAGGAGTGGGGACTTCTACTTGGCCACCAGCGGTGACCTAGGACTGGCCATTGACACTGTAGCTGGATGGCGGCCCCTCCTCGCATGGAATTGGTCCTCGCTCGCTCGATGTGGACCGAGGGAGGCCCTGTCGCGGATCCACAGGGGGATGAGCTCGCCTCGTTCCCACAAGAATGGACCCACATCGGGAAGATTCGCGCTTCGCGCCGCCTATCCGGGGACCGAACGGCCGTGGCGACGCCCCCAGATCGCGACCGGGGCGTTGTCGCCGCCCTCCTGTTAGTGCGTGAAATCGCGCAGTTCTGAAGGAGTCGCCGCAGGTCACAGCCTTACGGCCCATGCGGAACAAGGAACGTGAGCCAAGCCGGGTGGGCGGTTCGTGGCGTGCTCGGCCCACGGGACGGTCGTAGGGAGTTCGTGGTGCATTTGAGCCAACAGCGCCGGGTACGCTGCCGGTGTGGAGGCTGCAGTCGCCTGGGAGGCGCGTGATGACTCCCGGGGCACAAACAGATTGTGGGCGTCGAACCGAGAGGTTTCGAGCTCGAACAGGCGCTTGACTGCGGACGAGCTCGCGCAGGTCCGAATTTGACCCCCGACGGCCCGTCTCTCGTTCCCCTAAGTGTGGGGGTCTCCGCTCTGACGCTGGTTGAAAGTGCGATGGGCGGCACTGAGGCGTACTTCTCTGGCCTTGTGTCCGCTCTGGCTCGTTCGGACGTCCGGATGGTCGTGCACGCCCCTTGGGGCGCCGGCACTGTGAACGGCGTGCCGACCGTGGTCCACGCGTCGCGGGCCTCTGAACGGGTAATTGATCGATTGCTTCACCTGGCCAGGCTCAGCGTTCACCCTGGTTGGCTAGTCAAGGGCGGCCGCGTCGATGTGATCCATTACCCGTTCACCGTTCCGCTGCCAAGCAGTAGGGGGATCCCTCACGTGGTCACCCTGCATGACGTTCAGCACCTCGCCCTGGGACACAACTTCACCCGGCCTGAGCTGGCCTATCGATCCATCGCCTACGACCGTTCTGCACGGAGGGCCGATGCAGTGATCACTGACAGCGAGTTCAGCAAAGGCGAAATAGTCAAGTACTTGGGGATCCCTCCTGAGAAGGTGCACGTGGTGCACCTCGGACTAGAGGCGGACCTCACGCCTGCGCCGCGCTCCCGTGAACAGTTCGTGCTGTACCCCGCGCGACGGTGGCCTCACAAGAACCACGGCCGGCTCCTGGACGCAGTCGCACTGCTGCGAGAGGACCGGCCTTCGTTGCGGCTGGTACTCACCGGAGGGGGGAAGCTTCTCGCTGATGCGCCGCCCTGGGTGGACCAGTTGGGGGTGGTTCCCCGGGAGACGCTGCTCGAGCTGTATCGCAGGGCGGCATGTTTAGCATTCCCGAGCCTGTATGAGGGCTTCGGGATGCCGCCCCTCGAGGCGATGGCGGTACGGTGCCCGGCTGCTGTGTCCACACGGGGATCGCTCCCAGAGGTGTGTGGGGACGAGGTCGAGTACTTTGACCCGCTCGACGTGGGAAGCATTGCTGGCGCGGTAGATCGAGCCATGGCCGCCACGCCGGCCCGGGTGGACGCGGCGGAGGCCCACGCCCGTCAGTTCACATGGGAGCGAGCAGCAGCCGAGCACATCCGCATCTTTCGTGAGGTGGCCCTTCAGTGAGCAAGGTTGTCTGGTGCCACCCGAGGCCCTGGGGGCCGGCGAGGCACGGTGGGGACCTTCGCACCCGTGGCCTCGTGATGACCGCCCTCAAGGCCGGGCACGACGTCACCATCGTGACACCGTGGGGGGCCGAGCTGCTCCACGAGACCGCACCACGCGTGGTCCCCTTCCGACAACCCCACCCCTATCCGCTCCTTGCCGCCATGAAAGTGGTTTCCCGCCACCCGCTCCGTTCGCCTCGCATCGGTCCGAGGGCTCGGCATGAGGTCCTGCGGGCCGTCGACGCGTTCGAGCCGGACGTTGCGGTCGTCTCGGAGATCATGAGCTGGAGCTTCGCGCAGAGGCTGATCCCCCCTGGAGTGCGTCTTGTGTACGACGCACAGAACGTGGAAGGGGCGCTATTTCGTGACATGACGGCGCTTGCCAGGACCAGACTGGATCGCCTCACCTTCGCGGTGGATACAAGAAGGGTGGCCAGAGCGGAGCGGCAGCTGGCCAAGAGCGCCGAGCAGGTTCTGTGCGTCTCGGGTGACGACGCGCAGATCCTCGCTTCGATCGCAGGTCACGACCGCGTACGCGTAGTACCCAACTCGGTGCCCACACCCGACTCCGCGACTGATGTCGAGTCCACGGAGGGTCGGGCCTTGTTCGTCGGCACGCTGGACTATCCCCCCAACGTCGCCGCCGTCACGGAGCTCGTTGAACACATCTGGCCTGCGGTGCTGCGCGCGAGTCCGAACTCTGAACTACACGTGGTGGGCCGAAGGCCGACTCCGGCTCTTCGTCGTCTCGTCGAGGCCGCCCCCAACGTTACGCTGCACATTGACATCGCCGACCTCACGCCGCATTACCACTCGACGCGAGTCGTCGTTACCCCCATCCGGAGAGGCGGTGGAACCAAGCTCAAGGTCTTCGAGGCGCTCTCGTTCGGTGTCCCCGTGGTGGCGACGAGCGAGGCGCTGAACGGCATCCCCGTGGATGCATCTGAGGTGGCACGCGCTGACAGCGTGGAGGAGATCGTTGACGCGCTCGCCACTCTGCTGACCGACCGGGTGACGGCCTCTGCCCTCGGTCGGCGGGCACGAAACGCCTTTGTCGATCGGCTCAGTTGGGAGGCAGCTGCCCTGCCCCCGTTGGACAAGGCGCTGGCACGTCCATGGGGGTGCTGAGGGGCCTTGGCATGGCCCGACGGTGTTGCTGACCCCCTCCCGAGCACGTCGTCGCACTCGATCCTGCCCTAGCCTGTGCAGGTGCTTAGGCCAGCAGAGAACGGGACTCGATGACCCGGGCCCTTGTGACCGGAGTCGCCGGGCAGGATGGGTGGTACCTCGCTCGTCGGCTCCTCAGCTCCGGCATCGAGGTGCACGGTGTCGTTCGGGATGCGGCGAAGGTCGCCGCGGTCAGTACAGAGCATCCAGGGATCGTTGTGCACGTCGCGGACCTCTCAACCGAGGAAGCGGTACGGGACGCCGTCGAGGCGAGCGAGCCCCACCACATCTACAACCTGGCGGGCAGCACGTCTGTCGCCGCCTCTTGGCAGCAGCCGGTCCTGACCGCCGACATCGTCGGTGTGGGACCGGTGCGGCTCCTGCGCGCCGCCTGGGAACTGCAGGAGCGGCTGGGCCGCGAGGTCAGGTTCGTCCAGGCGTCGAGCGCAGAGGTGTTCGGCGACCCTTCGCAGGTTCCGCAGGACGAGAACACGCCTCATGCCCCGGTCACCCCATACGGAGCCGCGAAGGACATGGCCCACCAGATGGTGGCCGTCTACCGTCGCCGAGGGCTGTTCGCGACGAACGCCATCCTCTACAACCATGAGTCCCCACGCCGCCCGCCGACCTTCGTCGCCCGGAAGATCACACGGGGCGTCGCCGCGGTCGCGCGCGGGGAGCGGACGCACCTGACCCTGGGCAACGTCGACGTGCGGCGCGACTGGGGCTTCGCCCAGGACCACGTCGGCGCGATGGTCCTCCTTATGCAGGCCGCCGCGCCGGGCGACTTCGTCGTCGCGACGGGTGACGCGCACACGGTCAGGGACTTCGTGAAGGAGGCGTTCGCGGTGGTCGGCATCGACGACTACGAACGGCACCTTCGCATCGACCCTGCGCTCTATCGCCCCGCTGACCCCAGTGCGCTGGTGGGGAATGCCGGTCGCCTGCTGGCCCTGGGGTGGACGCCGAGCGTGACGTTCAGCGAACTGGTCGCACTGATGGTGGCGGCCGAGTTGGAATCGGTGTGATCTGCCCGCAGATACGATGTCGGACCGCGGAGCCACGTAGAGCGCGGGCATCGCGAGCACTACAGACGGGGCTGAGGCAGAAGTGACCAAGCGGGCGTTCATCACCGGCATCACCGGCCAGGACGGGTCGTACCTCGCCGAGCTGCTCCTCACCAAGGGCTACGAGGTCCACGGGCTGATCCGACGCGCCTCGACGTTCAACACCTCCCGCATCGACCACCTGTACGTCGATCCGCACGACGAGGCGGTGCGGCTGTTCCTCCACTACGGCGACATCACCGACGGGTCACGGCTCGTCACGCTGCTCAACCAAGTTGCTCCCGACGAGGTCTACCACCTGGCGGCCCAGTCGCACGTGCGCGTCAGCTTCGACGAACCGGAGTACACCGGCGACACGACGGGGCTCGGCACCATCCGTCTGCTTGAGGCAATCCGCATGATCGGCCTCGAGTGCCGGTTCTACCAGGCCTCGAGCTCCGAGATGTTCGGCGCGGCCTCCCCGCCACAGCACGAGGAGACCCCCTTCCACCCGCGCAGCCCGTACGGTGCCGCCAAGGTGTACAGCTACTGGGCGACCCGCAACTACCGCGAGGCGTACGGCATGTTCGCCGTCAACGGCATCCTGTTCAACCACGAGAGCCCACGTCGTGGGGAGACCTTCGTGACCCGCAAGATCACCCGTGCCGTTGCGCGGATCGCCGAGGGCCTGCAGGACGAGCTGTACCTCGGCAACCTCTACGCAGCTCGGGACTGGGGCTACGCACCCGAGTACGTCGAGGCGATGTGGCTCATGCTGCAGCACGGCTCCCCGGACGACTACGTGGTCGCCACCGGCTCATCCCACACGGTGCGGGACTTCGTGGCGATCGCCTTCGGCCATGCCGGCCTGGACTGGGAGAAGCACGTCCGCTTCGATGACCGCTATCTCCGTCCCGCGGAGGTCGATTCGCTCGTCGGGGATCCGTCGCGTGCAGCATCGCAGCTCGGCTGGCGCGCGCAGGTCCAGACCCCGGAGCTGGCAGCGATCATGGTCGATGCCGACCGCCGGATGCTCGCCGCCAATGGGGCCACCTGGGTGCACGAGGCATGGCCGCGGTGAGCGCAGTGCCGGAACACCTCAGGAAGGTCCTCGCAGTGGTGCCGACCCTCGGGGAGCGCACCGACACGCTGGGCCCAGCGTTGGCAAGCCTCACCGCACAGGACGGGGTGGAGTGCACCGTCGTCGTCGTTGCACCCGAGGATGCCGTGGAAGCGCGTCGGATCGCCGTTGCCCACGGGGGCCTGGTCGTGGACGATCCCGGGAGGGGGCTGGGGGCCGCCGTGAATGCCGGGATCGCCGCGGCCCGGGACGAGCGGTACTTCGCGTGGATCGGCGACGACGACGCCATGCGACCGGGTGGCCTGCGAACGCTCGTCGGCCTGCTGGAGCGGGCCCCCGACGCCGTGGTGGCCTACGGCGGCTGCGAGTACATGAACCACGAGGGGCACGTCTTCGCCATCAGCCGCCTGGGCCGGCTCGCGACGTGGGTGTTGCCCTGGGGCCCAGACCTCATCCCGCAACCCGCATCGCTCACCAGGCTCGATCACCTGCGCGCGGTAGGGCCCTTCGACGAGTCGCTGCGCTTCGTGATGGACCTGGACATGTTCCTGCGCCTGCGCCGGCGTGGACGCTTCGTGAGCACACGGCACCCCGTTGCGACCTATCGCTGGCACCCGGACGCCCTCACCGTGGCCAACCGCGACCTCTCGATCCACGAGGCTGAGCAGGTGAAACGAAGGCACCTCCCACCACCTCTGGCCAAGCTGGCCTGGGCGTGGGACCTGCCGGTCCGGACCTCGATCCGCATCGTCTCCCGCCGACTGACGGCCAAGGCCCGCCCATGACCCGCCCCTGGACGCCCCAGCCCCTCGATCGTGAAGCCCGCTTCTACGTGGCGGGTCATCGAGGGCTCGCCGGAGGAGCGCTGTGGCGCCACCTCCAGAGAGAGGGCTTCACCAACCTCCTTGGCCGAGGCTCCCAGGAGCTCGACTTGCGTCGCGACGGTGACGTCAGGGCGTTCTTCGAGCGTGAGCAGCCCCGATACGTCGTCCTGGCGGCAGCCCGCGTTGGCGGGATCGCGGCGAACGCCGCCGAACCGGTGGAGTTCCTCAGCGACAACCTCCGCATCCAGGTCAACGTGCTCGACGCGGCGCACACGGTGGGCGTGGAGCGGCTCCTCTTCCTGGGGTCATCGTGCATCTACCCCAGGTTGGCCGCGCAACCCATCACCGAGGACTCCCTTCTGACCGGCCCTCTGGAGGAGACCAACAAGGCCTACGCCATTGCAAAGATCGCCGGGGTCATGCACGTGCAGGCGATGCGCCGTGAGCACGGGCACGCGTGGATCAGTGCCATGCCGACGAACCTCTACGGACCCGGAGACAACTACGACGCGCAGTCCTCGCACGTGCTGGCAGCCCTCATCCGGCGGTTCGACGAGGCTGTTCGTTCCGGCGGCCGGCGGGTTACGAACTGGGGCACCGGAGCCCCCCGAAGGGAGTTTCTCCACGTCGACGACCTCGCCGGAGCGCTGGTGGCCCTGCTCGAGCGGTATGACGACGACTCGCCAGTCAACGTCGGGACCGGCAGCGACCTGACGATCGCCGAGCTGGCGGAGCTCGTCGCAGCCGCAACGGGGTACGCCGGTGAGGTCGCCTGGGACCCGTCGCGCCCCGATGGAACGCCCCGCAAGCTGCTGGACGTCTCCAGGCTGCACGCGCTCGGGTGGCGACACGGCATCAACCTCGAGGCCGGCATCGCAGCAACCGTTGACTCGTACCGCCGTGGAAGGGACCAGTCGTAGCAGAGCGGCTCAAGGGTGAGGGGGAGGTCCAGGCGTCTCCGCGCCGTCGTCGGTGTGCACCCCGCTCGCCCCGTCGGCGGCGGGGTCCGGCTCGGGCGGATGCCGGCGCTCAGCCCCAAGGATCGCTACCTCTTCGGCGAGCCGCCTGGTCCGCGCCTCCAGGCGACCGACCTCGGAGGCGAGCTGCATCGAAATGACCAGCAGGAAGAGCACCCCGCAGAACAGCACGAGGTTCAATGGGACCTGGACGCGCAAGGTGCTGGACAGCCAGCCCAGGGCCGACGGGAACAGGGCGAACCCGACTGCGAGCAGGCCCAGGACGATCCACGCGACGGCCAGCCGGCCGCGCACGTGGCGACGGCGCACGAGTTCCACCGAGAGGAACAGCACGACGAGACCGCCGACGAGCCCGAGCCAGTAGGCGTCCGTGTTCACAGGACCTCACCCGCGGGTTCGCAGGACCAGCGACGGACCATGCCGAGCCCAATCGCCGCGAGGGCCCGGCCGAGGTAGACAGCTGAGCGGAGCAGCCCCTGGCTCGGGCTTCCGTGTTCGCGTGCGGTCATGCGGACTGGCACCTGGACCACCTGCAGCCCGCACCGCCGCGCGATCACCAGCGCCTCGAGCGTGTCACCGAGGTACTCGGCCGGGTAGTTCTCGGCATAGACCCGGAGCGCGCGCGGGCCCACTGCGCGGTAGCCCGAGGTGACGTCGGTGAGCCGCACCCCGAGGAGCGTGGAGAGCACGCGTGCCAGGAGGAGCATCACTCCTCGACGAGCCCGTCCCACGGCGTACGGGTCGGCACCGGCAAATCGTGCGCCGATGACGACATCGGCGTGGGCGAGACCGTCGACCAGTTCCTGTAGGTGCCGGGTGTCATGCTGCCCGTCGCCGTCTACCTGAACGACCACGTCATATCCGTGTTCGAGGGCGTACCGGTACCCAGTTCGCATCGCGCCGCCAACGCCCAGGGTGCACGGAAGCTGGGCAACCGTGGCTCCGGCCCTCCGGGCCTCATAGGCAGTCTCGTCTGACGAATGATCGTCAACCACCAGGGTGTCTGCGTGAGGAAGGTCGGTTCGGATGGACTGGACTACCGCTCCGACGCTCGGGGCTTCGTTGAGGGCCGGAACGACAACGAGAGCCCTGCTGGCCACCGGCGCGGATCGCTCATCACCCGTTGCCGTTGTTGGACCGTCCAAGTCTTTACCACTTCCTGCTCACCGAGCCGGCCGGGCGCGCCCAGAGTCTCTGCGCCGAGTAACGACTCGGGCCAGGGCGCATCCCTGTCACCGCACTGTAGTTCCCTGGGCCCGTCCGATTGGCGACGAACCTGGAAGATGTGGGCTAGCGTGCCGGAGTGCTCAGCGGGGACAGACCGACCACCTCCAAGGTTGCCCGATCTGTCGATGTACCTGGTCTTTGGCGAATCGAGCAGGGCTTGCTGTTGGCGTTGGGCGTGACCTTGGTGCTCCGAGGTTGGCAGATCCTGGCGACCGCGTATGCGGCATCGTGGCAGACAGCCACGGGCCAGGCGACCCCGAACGGGGCTCCCAATGAGTACTTCGTCTTCTCCCCTTCGGGACCCTCGCCGGGGCTCGGTCCGGTGCTCGGCAACTGGGACGGTGAGTGGTACGAGCGCATCGCCACCCTCGGATACCCCGACGCCACACAGAAATTGTCCGCGAATGATGCGTGGGCGAGCGCGTTCCCTCCGGGCTTCCCTCTTATGGCTAGAATCGTCATGGAGGCATCCGGACTGCCCTTCGTGTGGGCATCCCTGCTCCTCAACACAGTGTTGACGCTGCTTGCCACAGCCCTCCTGTACCGATTGCTGCGATCGCGAGATGTCGGACCAAGGCCGGCGTCTTGGGCTTCTATCGGCATTTCGCTCTTGCCCTCGTCGCCCGTCCTCATGGCGGCGTACAGCGAGGCATTGGCGCTGGTCTTCCTATTGGCCGCACTTCGGTGGTTGACGGATCGCCGCTACATCTTCGCGACCATTGCGGTGGTGGGGCTGGCGTTCACGCGTCCCGTTGCTGTTGCTTTCGTGCCTGTGGTGCTGGCACACGCGGCGATCCAATGGCGTCAAGAGCCCCGAGGTCCTTCTTGGAGGACCAGCGGCGGTGTCGTCGCCCTTCTGATGTGCGCGGCACTCTCACCGTGGATGTGGCCGTGGACGGCTGCCGCTGTCTACGGCGTGCCCGAGGCGGCCGATCTCGACGGTTCCGCGCGGGTAGGCCACACTGCGAAGGGGGTCGGGGGCTACTTCGTCTTCGCGTGGGAGGCAGGCGGCCCCTTGGTCTTCGTCTTGCTGACGCTCTTGCTGGCGCTGCTGGTCGGGGTCCCGGCAGCTCTCAGTCGCCGGATGGGGTGGCCACCCGAGTTGGCGGTCTGGGGCGCTTCCTATCTCGTCCTCGTTCTTGTTGTCACTCCAGTCACTCCTGGTTTCATCCGTTACCTCGTCCTGGCCGCGCCCCTGCTGGTTGCCATCTTCGCCGCCCCGATGACGCGAATCACACCACTCAGGGTCGGAGTGCTGGCGGTGTTGGTTGCCATATCTCTGTGGAGTCAGTGGTTGTGGATCAGATACCTCCTGGTGCTCGATCCTGCCCCGCACCTCATACCGTGGCCTCCGTGAGCCCCCGTCCAGCGACTACTGAACGTGATCGCACTTACCCGGGTAGCCCGTTGTTGGGTGAGTTGGTGGTGGCCGGATGGGTGGTGCTCATTTCTACCTTCCTCGTCATCGGCGCCGACCTCATGTGGGTAGTTGCCATGGGAGATCACATTCGGCGGGAAGGCATGGTTCCTGACGGGATCCCCTTTGCGACCGCCCCGCAGCAGCACTGGGCCAACCCGGTTGTCCTCGCGCAGGTGACATCCTCGCTGGTGGCCGGAAGGGGGGACCTGGCCCTTCCGGCTATCCACCTCATCTTGGTAGCAACCGTGCTTGTCATCCTTCTGGTGGAGGCCCGGCGAATGGGTGCGCGAGAGGCTCGCAGTGCTTTGACTCTCAGCCTCGTGGTGATCGGGGCGTCGAGCGCTTTCGTGGTCATCCGGTACCCGGCGATCTCACTACTGCCGTTCGTCGTCCTCCTTCTCTTGATCCGGCTCGCGGATGCCGGACGGTCCAGCTATCTGGTGTGGGCCGTACCACCGCTGATGATCCTCTGGGGCAACCTTCACGGGGGGGTCTTGGTGGGCCTTGCAGTGCTCGGGGTGTATGCCCTGCTTGGACGCGGTGTCCCTGCGATTCGCAGGGCTGGAGCAGGGGCTGTGAGCTTACTGGCCCTTGTCCTGACTCCCGCGGGTCTAGACACGCCCGGCTACTACCTGAGCGCACTTAGCAACGAGGCAGCGGTCCAACGCGTGGGTCTCTGGGCCCCTCCGAGCCTGTCGAACCCACTCGACGTAGCCATGATCCTCGTCGCCACCTTGCTGCTCCTTCTCGCCGCCCGCCGGCTGACTGTGTGGGAGTGGGCGGTGGCGCTCTGCCTCACGGCCGGGACGGTGTCGGCTGCTCGCCACGGCGTCTGGCTCATCCTGTTCCTGGCACCGCTGGCGGCTGTTGGAGGGGCGCGTGAGGGCGCCCCAGGGTCTGCACCTGGGCGTCCGCACACGGTGCTCGCCGTGGCCCTAGCCGGTGTGACTGCAGCGGCGGTGTTGCTTCAACTGGCGGCTCGCGAGTGCGCGCTGAGGCCTCCGGGCGCCGAGGTGGTGTCCGTGATCGTGGAGCGAGGCGGGCCAGACCCGGTGGTTCTCGCCAAAGAGCCGGACGCAGAGACTTTCGCCGCAGCGGGACTGACGGTATGGGCGTCAAACCCCATCGACGCCTTCCAGCGAGGGACGCAGCGAGAGTTCCTCGACTTCCTCGATGGATGCCGAATACCCACGGGCGTGTATGACGTCGTTGTGGTCGACGTCACCTGCAGTTCCGCGTTTGAGGAGGTGGGATGGCGTGTGACTCACAACACTGGGCGCCTGGTCGTCTTGCAGCTTCCCGGCTGACGGCAGGCTTGCCATCGGCCGAACGGTGGAGGGCCCTCATCTCTTCGTCCGTTCGAGAGCGAACCATCGGCCCATGTCGTGGCCTCAACCGTTCTGCGACACTTGCAAGCGCAAGCGACCAAGTTGTCACGCCCCGGAAGGCACCTCAATGACCAAGGCACTCGTCAAGCTCCAGACCAGGCTCCGCAGCGAGGAGGGTGCGACCGCCGTCGAGTACGGCCTCCTGGTGGCCCTTATCGCGGCCGTCATCGTGGGTACGGTCGCCATCCTCGGAGGCCAGATCAACACCGCCTTCGAGACTGTCGTCAACAAGCTCTGACGCGCGGAACTCGGGGCCGGGCGTCGATGCATTCGACGTCCGGTCCCGGCCTTGAACGGGAGGTGCAATTTGCGGCCAGGTACGATGCGGGCCAAGCTGACGTCCGAAAATGGGGCAACCGCCGTTGAGTACGGTCTGCTGGTGGCTCTCATCGCGGCTGTGGTCATGGGCCTCATCGCCACCCTGGGGGCACAGCTCTTGGGCATCTTCGCTGCGGCGGCAAGCTACGTCTGAAGCGCCCGTGGTCCATCTGCTGAGGTGGCGGGTCTGCGAACGCACGGGGTGGCGATCTACCGCAACAGACCAGGTCGGGTCGCGTTCGCCACACCGGGTGCGTTAACGGCGACGCGCCCGGACGGTGTTTACTGTTCCTTGACGAGTTCTTGGTCGCGCCTTGGTGTCGCCTCAGGGCTGCTGGACAACGGAAGTGATGAAGGGACCGCGGTGAAGGAGCAGGTTGGCTGGAGGGAGCGTGGCGCCGCGGCCGTCGAGTTCGCGATCCTGTTCCCGCTGCTCATCCTGCTGATCGCAGGGATCATCGACATGGGTCGCCTGCTTTTCGGCCAGATCATGCTGACGAACGCCGCCCGTGAGGGTGCTCGCATGGTGGCCATGGGGCAGTCGGCGGTGAACGCAGAAGCCCGTGCCGTCGCGTCCATGCCGATGTTCACCGAACTCGTCAACGACGAGAGTCCGGCTCAGTTCAATCCTGGCCCGGCGTGCGCCCCCGGCGGTGTGGCTCAAGTGACGGTTTCTGCCACGGACTTCGATTGGGTGATGTTGGGATTCACCGGCCTCGCCCCGCCGCAGCCGTCCGCGACGGCAACTATGAGATGCGGAGGATAGCATGATGCGATCGGGTTCACCCAGTCTACGAAGCGAGCGCGGGGCGACCGCCACGATTGTGGTGGTCCTCATGGCCTTCGTCTTCATGGGTTTCGCTGCTATCTCCGTCGACGTGGGTAGAGGAATGATCGAACGACGAGAGCTGCAGAACGGGGCAGATGCTGGCGCGCTAGCGCTCGCAGCATCGTGCGCCAAAGGCGCATGTGAAACCATCGCCGATCTGCAGGGCCTCGTTGACGCGAATGCGACCGACAACTCACACGAGGTCACGTCTATTTGCGGCACAGGCGTCCCCGGCGACCCCTGCCCACCCGGCAGCATTCCCGAGTTCACCGAGTGTCCGCCCATTCCCGACACTTTCGCTGGTCTGCCCTTTGTGGAGGTCAACACCAGCACCCCATCGGATGCCTTGATTAACAACCTCTTCGGCTCGGCTGCGGGGGCAAGCAGCACTCGCGTGGCCGCCTGCGCCCGGGCGGCGTGGGGTCAGGTTGGGCGTAGCATCCCCACGCTTCCCATCGTCTTCGCGGAGTGTGATTGGGTCAAGGCGACTATTGACGGGTTCGCGCCCAGCCCGCCCTACGACCCCCCACCCGGCACTTCGAGTACTCTCCTCCCGCAGATTTCCCCCGGCAAGGTGACTGCGATTTATGCTCACTTGGATTCGAGCGAGAAGCCCACTGAAGATAATGCCACCAAGTGTCTCGCCAGCAACAATCCTGGCAAGTTCTATTCGGGGGGGTTCGGATGGGTTCAGACCTGCGAGAAGCAGGGGTATCCATCGCCTCTCTGCGACGGCGTCAGCAAGAGCGATACCTGTACGGCCGTTTTCGACGCAACGGGGACGATCCTCATCGGTGATAATGGCGCCTCAGCGCCAAAGGGTTGCAAGAAGGATGAGCTCAGCAATTACCTGGGTACTCAGGTCTGGGTGCCGATCATGACCAAAGTGAACGTAGACAGTCAGGGCAAAGCGACTGGTTACGTGGTTGACGGCGTCTCCGCCTTCTTCCTGGCTGGCTATAACGATATCCCGTCGGCCCAACCCAAGACAAAGGCTGTTTACGGGGGGTCTCCCTGCGGCAAGGGCGACTGCCTATGGGGGTGGTTCACCGGTCCGGTGGTGCCGACTGGAACGATAGGCACGGGTAGCACCCCTCGTGGCCCCACAGTCGTTGTGCCTGCTGGCTGATCTGGCGAGAGAACGCATCCCCACATGCAAGTCATTCGATATTACTAAAGGACTCCTCGTATGGGCCGCCGTATTCTTGCCATCGTCGCTGCTGCCATCATCGCGCTTGTCGGGGCGGTGCTCGTGTTGCTCTACGCACGTGGCGCTGACGCCCGCGCGGTCGAGGCCGCTAGCCCAGCGACGGTCTACGTGTCCAACACAGTCGTTCCCGCCGGGACAACGCTCAAGGACGCGGTCCGGCTCGAGCAGATCACCCAGACGCAGGTCGCAGCGGCGTCGGTGCCCGCCGGGGCTCTGACAACCGTGGATGACACGAATGGCGCGCTCGTGGCGCTTACGGACATCGCGCCAGGCCTGTACGTTCTAGCGGCGGCATTCGGTGAAGTGCCCTTGGGGGAGCGCAAACTTCAGGTTGGTGCCGGGAAGCTGGCTGTGAGCCTGCAACTGTCCGACCCGGCCAGGGTAGGCACGTTCGTCACCGCCGGCTCTAACCTCACGATCTTCATGACACACGACATGATGGAAGGAGGCGACGCCGACGAGACGGAGGCCGCCAACGCGGACGTACAAGAGACGTCAGTCCTCCTTGACAACGTGAAGGTCATCGCCATGGGCGAGGCCTCACTGACCCCGCCGCAGCAGCCGGCCGCTGAGCCGGGTGAGGAGGCGCAGCAGCAGCAGAACGCCCCGAGCTTCCTCGTCACCTTGGAGGTGTCGCCCGAACAAGCGGCACGGCTCGTCCACGGCATCAACAACTACACGCTGTACGCAGGTCTCCGAGGAGCCGAGGTCAAGGTAGACCCGAAGCTCAACGTCAACGATCTCACTCTCCTCGGAAGCGCGGGCCGGTGAACATCCTCTGGGACACCGACCCAACCGCACTGGAACGGTACCGATTCGCGTTGGGGTCAGACACCCAGGCGCTGCCGTCTGCTGCCTTGGTTGCCAGAGCGCTCCACGACAACGTCGGCATCCAACAGGTCATCATCGGGCCGGACGTCGCGCTGGACGAGGCCTGCGAGCTTGCGGAAGCCGCGCGGCTCGACCGCCCGG
Source organism: Fodinibacter luteus (assembly GCF_039541575.1). Lineage (NCBI taxonomy): Bacteria > Bacillati > Actinomycetota > Actinomycetes > Micrococcales > Intrasporangiaceae > Fodinibacter (ex Wang et al. 2009) > Fodinibacter luteus. The sequence goes on along the minus strand of NZ_BAABGM010000015.1, from coordinate 277,506 downwards.
AGATGGGGGTCATCCTCATGCGGCGAAGGATGGACGTCACTGCGTTGTCACAGGCCCTGCGCAGCGGGGTCCGGGAAGTGGTCACGTCGGAGGACCACACCGCCCTCGTGGACGCGCTCCGGCGCAGCCGAGATCTTACTCAACGACTCATCGGCCACTCGATGGGGACGCCAGCCAAGGAGGGCAAGGTCGTCACCATCTTCTCGGCCAAGGGCGGGGTGGGGAAGACGACGTTGGCGACGAACCTCGCGACCCACCTCGCCAAGTCGGGGTTGAAGACGCTGCTCATCGACCTCGACCTTGCGTTCGGTGACGTCGCGATCAGCCTTCAGCTCGTGCCGACGCAGTCGATCTTCGACGCCGTGGCGATGAGCGGGCACCTGGACGAGGCGGGAATCGCCGCCATCTCCACGACCCACGAGGACAGCGGCCTCCACGTCGTCTGCGCCCCGAACGATCCCGGCGATGCTGATCGGATCCCTCCGGGCGTGAGCGTAGAGCTCATCAAGCTGGCGAGGCAGCACTACGACTATGTCGTCGTCGACACCCCGCCGTCCTTCACCGAGCACGTGCTCGCCGCGTGCGACCTCTCCGACGCGCTCGTTCTCGTGGCGACCCTCGACATCCCGGCGGTCAAGAACCTTCGGGTCGCCATCGACACCCTCGACATGCTCGGCAGCCCGAGGGATGCTCGGATCATCGTGCTCAACCGTGCTGATGCGAAGGTGGGCCTTCGCGCAGAGGACGTGGAGTCAGCCATCAAGGAACAGATCTCCGTGAGCATCCCCAACTCGCTCACCGTGCCCTCGTCCATCAACCGTGGTGTGCCGATCGTCCTCGACGACCCTCGCGGGAGCGTCAGCGTCGCGATCCGGCAGCTCGGTGACGTGCACATCCGGCGGCGGTTCGGAGAGGAACTCAACGGAGCACCGCAGCGCAGGGGCTTCTTCAGGGGGAGATCGTGAGCCTCGCCGACCGCCTCGACAACGTCCGCCGCGGACAGCACCCGCCGGAGCCCGTATCCCCCATCGAACGGTTTGGCTCGCGCAAGCGACAGCAAGACCCGTTCCACGATGTCAAGGGAAGGGTGCACCAGGCGCTCATCGACAACCTCGGCCCGCGGCTGTACGACCCGCACCTGCCCGAGTCCGAGCTCGCGGCGCAAGTGCGACAGACCCTTCAGGAGACGATCGACGCCGAGCAGACCCCGCTGTCGCACTCGGACCGCACCCGGATCGCGCAGGAGGTCTCCGACGAGATCCTCGGCCACGGACCACTCGAGCCACTGCTCCGCGACCCGGAGATCACCGAGATCATGGTCAACGGGCCCGAGTACATCTACGTCGAGCGGGCGGGAAAGATCTATCCGATCGAGGCACGGTTCTCCAACGAACCGCACCTCCGCAGGGTCATCGACAAGATCGTGGGCCGGGTGGGTCGCCGTATCGACGAATCCAGCCCGCTCGTCGATGCGCGGCTGCCCGATGGCTCTCGTGTCAACGCAGTGATCCCGCCGATCGCCCTCGATGGCGCCATGCTCACGATTCGGAAATTCTCACAAGACCCCTTCACCGACGCCGACCTCATCGCGTTCGGCACTTTCACCCCCTCAGCGCGGGACTTCCTCCGAGCGTGCGTCATGGGCCGCCGCAACATCGTCATCTCCGGCGGAACCGGATCCGGGAAGACGACGACCCTCAACGTCATCTCGTCGTACCTGCCCGAGGACGAGCGGATCATCACGATCGAGGACGCGGCCGAGCTCCAGCTGCACCAGGAGCACGTGCTCCGTCTCGAGTCGCGTCCGTCGAACATCGAGGGGCGCGGCCAGATCGAGATCCGCGACCTCGTGAAGAACTCCCTTCGCATGCGGCCCGACCGGATCGTCGTCGGCGAGGTTCGCGACGGAGCGGCCCTCGACATGTTGCAGGCGATGAACACCGGCCACGACGGGTCGATCACCACCGTGCACGCCAATAGCCCTCGCGACTCGCTCTCCCGTCTCGAGACGATGGTGCTCATGGCCGGCGTTGACCTCCCGGTGCGGGCGATCCGCGAGCAGGTCGCCGGCGCACTCGACCTCATCGTGCAGCAGGCCAGGCTCAAGGACGGGTCGCGCCGCATCGTTGCGATCTCAGAGGTCATCGGCATGGAAGGCGAGGTCATCACCCTCCAGGACCTGTTCCTCTTCGACTGGCACGCCGGGCGGGATGAGTCCGGCCGGTTCCGCGGGCAGCTCATGAGCACCGGCCTTCGGCCCAAGTTCGCCGAGGAACTCCACGACCTCGGTGTCGATCTGTCACCGACGCTCTTCGTGAACGGGGCCCGATGACCGTCTCCCCGCCGTCCCGAAGGGCCGGATTCGGCGCCGTGCTTGCAGCGGCGGTTGTCTGGCTTCCCTCGGCGAGCGCAGCCGATGACGTGCCGGCATCTTTGAGCGACGTTCGCTCGACATCATCCTCAGTCAGCGCCACCGTCGTGGTTCGTGGCGACAAGCCGCTGCCCATCGACCCAGCCTCGGTCGTCGTCACTCTCGGCGGACGGAAGGTTGCCGCCTCGGCCAAGCCCGGTGCGGAGCAACCCCGCAGCACCATGCTCGTCATCGACACCAGCGGGTCGATGGGCGCCACTGGAATGGGTACGGTGCGTGCCGCAGTGCGTGAGTTCCTCGACACCGTGCCTGACGAGGTCAAGGTCGGCATGGTCTCTTTCGCCAACACCTCCGGGGTCGACGTTCCGCCGACGACCGACCACGCCAAAGTCAGCCGGGCCGTGAGCGCATTGCGATCCGACGGCGAGACCGCTCTGTATGCCGCCATCCAAGACGCCGTCGAAGGCCTGGGCAGCGAGGGGGAACGTAGCATCGTGCTGCTCAGCGACGGGGGAGACACGGTGGAGAAGGACAAGGGAGGAACCGCTCGGGCGAAGCAACAGCGCTCCGCAGCCATCGAAGCACTCCGGAAGGGCAAAGTGCGCGCTGAGGTCGTCGCCTTCAAGAGCAAAGAGGACGAGCCCGCCACGCTTAGGGCGTTCGCTAGGGCTGGTGGCGGGTCGGTGGCGAACGCGGAGGACCGCAAGGCCGTGGCGGCGTCATTCGCTGCCGCAGCGCGGGCCCTCGAGTCCCAGGCGATGCTGGACATCAAGCGACCCGCCGGGGTGAATGGCAAGCAGGACCTCGTCGTCACTGGTACGGCAGGTGGGCAGCCGTTCGAGGCAGCGGCAAGCATCGATATGGGTGACACGGCTCCCGTTACGAGTGCATCGCCGTCGCCTAGCGCGGTGGCCGCACCCCCCCCTGCTGAGGCAGCGTTCACCGCATTCTCTCCGAGCCGCCTCTGGCCAGCGGTGGCCATCGTCACGGTGGGCCTGTTCTTCCTCATGGTTGCCTTCATGGGGCCCGTCTTCCGATCGCGGCGCAAGGAACGGGTCAGCGCCATCGAGGCGTATGGCTTTGGGCGAGGTGCGGCGCTGAAATCGCGACCGCCCACGCCGAGTGTCATCAGTGGCCAACTGGTCGATTTGGGCGACAAAGTGATGGCGGGCCGCGAGTCGACGCCGCGAACGCTGCAGCTCATCGACCGAGCGGACCTTCCATGGCGGGCGGGAGAGTGGTTTGTTCTGCGCCTGCTGGCCGTAGTCGTCGGCGCAGTGCTGGGCTTCCTGCTCCTTCGGTCCGTCCCTTGGCTGGGTCTAGGGCTCGGCTTGGCCTTCGGACTTCTGGCGCCGACCGTGATGCTGCGTTATCTGGCCCGCCGCAGGGCGCGGAACTTCGAAGCGACCCTTCCGGACGTTCTCATGCTCGTCGCCACGTCGCTTAGTTCCGGCTTCAGTCTGCTCCAGGCGCTCGATGGAGTGGCCAAGGATGCACCGGAGCCGGCCTCGAAGGAGTTCTCGCGAGCCCTCGCCGAAGCCCGCATTGGGGCCGACGTCAGTGACGCCCTTGACCACATGTCGGACCGGATGGACAGCGAGAACATGCGCTGGACGACGATGGCGATCCGGATCCAGCGGGAGGTCGGTGGCAACCTCGCCGAGACCCTGCGGACAACGGCCGCCACCCTTCGCGAGCGCGAGATGCTCCGACGCCAGGTGCGCGCCCTCTCCGCGGAAGGACGGCTCTCGGCCTGGATTCTCATCGCCTTGCCGATCCTCATGACACTGTGGATGCTCTACTCCAACTATGACTACGTCAGCCTGCTGTGGACGACGCTGCTCGGCATTCTCATGAGCGTCGCCGGGATCCTCGCGCTGATCGTCGGCATCTTCTGGATGCGCAGAGTCGTGAAGATCGAGGTCTGACATGGAGCCCCTCCTCTTCATCGCCGTGCTCCTCGTGGCCATTGCCATCGGGCTGATCGTTCTCGCCACTGTTGCCGGCTCTTCCGAGTCAACTGGCGTCGCCCGTTCGCTGGAACTTCTCCAACAGACAGCTACCACGCGTGAGGTGTCCAAGCACGAACTCGCTGTCCAGGACCGACTCCTCGGGCCGCTGCTGGACAGGCTGCGAGCCATGGCCGTGCGCATCTCGCCCAGCGGCACCGGGTCGCGCATCTCACGTTCCCTCGACAAGGCGGGCAACCCTCCGGCATGGTCCGTCGAACGAATGATGGGGGCCAAGGGGCTGGGGCTCGTCACCGGCGTGGTACTCGTGCTCCTTCTTGCCGGATTCGACGTCACCGGTGTACTCCTTGCCGCGGCTGCCGGTGCGGCCGGCTTCTTCCTGCCGGATCTGTTGCTGTACAACGCAGGGTTGAAGCGGCAGCAAGAGATCCAGAAAGGCCTTGCCGACTCCCTCGACATGCTCACCGTGTGTGTGGAGTCCGGGCTCGGGTTCGACGCCGCCATCCTCCAGGTAGCGCGGTCAGTCACGGGCCCCATCGCAGGCGAGTTCGCCCGAGTGCTCTCCGAGATCCAGATCGGGAAGAGCCGTGGCGAGGCATTCGCATCGCTCGGTGAGCGAACGACCGCACCCGAAGTCAAGAACTTCGTCACCGCGCTCGTCCAGGCCGACCGCCTCGGACTTCCGATCGCAGCCGTGCTGCGCGAACAGACAAAGGAGATGCGGGTCGTCAGGCGTCAGCGGGCTGAAGAACAGGCTCAGAAGGTGACCGTCAAGATCCTCTTTCCCCTGCTCTTGTGCATCTTCCCCGCACTGATCATCGTCATCATCGGGCCCGGTGTCATCCGGATGATAGAGGCCTTCAGTCGCTTCTAGGTTGCAGGCCCGCCGTCGCCGCTGACGAGGCCTAACCGCACTGCAGCGATAACGGCGCTCGCGCGATTGTGTGCACCGAGTTTCTCGTAGATCTTCGCGATGTGGGTCTTGACGGTCGACGGGCTCATGAACAGGGCCTTGCCCACCTGAGCAACCGAAGCCCCTTCGACGAGCAGCTTGAGCACCTCGGTCTCGCGCGTCGTCAACGTCATCTGCGGTGACTCGCTGCGCCGGCGCATCGCCTCAGCGAGGCCGCTCGCCGAGAACTCGAGGGGCATCTCCGCCGATCGACGGACGGCCGAGATCACCTGTTCGGACGGTGAGCTCTTGCGCACGAGTGCGGAGGCACCGGCATCCAGCGCCTCGAGCAGGCTCGAGTCGTCGTTGAGCATGGTCAGCACGACGAGGCCGACGTCCTTCGAGCGCTCGCGCACCGACCGCACGAGGGACAGCCCGCTGCCGTCGGGCATGTTGATGTCGATGACGGCCACAAGCGGACCCTCCACTTGGGTGGCCACGAGTGCGTCGAGGAGGGACTGGCCCTCGGCCAACGAGCCGGCCTGGCCGACGAGCGCAGCGGGCCCCTCGACCTGTCGGAGGTCAGCCCCGAGCTGCAGGCGGCCGTCGCGGCATCCCCGGCTCGTCAGCAGACCCAGATGAGCGAAGTGACGGTCGGCGGCAAGGACCTGCCGGCGGTCATCATCGGCAGCGTCGTCGAGGTGCCGAACGCCGGGCCGTACGACCTCTACTTCATCTACCCGATGGGGCAGGAGGTCGCGACGATGGGGCTCATCAGCAACTCGTTCGCGATCGCCGGCCTCACCTTGACCGTCCTCGTCGGCGCCGTCGCCTGGGTCGTGACCCGCCAGGTCGTCGCCCCGGTGCGCCGCGCGAGCGGGGTCGCCCAGCGCCTGTCGGCAGGCAAGCTCAACGAGCGGATGCCGTCGCGCGGCGAGGACGACCTCGCCCTCCTCGCGACGTCGTTCAACGGCATGGCCGACAGCCTCCAGGCGCAGATCCGCCAGCTCGAGGGCCTGTCCGCGGTGCAGCAGCGCTTCGTCTCCGACGTCTCGCACGAGCTGCGCACGCCGCTCACGACGATCCGGATGGCCGTCGACCTCATCCACGAGTCGCGCACCCACTTCGACCCCACGGTCGCCCGCTCCGCCGAGCTGCTCGCCGGCGAGCTCGACCGCTTCGAGGCGCTGCTCGCCGACCTGCTCGAGATCAGCCGGTTCGACGCCGGCGCCGCGGCGCTCGACGTCGAGCCGGTCGACCTGCGCGGCACGCTCGCCCGGGTCGTCGAGGCGACGCGGCCGCTCGCGGAGCGCCGGGGGAGCGTCGTCAGCCTCCACCTGCCTTCCGAGCCGGCCGAGGCCGAGGTCGACGAGCGCCGGGTCGAGCGGATCCTGCGCAACCTCGTCGTCAACGCGATCGAGCACGGCGAGGGACGCCCCGTCGACGTCCACGTCGGGGTCGGCGAGGATGCCGTCGCCGTCGTCGTCGTGGACCACGGCGTCGGCCTGCGGCCCGGCGAGGCGGCGAACGTCTTCACCCGCTTCTGGCGGGCCGACCCGGCGCGGGCCCGCACGACGGGCGGCACCGGGCTGGGGCTGTCGATCTCGCTCGAGGACGCCCGGCTGCACAACGGCTGGCTCCAGGCCTGGGGGGAGCGCGGCGTTGGCTCGCGGTTCCGCCTCACCCTGCCCCAGCGCGCCGGCACGGCCCTGCACGGCTCGCCGCTGCCGCTCAGCCCCACGGAGGACACGTGACCACCCCGCGGCGCGCGACGGCATCCGGCCTGCTGTTCGCCCTCCTCGTCACCCTCGCCCTCGCCGGGTGCGGGGGGCTCTCCAGCGCCGGACCGGTCGAGCAGGGGCTCGACGTCGGCAGCGGCAACCCGCCCGACCTGCGGGTGACCTTCCCCGGCCCGGTGCCGGGCGCCCAGCAGGAGACGATCGTGCGCGGGTTCGTGCGCGCCGGCGCCGCGAGCGACGCGGCCTACGACAACGCCCGGGCCTTCCTGACGACGCAGGTGAGCGAGGCGTGGAACCCCGACGGCACGATCGTGCTCCTCGCCGACGCCGCGCCCCCCACCGCGACGCTGCTCGACCCCGCCACCGTGCGCATCCAGGCCCGGGCCGCGGGCACCATCGACGCCGACGGGCGCTACACCGCTGCCCGTCCCGGGAGCACGGTGACCGCGGAGTTCGGGTTGCAGAGCGTCGGCGGCGAGTGGCGCATCGCCGCCCTGCCCGAGGGGTTCGGCCGGTGGATCGCGAGCACCGAGGTGAGCCGCCTCGTCCAGCCCCACTCGGTGCACTACGTCTCCACGAGCCGGCGCGCCCTCGTGCCCGACGTGCGGTGGTTCCCCGCCGACAAGCTCGCGACCCGGCTGGCGCTCGCCCAGATCGCACCACTGCCCGAGCACCTCACGGGTGCGGCGGTGACCGCCGTGCCGGTGGGCGCACGCCTGCTCGGTGACGCGGTCTCGGTCGACGCCGGGGTGGCCACGGTCAACCTCATCTCCGGCCGGCTCGCGCCGGGCGAGACGACCCGCCAGAACCTGTGGGCGCAGTTCGTCGCCACGCTCACCCAGGATGCCGGGGTCACGCGCGTCGCGCTGTCGGTCGACGGCGTGCCGGTCAACCTGCTCGGGCTCGACGAGTCGGCGGGGACGCTCGCCGAGGTGGGCTTCAGCGCGCCGGCCACCCCGCCGCTGGCGCTCCCGGTGGCTCGGCGCGGCGCCGACGTCGTCGTCTTCGACCCGAGCGGGCTGGGCGACCAGGAGCCGCGTCAGCCGACGGGGGCGCGCACGTACCCGCAGGTGCCGCAGGACTTCCGACGGCTGGCGCTGTCGGCGGACGGGGGCGAGCTGGCCGGGGTCGACCCCGGCGGCGACGGCATCTCGCGGTGGCGGGGCACCAACCGCTACGAGGTGCCGCTCGAGGGCAAGGACGTCGGCAACCCCTCGTACGACCAGCGGGGCTTCCTGTGGGTCGGGGCGGTGGGGTCAGGGGCTGAGGGTCCGCGGGTGTGGGTCGTCAACACGTCGGTCGACCCGGCCGCACCGGGTGCCGCGGCCACGCCCGTCGAGGCGAGGTGGCTCGCAGGCCGGCGGGTGCTCGAGGCGCGGGTCGCGCCGGACGGCGACCGGGTCGCCGTGCTGTCGGTCAAGGGCGACGGGTCCGACACGCGGGTCGACATCGCGGGGGTCGTTCGTGGGGCTGCGGGGCTGCCGGAACGGTTGGCGCCGCCCCTGCGGATCGGGGCGCCGCTGACGCGCGCGACGAGCCTGGCCTGGCTCGACTTCCGCACCCTGGCGGCGATCGGGGTACTCGAGGGGTCGACGGTGCAGCCCGTCGTGCTCACCGTGGGCGGCGACGTGCGCGGGCTGCGGCCGGTGCCGGGTGCCGTGGCCGTCGCCTCGACCGGTGGGGAGCGCGACATGTGGGTCGTCACGTCCGCGGGGAGGCTGTTCGGGCGGGCCGGCTCGCAGTGGGTCGACAGCGGGCCGGCGACCGACCTCGCCGTGGCGGCCGGCTGACGCCGGTCCTTGTCGGGCGGCTGGCTGACGCCGGCTGTGGCGGCTGGCTGACGCCGGTCCTCGTGGCGCGCCGCTCGCCGCTTCGCCCTCCGCCCCCGCCCCCCACCTCACGAGAATGTGGCTGAAGACCGCCGCTCAGCCGCCCGCTCTTCCGCCGCTCGTCACCACGTTCGCAGCCTCGTCCAGGCGCGCACTCCTGTTGAGCAGCGGCTGCCGTCCACAGGGTCGAGTCGGCCCGCTGGTATCCACAGGTGGGTGGAGGCGCGCGACTCGTCTCGGCCGCTGGGGAGATGCTCGATGCATGACGGCGGACGAGCTGGGAACGGGGGCGTGGTGGTCCCAGGGGCGCCTGCTGCGCGGGCTCGCGGCGGCCGGGGAGCTCGTGCTTCCGGCCCGGTGCGCCGCGTGCCACGGCGTGGGGGCACCGCTCTGCCGAGCCTGCACGGCTGGGCTGCGCACGGCATCCCACGACGGCGGTCCGGCGCTGGTGCGCCTGCGCTCGCCCCCGCCCGGGATGCCGCCGTGCTGGTCGGCCGCACGGTTCGAGGGGGCGTTGCGGTTCGCCGTCACGGCGTACAAGGACGAGGACCGGCGCGACCTGCGGCCGGCGCTCGCCCGGCTGCTCGCGACGGCGCTCGCGACCGCGGTGGCCACGGACCCGGGGGTGCGGCGACGTGCCGTGCTGGGGGAGCGGGTTGCGGTCGTGCCGCTGCCGACCGCCCGGTCGTCCCGGCGGCGGCGGGGCGACGACCCGGTGGCCGACCTCGCTCGCGACGCCGTGTCGCTCGCCCTGGGTGCCGGCCCGGTGAGGACCGGCCCGGTGAGGACCGGCCCGGTGCGGATCGGCCCGGTGCGGATCGGCCCGGTGCGGGCCGGCCCGGTGGGGGCGCTCGTCGTGCTGCCGGCGCTCTCGCACACGCGCGTCGTCGCCGACCAGGCGCACCTGAACCGGCAGGCCCGGGCGGCCAACCTCGCAGGTGCGATGACGCTGCTCCCGGCGTGGCGGGACGCCGTCCGGGGGGCCGCGTGCGTACTCGTCGACGACGTCGTCACGACCGGCTCGACCCTCGCCGAGGCGGCCCGTGCACTGCGCTCGGCGGGTGCGGAGCAGGTCGTCGCGGCGACTGTGGCGGCGACGACACGGAGGTGGTGACCCCTGCCCTTGTGGCCCACAGGTCCGCCGACTAGCGTCTGTGCATGAGCCCCCATCCTCCGGAGGTGGTGCCCCTGGCGCCGGGTCAACACTGAGCACCGACACCCCCCATGCTTGAGGAGGATCACGTGGACATCGTCGTCACCGGACGGCACCTGACCGTCTCCGACCGTTTCCGGGCGCACATCGAGGAGAAGCTCGCGAAGATCACGCAGCTCGAGCCGCGCACCCGCCGGGTCGAGGTCCTGGTCAGTCATGAGCCGAACCGCCGACAGGCCAAGGTCTGCGACAAGGTCGAGATCACGTGCTACGCCAAAGGTCCCGTCGTGCGGGCCGAGGCGTGCGTCGAGGACAAGTACGCCGCCCTCGATGTCGCGATCGACAAGCTCATGGAGCGGTTGAGGCGCCAGAACGACCGGCGACAGGTCCACCGCGGGCGGCGCACGCCCGAGTCGGTCGCGGCCGCCACGGCCCGGATCGTCCCCCCGGCCGAGCAGGCCGAGCAGGGCCTGCCCCACGACGACGTCGGCCAGTTCGACGACTCGCCCGTCGAGGTGCGCGAGAAGGTCCACCGCTCCCGGCCGATGACCCTCGCCGACGCCCTGCGCGAGATGGAGCTCGTCGGCCACGACTTCTACCTCTTCCACGACAGCGAGACCGACCGCGCGAGCGTCGTCTACCGCCGGCGGGGCTGGAGCTACGGTGTGCTGCACCTCGACCTCGACGGCTCCCTGAGCGGCGACGACGCCGGTCAGGACGAGGTCCAGGGCGTCGAGGTGGCCGCTTCCTGAACCCCCCTTCGTGGCGCGGGAGTGGGCAACGGCCTTTCGACCTGCCACGATGTCCCCGTGCGAGGTGAGGGTGTGACCGCTGGTGTCGACTCGGCGACTGCGCCGGTGCGCGTCGTCATCGCCGACGACCACGACCTCTACCGCCGTGGCATGCGGGTCGTCGTCGAGCTCGACGGGATCGCTGAGGTCGTCGGCGAGGCGAGCGACGGCAACGAGGCGGTCGAGGTCTGCTCGCGGATGCAGCCCGATGTCGTGCTCATGGACGTGCGGATGCCGGGTGTCGGCGGCATCGAGGCGTGCCGCCGCATCCGGTCCGTGGTCCCGTCCGCACGCATCCTCATGCTCACGATGTCCGACGACGAGAGCGACCTGTTCGAGGCGATCAAGGCGGGGGCGAGCGGCTACCTGCTCAAGGACCTGCCCGGCGAGGAGGTCGCGGGCGCGATCCGGCGGGTCCACGACGGCCAGGCCATCATCCCGCCCGGCATGGCGGCCACGCTCCTGCAGGAGTTCACCCGGCTCAGCCAGGACCCGGCGCCGGTCATCGGGGTCGCCCCCCAGCTCACCGACCGCGAGGTCGAGGTGCTGCGCCTCGTGGCCCGGGGCCGGGCCAACCGCGAGATCGCCGACCAGCTCGTCATCTCCGAGAACACCGTGAAGAACCACGTCCGCAACATCCTCGAGAAGCTGCACCTGCACTCGCGGGTGGAGGCGGCCGTCTACGCGCACCGCCAGCACCTGCTCCCGACGGATGACTGACGCTCCCTCGGCCGGACCTTCCCCACGCTCGGTCGAGCCCTCGGTCGTTCCGTCAACGGCCCCAGTCGCGAGCCCGGTCCGAATGACGAACCGGGCGGCCCGACGGATCGCGCTCGCCGCCCAGGGTTTCGCCCGGCCCCGGCCGGAGGCCCCCGGCACCCGCGAGCTCCAGCGCGTCATCGACACCGTCGGCGTCGTCCAGATCGACAGCGTCAACGTGCTGTGCCGCAGCCACTACCTGCCGTTCTTCTCGCGGCTCGGCCCCTACGACCGCTCCCTGCTCGACCGGGCGCGCGACGTCGCGCCGCGACGGGTCGTCGAGTACTGGGCGCACGAGGCCTCGCTCGTGCCGCCGTGGACGTGGCCGCTGCTCGACTTCCGGATGCGCCGGGCCCGCTCCGAGGCGTGGGGTGGGATGCAGCGGGTCGCGCGCGACCACCCGGGGCTCGTCGAGGCCGTGCTCGCCGAGGTCGCCGGCCGAGGGCCGATGACGAGCCGCGAGGTCGAGGCGGCCCTGGCCCACGACCTGCCCCGCCAGCGCGACGAGTGGGGCTGGAACTGGTCGTTCGTCAAGAACGCCCTCGAGCACCTCTTCTGGTCCGGCGAGCTCTCGAGCGCCGGGCGCACGGCCCAGTTCGAGCGCCGCTACGCCGTGCCCGCCCGGGTGCTGCCCCCGCGCTACCGGGCAGAAGCGCTCGCGCCCGACGCTCGGCCCGACGAGCCCGAGGCGTTCCGCCGGCTCGTCGAGATCGCGGCTCGGGCGCACGGCGTCGGCACCGAGCAGTGCCTGCGCGACTACTTCCGCCTCTCGCCCGAGCAGGCCCGGCCGGCGATCGCCTCGCTCGTCGCCGCCGGCACCCTCCTGCCCGCCACCATCGAGGGCTGGCGACGCCCCGCCTACCTGCACCGCGACGCCCGGCGGCCGCGCGGCATCCGGGCGCGTGCCCTGCTCTCCCCGTTCGACTCGCTCATCTGGCAGCGCGACCGCACTCGCGCCCTGTTCGGGTTCGACTACCGGCTCGAGATCTACGTGCCCGAGCAGCAGCGGGTGCACGGCTACTACGTGCTGCCGTTCCTGCTCGGGGAGGACCTCGTGGCCCGGGTCGACCTCAAGGCCGACCGTGCAGCCGGGGTGCTGCGGGTGCGCCGGTGCACGTGGGAACCCAGCCGTGGCGGTGAGGACGACCAGCGCGAGCTCGACGACGAGCTGGCCCTCCTCGCCACCTGGCTCGACCTCCCCACCGTCACCCCCTGACCCGACTCCTTGCACATCACCCACGCGGGAGCCCCTCTTTCGGGCCCCACCGCGTGGGTGATCTGCAAGAAGTCGCAGGACCACCGGAGGCGGGTCGGGGGGCTGACCCAGCTCCCCGGCATCCGACCTCGTGCGACTTGCCGACGGCTTCTGAGGCCCGCACGGCGAGGAACCGCGGGTAACTCGCACGAAGTCGGAGAGCTGGGGAGGATCAATCGCGGAGGAGCTCCCAGTGGAGGGCGTCGACGGCGCGGCCGTCCGGCAGGACGTCGGCCGCGGTCTCGCGACCCCAGATCGTGAACCCGAGCCGGTCGAGCACGACGTTGCTCGCGACGTTGTCGTCGGCCGTCTGCGCGACGAGCCGCCGCATCCCGAGCCCACCGTCGGCTCGTGGGACGAACGCGTGCTCGACGACCACCCGTGCCGCGGCTGTCGCCACCCCCCGGCCCCGTGCGCTCGGCAGCACCTGGTAGCCGAGCTCGGCGGTGTCGTCGTCGAGCGTGCCCTCGGTGACGAACACGAGCACCTCGCCGAGGGCGGCATCCGTCGCGGCGTCGGCGACGCACCAGCTGAGCATGACGCCGAGCGACATCCGCTCGCGGCGCGCGAGCAGCCACTCGGGGAAGGTGTCGGCGTCGAGCACGCCCCGCGCCGGCATGTGGTGCGCGGGCTGGTCACGCGCCTCGAGGTGCTCGAGGTCGGCGTCGCGCCAAGGGCGCAGCAGGATGCCGTCCGCCTCGTCGGTCGTGAGCAGCGGCGGGTCCGCCCACGGGGTCCGTGCCTCCATGACGTCGTCGACCCCGAGGCTGGCCCGCCACACGTCGACGGCCGCCCCGCCCTCGGGGTCCGGGAGCAGCTGGGGGAGGGTGCCGTGGTGGGTGAAGCCGCACGACCACGCGACCCGCCACGAGGCGAAGTTCCCCCGCGTCGCCGACCAGTGCACCCGCACCCCGCCCTCGCCGAACCACCAGCGCGCCGCGAGCCGCAGCGCCCCCGCCATGAGCCCCTGGCCCCGGCCCTCGGGGTGCAGCCCGAAGCCGGTCTCCGCCGCGCCACCGCCGCGTGGGCGCAGGTCGACCGTGCCGACGTAGCGGCTGTCGGGGTCGTCGGCGTCGGTGACGGCCCAGTAGCGCACCCCGTCGTCGGCCGACCAGCCGTCCTCGATGAGCTTGAGGAAGGCGTGCGCCTCGTCGAGGCCGTAGGGGCGCGGCACCGTCGTCCACCGCAGGCTGTCGGGGTCGGTCGACTGCTCGACGATCCGCGCGGCATCCTCCGGGCGGTGGGCCCGCAACCGGACCACCCCGTCGGTGAGCTCGGGCACGCAGGCGGGAAACGGCATCCCAGACATGCCCCTCACTGAACCACCTGCGCGGCCCGCGGGGGAACTCACCCCGCCGGGCGCCTCGTTGCCCCGGTGGTGACCCACGCGGTGCCCGCCACCGCCTCGCCGCCTCGTCGGTGGGCCGCCCGAGGCTCGACTACCCTAGGCAGGTCCGGTGGGCGGCCTCGATCGACCACCACGCAGTCACGCCAAGGGAGCCCCACTCGTGAAGATCGTCGAGAAGCTGTTGCGCGCCGGTGAGGGGCGCATCCTCAAGAAGCTCGACAACCTCGCGGCCCAGGTCAACGCCATCGAGGAGGACTTCGAGAAGCTGACGGATGCCGAGCTGCGCGCCGAGACCGACGTCTTCAAGAAGCGCCTCGCCGACGGCGAGACCCTCGACGACATCCTGCCCGAGGCGTTCGCGGCCGTCCGCGAGGCGAGCAAGCGCACCCTGGGCAAGCGGCACTTCGACGTGCAGATCATGGGCGGCGCCGCGCTGCACATGGGCAACGTCGCCGAGATGAAGACCGGTGAGGGCAAGACCCTCGTCGCGACCCTGCCGTCGTACCTCAACGCCCTCACGGGCAAGGGCGTGCACGTCGTGACCGTCAACGACTACCTCGCCGAGTACCAGTCCGAGCTCATGGGCCGCGTCCACCGCTTCCTCGGGCTCGAGACCGGCTGCATCCTCTCCTCGATGACGCCCGAGCAGCGCCGCGCGGAGTATGCGAAGGACATCACCTACGGCACGAACAACGAGTTCGGCTTCGACTACCTGCGCGACAACATGGCGTGGTCGGTCGAGGAGCTCGTGCAGCGCGAGCACCACTTCGCCATCGTCGACGAGGTCGACTCGATCCTCATCGACGAGGCCCGCACGCCGCTCATCATCTCCGGCCCCGCCGACGCCCCCGCGAAGTGGTACGTCGAGTTCGCGAAGGTCGCCGCCCGCCTCGAGCGCGGCGAGATGGAGTCCGGCCGCGGCGACTACGAGGTCGACGAGAAGAAGCGCACCGTCGGCGTGCTCGAGAGCGGCATCGAGAAGGTCGAGGACCACCTCGGCATCGACAACCTCTACGAGTCGGCCAACACCCCGCTCATCGGCTACCTCAACAACGCGATCAAGGCCAAGGAGCTGTTCCACCGCGACAAGGACTACGTCGTCATGAACGGCGAGGTGCTCATCGTCGACGAGCACACCGGCCGCATGCTCGCGGGCCGGCGCTACAACGAGGGCATGCACCAGGCCATCGAGGCCAAGGAGGGGGTGGAGATCAAGAACGAGAACCAGACGCTCGCGACGATCACCCTCCAGAACTACTTCCGCATGTACGACAAGCTCTCGGGCATGACCGGCACGGCGATGACCGAGGCCTCCGAGCTCAACTCGATCTACGACCTCGGCGTCGTGCCGATCCCGACGAACCAGCCGATGATCCGCGCCGACGAGGCCGACCTCGTCTACCGCACCGAGGAGGCGAAGTACAAGGCCGTCGTCGACGACATCGTCGGTCGCCACGAGAAGGGCCAGCCGGTGCTCGTCGGCACCGTCTCGGTCGAGAAGTCGGAGTACCTGTCCGAGCAGCTGCGCCGGCACGGGGTGCGCCACGAGGTGCTCAACGCCAAGCACCACGAGCGCGAGGCGGCCATCGTCGCGGAAGCCGGGCGCCGCGGCGGCGTGACCGTCGCCACGAACATGGCCGGCCGAGGCACCGACATCATGCTCGGCGGCAACCCCGAGTTCCGCGCGGTCGCCGCGCTCAAGGAGCGCGGGCTCGACCCGCACGAGACGCCCGAGGAGTACGAGGCGGCGTGGGACGAGGCGCTCGCGACGGCCGAGGCGGCCGTGGCGACCGAGCACGACGAGGTCACCGCGCTCGGCGGCCTGTACGTCCTCGGCACCGAGCGGCACGAGTCGCGCCGCATCGACAACCAGCTGCGTGGCCGGTCGGGCCGCCAGGGTGACCCGGGCGAGTCGCGGTTCTACCTCTCGCTCGAGGACCACCTCATGCGGCTGTTCAACGCCGGGCTCGTCGACCGGGTCATGACGACCGCCAAGCTCGACGACGACCAGCCGATCGAGTCCAAGCTCGTCTCGCGCTCGATCCAGTCGGCGCAGGCCCAGGTCGAGGCGCAGAACTTCGAGATCCGCAAGAACGTCCTCAAGTACGACGACGTCCTCAACCGCCAGCGCACCGTCATCTACCAGGAGCGCCGGCGCGTCCTCGAGGGCGAGGACCTCCACGAGCAGCTGCGCTTCTTCGTCAACGACGTCATCGAGGGCTACGTCGACGCCGAGACGAGCGAGGGCTTCCCCGAGGACTGGAACCTCGAGCGGCTGTGGACCGCGCTGCGCGCGCTCTACCCGATCTCGCTCGACCATGGCGAGCTCGCCGAGGCCGCGGGCGGCATGAGCGGGCTGACGAAGGACAGGCTCAAGGAGGAGATCCTCTCCGACGCGCACCACGCCTACGACGAGCGCGAGAAGGCCCTCGGCTCGGAGGTCATGCGCGAGGTCGAGCGGCGGGTCATGCTCTCGGTGCTCGACCGCAAGTGGCGCGAGCACCTCTACGAGATGGACTACCTCCAGGAGGGCATCGGCCTGCGCGCGATGGCCCAGCGCGACCCGCTCGTCGAGTACCAGCGCGAGGGCTTCGCCCTGTGGACGACGATGAACGAGGCCGTCAAGGAGGAGTCGGTCGGGCTGCTCTTCCACGTCGACGTCCAGGTCGACCAGCCGGCCCAGGCCGCGCCCGCGGTCGAGCCGGTGCACGTGTCGGAGATGCTCGGGGCGATCGCGGGGGCGCCCGCTGCGAAGGCCGCGGCCGCCGAGGCGGAGACGGCTCCTGCTGCGGCGGCCCCTGCTGGGGCGGCGCCTGCTCCGGCTCCCGCGGCTCCGGCTGCCGCGCCGCCCTCGCGTGGCGAGCCGGCCCGCGTCGGTGCGGGCGCTGCGGCGCTGGCCGCCGCCGGGCCTCGTGCCGGCGGCGCCGAGCACCCGCGCAAGGTCGAGGTGTCGGGCGTCGGCGTCGGCCGACCGCGCACCGGCCGGCTGCACTACACCGCGCCGAGCGAGACCGGCGGGGTCGACGAGCGTGACGAGGGCTCCCCGGCATCCGGGGCGACCCTCACCGACACCCAGATGTCGGGCACCCCGCGCAACGCGCCGTGCCCCTGCGGCTCGGGCAAGAAGTTCAAGATGTGCCACGGCCGGCGCTGAGCCGGTCGTGAGCCGAGGCCCCGGTGCGCAGCTGCGCACCGGAGCCTCACCCGTGTGAGGCGATCCCGTGCGCGCGGTTCGCGGGTACCGTGCCGGAAACGGTCACCGACGGACGGGTTCGATCATGGCGACGGAGCTGGCGAAGACGAGGGCTGCCGTTCCGCTGCCCAGCCTGTCGCCCGAGGCCCAGGTGGTCGTCGACGCCACGATCGGGGTCGCCGGGATGAGCGTCGCCGCGGCCGTCGTCGCCGCGCGCGCCGCGCACCGCGTGACCGCGCCCGTGACCCGGCTGCTCTGGCACCCGCCGCTCGTGCCGAGGCGGCTGCACCCCGGGAACCTCGTCGCCGAGGCGGCCCGGGCGGGGCGCGCCGAGCAGGTGGTCATGCGCCGCCGGGTCGAGGTGCTGCTCGACGCATGGGCGCCGGCGCTCGTCGAGGCCGTCCTCGAGCGGGTCGACCTCACCCGCCTCGTCGAGGACCACGTCGACCTCGACCGGCTCGTCGCCGGAGTCGACCTCGACGCCGCGGTCGCCCGGGTCGACATCGACGCCGTCATCGACCGGGTCGACCTCGACGCCATCGCCGCGGGTCTCGACGTGGATGCCGTGGTGGCGCGGGCGGACCTGGATGCTGCGGTGGCGCGGGTGGACATCGAGGCGGTGCTGGACCGGGTGGACCTGGATGCGGTGGCTGCCAAGCTGGACGTGGATGCCGTGGTGGCGCGGGCGGACCTGGATGCCGCGGTGGCGCGGGTGGACATCGAGGCGGTGCTGGACCGGGTGGACCTGGATGCGGTGGCGGCCAAGCTGGACGTGGATGCCGTGGTGGCGCGGGCGGACCTGGATGCCGCGGTGCGGCGGGTGGACATCGAGGCGGTGCTGGACCGGGTCGACCTCGATGCGGTGGCTGCCAAGCTGGACGTCGACGCCGTCGTCGCCCGCGCCGACCTCGACAGGGTCATCGACCGCATCGACATCGTCGGGCTCGTCGAGGAGGTGCTCGACGTCGTCGACCTGCCGGCCATCATCCGCGACTCGACCGGCTCGATGGCCTCCGAGACGGTGCGCGGCGTGCGGATGACGGGCATCTCGGCCGACGACGCCTTGAGCCGGGTCGTCGACCGGGCGCTGCTGCGCCGCCGTCGTCACCACGAGCCGCCCGGGGGCACGGTGCCACCCGGCGAGACACCCGGGGGTGCCCCGTGACCGGCCCCGACATCACCGTCCCCCGCGAGGCCCGGCCCTACCAGGGCGAATCGGCCGGCATCGTCACGCGCGTCGTCGCCGCCACCATCGACGCGGTCGTCGTCGGGGTCATCCTCGGCGCCGGCTACCTCGGGTGGGCCGCGGTCATCTTCCTCCTCGACCCGCTCGCGTTCACCTTCCCGCAGACCAACCTCCTCGTCAGCCTCACGGCCGGCCTCTTCGTCGCCACCATCTACCTCTGGCTCGCCTGGTGGCTGCTCGGACGCACGTACGGTGCCCACATCATGGGCATCCGGGTTTCGGGTCGGCGCGGGCGCCGCCTCGGCCCGCTGCGGGCGCTGGCCCGGGCCGGGTTCTGCGTGTTCTTCCCGATCGGGCTGTTCTGGTGCGCCATCAGCCCGAGGCGGCGCTCGGTGCAGGACGTCGTGCTCTTCACCAAGGTCGTCTACGACTGGCTGCCGCGACCCGGCGGCCCGGGGGCGCACCCGGCCGCCGGCGCGCACGCGCCCGCCGGCGCGCGCCCGCCCACTGGGTCGGAACCACTCGCGGGGGCCCAGCCGCCGGCCGGTGGGCAGCCACCTGTCGAGGGGGAGCCGTACCGGCGGCACTGGCCGGCACACTCGGACGACCCCGGGCCGGCGAGTGCCGAGCCCGGTCAGTCGTAACCTCGGGAGCACCGAAGCGACCAGACCTCACCCGGCCCCCGGCCGGGAGCTCTTCACCGGAGGCAACCCGATGAGCACGACCACTGGGGCGAGCGCGCCCGCGACCGCGGCGGCCGCCTCGGCCGGAGTGCTGGCCACCCTCGCGGCCGCGCAGTTCCTCATGACGCTCGACAGCTCGGTCATGAACGTCTCCATCGCGACCGTGGCGGCTGACGTCGGGACGGACGTGACCGGCATCCAGACGGCGATCACCCTCTACACCCTCGTCATGGCGTCGCTCATGATCACCGGGGGCAAGGTGGGCAGCATCCTCGGCCGCAAGCGGGCGTTCTCCATCGGCTGCGTCATCTACGGCGCCGGGTCGCTCACGACGGCCCTCGCGCCCAACCTCGCGGTGCTCATGCTCGGCTGGTCGCTCCTCGAAGGGATCGGCGCGGCGCTCATCATGCCCGCCATCGTCGCCCTCGTCGCGACGAACTTCGAGCGGTCCGAACGGCCCCGCGCGTACGGCCTCGTCGCGGCGTCGGGCGCCGTCGCGGTGGCCGCCGGTCCGCTCATCGGCGGTTTCATGACGACCTACGCCTCGTGGCGATGGGTCTTCGCCGGTGAGGTGGTCATCGTCATCGGGATCCTCGCGATGACGGGGCGGATCGCGGATGCCGGGCGCGACGAGGACGCCCGCCTCGACCTCGTCGGCACCGGGCTCTCCGCCCTCGGGCTCGGCCTCGTCGTCTTCGGCATCCTGC
The DNA here is from genome assembly GCF_039541575.1 of Fodinibacter luteus. Classification (NCBI taxonomy): domain Bacteria; kingdom Bacillati; phylum Actinomycetota; class Actinomycetes; order Micrococcales; family Intrasporangiaceae; genus Fodinibacter (ex Wang et al. 2009); species Fodinibacter luteus. The sequence continues at coordinate 257,630 of NZ_BAABGM010000015.1, read as the reverse complement.
GGGCGGGGGCCTGGGGGTTCGTCAACCCCAAGCCGTCGGCGCCGGTCTGGTTCGGCCTGTCGCCCGTCGTGTGGCTCGTGCTCGCCGGCGGCCTCGTGCTCTTCGGCTTCCTCGTGTGGGAGCGGCGGCGGGTGCAGACCGGGCAGTCCGTGCTCGTCGACCCCGCGATGCTGCGCAACGCCCAGCTGCGCGGCGGTCTGAGCGCGTTCATGCTCCAGTTCCTCCTCCAGGCCGGCCTGTTCTTCTGCGTCCCCCTCTACCTGTCGGTGGCGCTCGGCCTGAGCGCCATCGAGACGGGCGTGCGGATCCTGCCGCTGTCGGTGACGTTGCTGCTCGCGGCCGTCGGCATCCCCAGGGTGTTCCCGCGCGCGTCGCCTCGTCTGGTGTCCCGGCTCGGCTTCGTCGCGCTGCTCGCCGGCATCGTGAGCCTCATGGCGGCGCTCGAGCTGGGTGCCGGCCCCGAGGTCGTCACCGTGCCGCTGCTCCTCGCCGGTCTCGGGATCGGGGCGCTCGCCTCGCAGCTCGGGGCGGTGACCGTGTCGTCGGTGCCCGACGAGCAGAGCCCCGAGGTGGGGGGCCTGCAGAACACCTTCACCAACCTCGGTGCCTCGATCGGCACGGCGCTCGCCGGGGCGGTGCTCATCTCGGCGCTGACGTCGTCGTTCCTCGCCGGCATCGAGGACAACCCGGACATCCCGCAGTCGCTGTCCTCGCAGGCCCAGGTGCAGCTCGCCGGGGGAGTGCAGTTCATCCCGGACTCGGCGCTCGAGTCGGCCCTCGCCGACGCGGGCATCACCGGGGATACCGCCGACGCCATCGTCGAGGAGAACAGCGAGTCGCGCCTCGCCGGGCTGCGGGCCGCGCTCGCGGTGCTCGCGGTGCTGGCGCTCGTGGCGGTCTTCAGCGTCGGCGCCGTCCCGAGCAGGCAGCCCGGGGAGGCGGACCCGCCGTGGCAGCGACCCGAGCCCGTCGACGCGGATGCCGGGTAGCGCGGGGGCCGGGCGTCCCGGCCCCGGGCGCGCTCGTCACGCGAGTCGCAACCGTTCCATGGGCTGCCCGGTCAGCTCCGCGATGAGGTCGAAGTCCGTCGTGACCCCCACGAGGCCCGTGACACGCGGTCTGCCCACTCCTCCACGTTCGGGCTGGAACCCAACCAAGCAAGCTTGTCGACGAGCCAGGTGTGCGCGGAGATCATGACCAGGCGTCAGCCATGACGTTACGGTCCGTGAGGCCAGCCACAAGGTCCGCCATCGCACGCAGGTCGTCGGCCGTGACGGGCACCACCGTCCGCCTGGCCTCGCGGTGCAGCTGACGACGTACGTACTCCGCGCGGGAGATCCCGAGTCGGGAAGCGTGCTCCTCGAGCAGGGCGAGGTCTTCGGCCGAAACGTTGCGAATGAGGATGTCGGGCACGTCGCACCCTCCTGATGTCCGTGATATCCCACGATAGCGATGACCGACCGATGGCGGGCCGTCACCTGCTGGCTCAGCCGATCTGGAGCGCACTGACCCGCCACTTCCCGTCCTGGCCGACGAGCCGGACGGCGACCGCCCGCACCGTCGTGCCGTCGTGCACGACGACCGCGGCCTCGGCGACGCCGTCCGCCGGCTCGCACACCCGCACCCGGACCACCGTCACCCGGGGGCGCCGCCGCGGCGCGTTGCCCTCGGCCACCCGCCGCGCGACGAGCGCGCTGCGCCGGGCGACGACCGCGTACACCTCGGGAGTGGTCCAGCGCACGACCTGCGGGGCGGGACGGACTCCCGTCATGACCTCGAGCAGCGCCCGGGTGATGCGCCCCGCCCACACGGTCGGGTCGGGCAGGTCTGCGCGGATGGTTCGTTGCGGCCCGAAGAGCTGCTCGTCGGAGGCTTCGGCGAAGTCCACCGCCAGCGCGTCCTGGACGTAGCCCGCGCGACCCTCGCGCGCCTCGAGGGCCTCGCGGGAGCGGCGAACCGCCTCTTCGAGGGAGATCGGCGGCGGGAGGGCACGCGGCGGTCCCACGACGCGGAGGGTTCCGCCGCTCACGAGGCGCTCGCTGGGTCGGGCGCGCGCAGCACCTGACCGGGAAGGAGCAGGTCCGGGTCGGCGCCGATGACATGCCGGTTCGCCTCGAACCACGCCGGCCACGCCTCGGCGACCTCCGCGTCGGTGGCCCCGGGGCCGAGGTGCCGCGAGGCGATCGACCACAGCGAGTCACCGCGGGTGACGACGACGTCCGCGGGCGCGAGGTCGGTTTCTCGCGGTGCGCCGCTCAGCACCCGCACGTCCGGCTGCGGCCGCACCGGGGGCACTGCGGGCACCCACCCGGTGGCGGGCGTGACGGCATCCGGTGTCGACCAGCCGGGGTCGGGAAGCGGCCGGAAGCCGGGGTCGGGCAACGGAGCGGTCGCGACGGCTTTGGCTGGGGCTGGTGCGGCGAGGGAGGTGCCCGGGGCGAGCCCCGCCACGACCCCGAGTCCCAGGAGGGCTCCCAGGCTGCGGCGCACGAGCCGGGGTGTCAGCGCCTCGGTCACCGACCGAGCCCCGCGGCCGACGGACCCCGGTACGAGGGCGACGAGCTCGAGGACGATCCCGAGCGCGAGCCAGCCCAGGCCGGCCAGCGCGGCCGCGGCGGCCACGCCGGTGACGAGCTCGGCGGCATCCGGTGGCGCGCCCAAGCTGAGCCGGTCCGCCACACCGGCCACCACGCGCCACAGCCACGACGCGAAGAGGCAGGCGACGGTGAGTGCGAGAGCGCTCCGAAAGGCGATTCGGGATCGTTTGATGCTGTTTACCGTCGAATTCATGCGGATGAACGTATGTGCTGGTCTCGAGGGCCGCAACCCGGACGTCCTAGGCTGTGGACATGCGGTGGGAGGGGTTGTTCGCGGACCTGGAGGGCCAGCTGGCGGCCGAGGAACGGCGCGAGCTCGACGACGAGGTCGCCGAGCGGACCCGGCGCGAGCGAGCACTCGTGACGCTCTGTGCCCGGCTCGAAGCAGCGGTGGGCGGCGACGTGCGCCTGGGGCTCCTCGACGGCCGCCGCGTCAACGGTGACCTCGAGGACCTCGGCGACGGTTGGCTGCTCGTGCGCGGGCGCGTGGGCGGGCGCGAGCTGCTCGTGCCGACGGCATCCGTCGTGACCGTCACCGCCCTCGCGTCGCACGCGGAACCGGGTCGGCCGGCGCGGCGGTTCGGGCTCGGCTACGCGCTCCGGGCGCTGTCCCGCGACCGGGCCACCGTCGCGGTGTCACTCGTGGGTGGCGGCGCAGCGGTCGTCGGCACGATCGACGCGGTCGGAGCCGACCACCTCGACGTCGCCGAGCATGCGGAGGGTGTGCCGCGCCGCCGCGAGAACGTCACGGCCGTGACGACCCTGCCGTTCGGTGCCGTGGTGGCGGTGGAGGCGAGGCGCTGAGGCGGGGCCCCGCGGCCACGGGGCGGCAGCGTTGTGTCACGTGTCGTGCGTCTCGGCGTCGTCGGTGCGGTCGGTGCGGGTGCTCACGAGCTCGCGGGTCTCGGCGTACATGCGCTGGATGTAGGCCTCGAGCTCGACGGTCTCGATGCGCCACTGGCCCCGGCCACCGACCTTGATGGCGGGCAGGTCGCCGCTGCGGACGAGCGCGTAGGCCTGGGCCGCCGAGATGTCGAGGATCTCGGAGACCTCGGTGAGCGGGAGGAAGCGGCGGGCCACGACGTCAGTGTGCCACCCGACGCCGACACGAGAGCCCCCGTCGTCCACAGGCACGGCGCGTGGCGCGCGTCTCCACAGGCGGCAGCCGCTCGGGAGGCGAGCCGAGGACTCCTGCACCACAATCGGGGCCCATGACTGACCTGCCGACCTCCACCGCCTCGCGGCTGCGGTCCCCGTCGTGGCGCGACTCGCGCCTGCTCGTCGGGGTCCTGCTCGTGCTCGTCTCGACCGTCCTCGGCTCGGTCGTCGTCGCGCGGGCCGACGACCGCGTGCCGGTGTACGCCGCCAAGGGGCAGGTCGCGCCCGGGCAGCGGCTCACCGAGGCCGACCTCGTGCGGGTCGACGTGCTCATCGGCGACGGCGCCGCCGCGTACCTGCCCGCCGACCGCCCCGTCGCGCACGACACCTGGTCCCTGCGCGGTCTGCGCCCCGGCGAGCTCATCCCCGCGGCGGCGGTCGGTGGGTCGGATGCCGTGGGCGTGCAGCAGGTCGCGCTCCTCGTCGACGCGACGTCCGCGTCCGCGCTGTCGGCCGGCTCCGTCGTCGACGTCTACGTCAACCGCCCGGAGCCCGGCACGACGGTCGGGCTGCCCACGTATGCCGGCCCCGAGCGCGCGCTCGAGGCGGTGTCCGTCGTGCGCGTCGCGGGTGACGAGGGTGTGCTCGGGGGTTCGGCCGAGACCCGGGCCGTGCACGTCATGGTGCCCCGGGAGTCGGTGCGCGACCTCGTCGCGGACGTCGACCTCGGGGCGAGGATCACGCTCGTCCCCGTGCCCGGCGGCGTCATGGCGGCCGCGTCGTGACGAGTGTCCTCGCCGCCCTCACGCACCGCTTCGAGGCGGAGTTCGTCCGGGCCCTCGAGGCGGCGCCCGACGTCGTCCTCGTCCGACGCTGCGCCGACGTCGCCGAGCTGCTGTCGGCCGGCGCGGCCGGGGCCGCCCGCGTGGCGGTCGTCTCGCCGGACCTGCGGGGCCTCGACCGCGACGCCCTGCGCCACCTCGCGGGCCACGGGGTGCGGGTCGCCGGGCTCGTCGGGCCCGGTGACGAGGACGGCGAGCGGCGCCTGCGCCAGCTCGGCGTGAGCGTGCTGCTCGGCCCGGGGGACGAGCCGCTCGACGTCGCCGCCGCCCTCACCGGGCTGGTCTCCGGCGCGCCGGTGGAGGAGCGGGGTGGCGAGCCGGACGCTCTCGCGGGTGGCGTGGCCGGCCTCCGGTCGGGTGGCCGTTCGTGGGGAGGGGGCCACGACCCCCTCGGCCGGCCCGGCATCCCGACGTCCGGCGCACCCGGCCGAGACTCCCACCCTGCCGACGACGGCTCCGGTGACGACGCCGACGGCTCCGGTGGGCACGAAGACGGCTTCGGTGAGCACGTCGACGGCGCCCCCGAGCTGCCGACGCCGGTCACCGTCGTCTGGGGGCCGACCGGCGCGCCGGGCCGCACGACCGTCGCCGTCGCGCTCGCTGCCCACCTCGCTGCCGGCGGAGTGCGCACCCTGCTCGTCGACCTCGACACGTGGGGTGCGAGCGTCGCCCAGGTGCTCGGCCTCGTCGACGAGGCGCCCGGGGTCGCCGCCGCTGCGCGTGCCTCCGAGCAGGGCGCCCTCGACGTCGCAGGGCTGGCCCGGGTCGCCCCTGAGGTCGTGCCCGGGCTGCGGGTGCTCACCGGGCTGCCCAAGGCCGAGCGGTGGCCCGAGCTGCGCGCCGCCGCGGTCGAGGACGTCCTCAGGCTGTCCCGGGGCGTCGTCGACCACGTCGTCGTCGACGTCGGGTTCGCCGTCGAGGACGACGAGGAGCTCAGCTACGACACGGCCGCCCCGCGCCGCAACGCGGCCACCCTCACCGCGCTCGAGGTGGCCGACCAGCTCGTCATCGTCGGCGCCGCGGACCCCGTGGGGCTCCAGCGGCTCGTCCGTGCCGTCCAGGACGTCGCGGTCATCCCGTCGCCGCGACCCACGGTCGTCGTCAACAAGGTCCGCTCCTCGGTCGCCGGTCGACGGCCCGAGCGTGCCATCGCCGACGTCCTCGGGCGCTTCGCCGGGATGGAGGAGGTGCGGTTCCTCCCGTGGGCGCCCGACGAGTGCGACGAGGCCCTCCTCGCCGGCCGCGCCCTCCCCGAGGTCGCCCCGCAGCACCCGCTCACCCTCTCGCTGGCCGACCTCGCCGCCGCCCTCGACCCCCGGATGCCGCGCCCCAGCCGGTCCCGCGGGCGGCGCCGCGCCTCCGCCGGGAAGCCCGCCACGCCCGGGCGCCGGGCCGGCGCGATCCCGGGGCTCCCGACCCCCCCGGGACGGCGAGCGGCGGTCTGACACGATAGGCCCGTGGCAGACCGGTTGAGCTCCCTGGACACCTCGTTCCTGCACCTCGAGGACGCGGCGACCCCGATGCACGTCGGCTCCGTCATGGTGTTCGACGCCCCCGCCCGGGGCTTCGACTACGAGAGCCTCGTCACCCTCATCAGCGAGCGCATCGCGCACGTCCCCCGCTACCGCCAGCGGATCAAGACCGTCCCGGGCGGCCTGGCCAACCCGGTGTGGGTCGACGACAAGCACTTCGACATGAGCTACCACGTGCGCCGCAGCGCCCTGCCGCGCCCGGGTTCCGACGAGCAGCTCGAGGAGCTCGTCGCCCGGATCCAGCCGCGCCCGCTCGACCGGTCGCGCCCGCTGTGGGAGGTCTACCTCGTCGAGGGCCTCGCCGAGGACCGGTTCGCCATCATCACGAAGAGCCACCACAGCCTCGTCGACGGCATCAGCGCGGTCGACATCGGCAACGTCCTCGTCGACGGCAACCCGACCGGTGTCGACGGCATCCACACGGCGTGGCGGGCCCGGCCCGAGCCGGGGGGAGTCGAGCTCGTCGTCGGGGCCCTCACCGAGGCGGTGCGCACCCCGAGCCAGGTCGTCGAGACGGTGCAGCACGGCATCGCCGACGTCGGCAAGACCATCGGCAAGGTCGCGACCGTCGCCGGCGACGTGCTGTCGACGATCGCCCGCGTGTCCGCCCGGCCCGCCCCCGAGTCGCCGCTCAACGCCACGGTCGGCCGGGCCCGCCGCTACGTCATGGTCGGCACCGACCTCGACGACTACCGCACCGTGCGCACCCGCCTGGGCCAGGGGTCCTTCGCCGACGAGGTCACCGTCAACGACGTCATCCTCGCGACGATCGCCGGGGCGTTCCGCTCGTGGTTGCTCACCCGCGGCGAGTCCGTCTACCCCGGCACGACGATCCGCGCCATGGTGCCGGTATCGGTGCACTCCGGGGAGGACCCCCCGACCGGCGCGCAGATGACCGCCTGCTTCGTCGACCTGCCCGTCGGGGAGCCGGGCCCGTCGATGCGGCTGCACCAGATCGCCTTCTCGATGCGCCAGCAGATGGAGGGCGGATCGGGGCGGGCCGTGTCCGCCGACACGCTGGCCGGCCTCGGCGGGTTCGCGCCCCCGACGATGCACGCCCTCGGCGCCCGGCTCGGGGGGATGGTCTCGAAGCGGCTGTACAACGTCGTCATCACCAACGTGCCCGGCCCGCAGACCCCGCTCTACGCGGCCGGTGCCCGGATGGTCTCGACCTACCCCGTCACCCCGCTCGGCCGCGGGCAGGCGCTCTCGATCGGGCTCACGAGCTACGACGGCGGTGTCTACTACGGGCTGTACGCCGACCGCGACGCCATGCCCGACGCCGACGTCCTCGGGCGCGGCGTCGTCGACGCCCTCCATGAGCTGCTCGAGGCCCCTCGCGTCGGCACCCGCTGACCCCGACAGACAGGAGCCGGTATGCCGCTCGCCCGGGTCTACCTCCCCCTCACGTCCGCGGACCTCGCCGCCCTCGCCGACGGCGAGCCGCTGGGCCCGGCGCCCCTCGACGCCCACGCCGTGACGCCCGCGCTCGGTCGCCCGGGTCTCGTGACCGACGAGGAGGAGCTCGAGCACGCCGCTTGGGTCGCCGCCACCCTCGAGGCGGTCGGGCTGACCGAGGGGGGCATCCGGCGCCGGGTCGTCGCCGCCGCGGACGTCGACGCCTCGACCGTGCTGCACCCAACCTCGCCGGACGTGCCCTCGCGGGTGCGCCTGTCGGCCCCCGTCGACCGCCGTCGGGTCGTCTCCTTCCACGTCGACGAGGAGCCGGGCGCGAGCGAGCCGACCGACCTGCTCTGGTACGACGTCACCGAGCTCGCGCAGGTCCGCGCCCTCGTCGGGTGACGCCCAGAGCGCGGTGCGGACTCTCGCAAGAGGTTGCACGGGGGGAACGCGCGACGGAAGAGTGGGGGTGATCCCGACGCCGTGACCGAAGCGAGGAGCCCCCGCATGGACGCTGTGACGCACGTGCCCACCCCGACGAACGAGCCCGTGCTCGACTACGCCCCGGGCACCCCCGAGCGGGCCCGCCTCGAGGTGGCCCTCGCCGAGCTCGCCGCGGACCGGCGCGACCTCCCGCACACCATCGGCGGCCGGCGCGTTGCCGGAAAGGGCGAGCGCATCGAGGTGCGCCAGCCGCACGCCCACCGCAAGGTGCTCGCCGTGACCCGTGGAGCCACCAAGGGCGACGCGGCCGCGGCGATCGACGCGGCGATGACCGCCGCGCCGGCGTGGCGGGACCTGTCCTTCGACGACCGCGCCGCGGTCCTGCTCAAGGCCGCTGACCTGCTCGCCGGCCCGTGGCGAGCTCGGATCAACGCCGCGACGATGCTGGGACAGAGCAAGACGGCATACCAGGCGGAGATCGACGCCGCGTGCGAGCTCATCGACTTCTGGCGCTTCAACGTGCACTTCGCCCGCCAGATCATCGAGGAGCAGCCCCCGGCCAACTCGCGCGGCCTGTGGAACCGCAGCGACTACCGCTCCCTCGAGGGCTTCGTCTACGCCATCACGCCCTTCAACTTCACCGCGATCGCGGGCAACCTCCCGACGGCACCCGCCCTCATGGGCAACACCGTCGTGTGGAAGCCCTCGCACTCCCAGCAGCTCGCCGCACAGCTGACGATGGAGCTGCTCGAGGAGGCCGGGATGCCGCCCGGCGTCGTCAACATGGTCACCGGCCACGGCCGCGAGGTCTCGGAGGTTGTGCTCGGGCACCCGGAGTTCGCAGGGCTGCACTTCACCGGCTCGACCGCGGTGTTCCAGGGCCTGTGGCAGCAGATCGGGTCGAGCCTCACGACCTACCGCCACTACCCGCGCATCGTCGGCGAGACGGGGGGCAAGGACTTCGTGCTCGCCCACCCGAGCGCCGACCCCGACGTGCTGCGCACCGCGCTCATCCGCGGCGCCTTCGAGTACCAGGGCCAGAAGTGCTCGGCCGCCTCGCGCGCCTACGTGCCTCGCTCGTTGTGGCGGCAGATCAAGGGCGACCTCGTCGAGCTGACGAACGGCCTCGCCATGGGTGATGTCACCGACCTGTCGAACTTCATGGGCGCCGTCATCGACGACCGGGCGTTCGCCAGGCACAAGGCCGCCATCGACCGGGCCCACGCGACGAGCCACCTCGACGTCGTCGCGGGCGGCACCTACGACGACTCGGTCGGGTACTTCGTGCGACCGACCGTCGTCGAGAGCAGCGACCCGACCGACGAGATGTTCGCGACCGAGTACTTCGGCCCGATCCTCGCCGTGCACGTCTACCCCGACCGGCAGTACTCGAAGGTGCTCGAGCAGATGGAGTCGTTCGCCCCGTACGCCCTCACCGGCGCGGTCATCGCGCAGGACCGGGCGGCCATCGCGGACGCCACCCACCGGCTGCGCTTCGCCGCCGGCAACTTCTACGTCAACGACAAGCCGACCGGCGCCGTCGTCGGCCAGCAGCCCTTCGGCGGCGGCCGCGCCTCGGGCACCAACGACAAGGCGGGCTCGGCCGCGAACCTCCTGCGCTGGACCTCGGTGCGCTCCATCAAGGAGAACTTCGTCCCGCCGACGAACCACACCTACCCACACATGGGCTGACCGGTGCACATCACCCACCCGGCGAGGCCGAGTTCGGCCCGTGACGGGTGGGTGATGTGCACGAAGTCAAGGGGTGTCGGGACCACCTGACTTCGTGCGACTTCGGCGCGGTTTCTCGCGGGCGAGTGCCGCAGAACCGCACTCAAGTCGCACGAAGTGCAGGAAGAGGCGCGGGGATGCCGGGCGGTCAGCGGGCGAGCCACTCCCGGATGAGCTCGGACTCGATGGCGATCGCCGCCTCGATCGGCTCGGCCGCCGCGCGTTCGATCTTGCCCCCGATGAACGGCACGTGCGCCTTGAGGTCGAGGTCGAGCACCTTGACGGTGGCGCCCCCCGCGGGCTCGAGCCGCAGGGTTCCCTTGAGGGTGAGCGGCGCGCCCTTGACGTGCATGTCGACCGCCGACTCGCGCGAGCCGTCGGCGGCCGGGGCGGACCAGGACTGCACCTCGATGATCGTCAGGTGCTCCCCGACGAAGGACCTCGCGACGTCGGGCAGCCCGTCCGACTTCAGGTGCCGCTCGGTGCGGACCTTCTCACCCGTCGGCCCGCCCATGACGTCGACGCTGAAGTGGTTGGCGTCGTCGGTCGTCGCCAGGCACTTGGCCTCCTGGAAGGCCACGTCGGTGAACAGCGCGTAGACCTCCTCGACGGTCCCGCCCAGCTCCTCGCGCGTCGTCACTCGCACCCTCAAGTCCCTTCGATCGGCGGGCCGGCATCCGGCGGTCCGGCGATCCTCTCATCCGCCACGCAGGTTGCGGGAGACCTCGGCCAGGGTCGTCGTCGACTCACGGAGCACACCGAGCACCCAGTCGCGCCGCCGCCGGTGCTGCGCGAGCACGAGGTCGAGCTCGGCCTGCAACCCGGCCCGGGCCTCCTCACGTTGACGGTCGGATGCCGCGTCGGCCGTCCCGGTGACCCCCCACGCCACCTCGACGCGTCCCTCGCGCACCTCGAGCCCGGCCGCGCGGGCGCGCTCCTCGAGCGCCCGGCCCCGTGCGACGAGGTCGGCGAGGTCGCTCGCGTGGTCCTGGAGCACCCGGCCGACCCGGTCGAGCTCGGCCGCCGTCGCGTCGGTTGCCTCCGCGAGGTCGCCGGTGCGCCGTCGCACCCCGGCGGACGTGCGGCCCGCCCACCCCTCGCCGAGCAGCCGGGATGCCGTGCGCACGCCGGACGCGTGCCGGCCGAGCCGCTCGCCCACGCCGCGCGTCGCGGCGCCGCACGCGGACAGGGATGCCGGGTCGCCCGGCACGACGCTCACGGCCGCCCCTGCCGTTCCGGCTCCGCGGCCGGTGCCGCGGGGGAGGCGGCCGGTGCCGCGGGGGAGGCGGCCGGTGCCGCGGGGGAGGCGGCCGGTGCCGCGGGGGAGGCGGCCGGTGGCGCGGGTGAGGCGGCCGGTGCCGCGGGTGAGGCGGCCGGCGCCCGCGACCACACGGCATCCGTGCCGGGCGGTCTCGTGTACCGGTCGAGGGTGGGGGAGAGGTCGGCCGCGGTCTCCCCGAGGGCCCGCAGCGTGTCAGCGGCCTGGTCGAGCCAGTCGTCGAGCACGCGCTGGGGCCGCGGCTCACCCGTGACGACGAGGCACGCGAGCACGTCGTCCTCGGCTGCCCGGACCCCGTCGCGCAGGGCGGTGAGGCTCTCGACGGCTGCGCGGGCCCGTGCCGGGTCTGGACCGAGGGTCACCCCGCCACTCTAGGGAAGGACCGCCGTCGGACCCCGTCGTCGTCCACAGCCCCCCGGGCCCTCGAGGTTGTCGCCCGTCGCGGTGGCCCGGGGTTGGGTGCCGAGGTGGTCGCCCCGGCAGCCACTTCGGCACCCACGGCGGGAGGCAGCCTCCACGCCCGGCGCCCCGGCGGAGCGGCGTAGGGTCCAAGAGTGGCCACCGACGACCTCACCGACGACCGCAGGGATGGCGTCACCGACCGCCCCAGGAGAGACCGGTCCGGCAGCCTCGAAGGCGCCGGCGGTGGTGCAGCCGGTGCTCGCACCGCCGCGGACCCCAGGTCGGATGCCGGTCCGCGCACCGACGCGGGCCTCGCGGCGGATGCCGTCGCCCTCACCGCCGCGGACCCCAGGTCGGATGCCGGTCCGCGCAGCGACGCGGACCTCGGGGCGGATGCCGTCGCCCTCACCGCCGCTAACCCGGGGTCGGATGCCGGTCCGCGCACCGACGCGGACCTCGGGGCGGATGCCGTCGCCCTCACCGCAGCGCTCGTCGCCATCGACTCGGTCAACCCGGGCCTCGTACCGGGCGCCGCCGGAGAGGCGGCGATCGTCGAGCACCTGCGCACCCGCCTGCGACGCGCCGGCTTCGAGACCCACGTCGTCACCCCGCCCGGCCACCCCGACCGCCCGAGCCTCGTCGCGATCGGACCCCACGGCGCAGCCACCCCTGTGGACAGCACCACGGACGGCACGGGCACACCGGGCCCCACGGTCGTCCTCACCGGCCACCTCGACACCGTCGGGGTCGACGGGATGACCGCGCCGTTCGAGCCCCGCACCGACGGCGACCGGCTCGAGGGTCGGGGTGCCTGCGACATGAAGGGCGGAGTGGCCGCGATCGTCGTCGCCGCCGAGGAGCTGGCTCGTCGAGGGTCGCCGGGCCGGGTCGTCCTGGCCCTCGTCGCCGACGAGGAGGACGCGAGCCTGGGCACCGAGGCCGTGCTCGAGGCGCTGCCCGGCCTCGGGGTGCGGCCCGACGTCGCCGTCATCACCGAGCCGACCTGGCTCGCCCTCGCCGAGACCCTGCGCGGCTACGCCCTCGTGGAGGTCGAGCTCGAGGGACAGGCGGCGCACTCCTCGCAGCCCGACCTCGGGGTCAACGCCGTCGCACATCTTGGCCGCCTCCTCACGGCGGTCGAGGAGCGCGGCCGCGAGGTCGCCGAGCACGGCGGGACGATGCTCGTCACCCTCGCGTCCGGGGGCGAGTCGCCCTTCGTCCTCGCCCGCACGGCACGGGCCCTCGTCGAGCGGCGCACGGTCCCCGGCGAGACCTCGGACGTGGCCCTGTCCGAGGTCCAGCACCTGCTCGTCCACCTCCGACTCCACGACGACACGGTGCGCTCGCGCGCCCGGCTCGTCCTGGCCCGCGACTCCTGGCGGCTCGACGACACCGGCCCCGCGGCCGACCTCGGCCAGGCCCTCGAGACCGCCCTCGCCGTCGGCGCGGCACCCACCGCCGGACCCGTCCCCGCCGCTGAACCCGCATCCGCCGTGCCGGCCGCTGAACCCGCCCCCGCCGTGGGACCCGCCCTCTCCGCCCCGGAACGGTTCCACGCGCCGTACTGGATGGAGGCGCCGCTGTGGCAGGCGGCCGGCATCCCGACCCTCGTCTGCGGACCCGCCGGCGGTGGGCTGCACGCCGCCGACGAGTGGGTGGACCTCCACCAGGTGCGACGGTTCACCGTCGCCCTGACCGACGCGGTCTCGCAGTGGGTGGCCGGCCGTGCCCACTGACCCGCGGCACCTGCGCGGCGTCGCGCCGCTGCTCGACGCCTGGCTGCGCTTCCACGAGGACGCCCCGACCCCCTTCACCATCCCCGGGCACAAGCAGCGCCACGACCTCGTCGGGGACGTCGTCGCGGGCGACGTGCCCCTCTACGCCGGGCTCGACACGATGAAGCTCTCGCGGGGCGTCGTCGCCGAGGCCGAGGGCCGGGCCGCCCGGCTCTGGGGCGCCGACCTGTGCCGCTTCTCCGTCGGTGGCTCGACGCACGGCAACCAGGCGCTCGCGCTCACCGTCGGCCGCCCCGGCGACCGGGTCGTCGTCGCCCGCACCCTGCACCGCTCGATGCTCCTCGGACTCGTCCTCGCCGGCCTCGAACCGGTCTGGGTGCGACCCGAGGTGGATGCCGCGCACGGCCTGCCGCTCGGGGTCACCGCATCCGACCTCGAGGCGGCCCTCGCCGCGGCCCCCGACGCGACGGCCGTGCTCATCGGCGACCCGTCCTACGTCGGGACGGTGGGCGACGTCGGCGCGCTCGCCGCGGTCTCGCACGCGCACGGCATCCCGCTCGTCGTCGACGCCGCGTGGGGTGCGCACTTCGGCTTCCACCCGGCGCTGCCGCCACACGCCCTGGCCGCCGGGGCCGACGCCCTCGTGACGAGCGCGCACAAGACCCTGCCGGCGTGGTCGCAGGGAGCCCTCCTCCTCGCCCGCAGCCGACGGATCAGCCGGGCCCGCTTCGACGCAGCCGTCGATGCCACCGCCACGACGAGCCCGGCCGGCGCCATCCTGGCGAGCATCGACGCCTCGCGCGCCCTCCTCGAGCGCGACGGCGAGGCCCTGCTCGGCCCCGTCGTCGAGGCGGTCGCGGCTGCTCGCCGCCGGCTGGCGCAGCTGACCGGGCTCGTCGTGCTCGACGGGCCCGCTGTCGACCCGATGCGCCTCGTGCTCGTCCTGCCCGGCACCGGCGCCGACGGCAACGAGGTCGAGGCCGACCTGCTCGCCCGGGGGATGCCGGTCGAGATGGCCGACCGCGACACGATCGTCGCGATGGTGACCCTCGCCGACAGCCCGGAGCGGGTCGAGGACCTCGCCGTGGCGCTCGTCGAGTCGGTCCAGGGCCGGCGGGGCAGGCCCCGGCCGGTCGTAGTGTCGGGGGTGTGGGCCGTCGACCCCGTGCCGGCCATGTCGCCGCGCGAGGCCTTCTTCGCCGAGCGCGAGAGCGTGCCGGTCGAGCGGGCCGTCGGTCGGGTGAGCGCCGAGATCGTCGCGCCCTACCCGCCCGGCATCCCGGTGCTCGCCCCCGGCGAGGTGGTGACCGTCGACGTCGTCGAGGCACTGCGGGCGGCCCGGGCGTCAGGCAGCCGGATCGCCTACGCCGCCGACCCGTCTGGCCACACCCTCGACGTCGTCGTCGAGTAGCGCCGGCCGGCGAACCTCCGGTGCGCACGGTTCGGTAGCCCGCGCTGAACCCCCCTGCTGCCGCGGGCCGGGCACCCGACGCGCGCCCGGCATCCCGCGCGACGCCCCCGAGCCGGCATCGGTGGAACCTCGACGAGCGGGACCGTGCCCGGGTCTAGAGTCACGCCCATGAGCCCGGAGGCGACGACCCTCGCCATCCTCGCGCTCGCCGTCGTCGCCTTCGTGTCGAACCGCGTGCCGCTGGGCATCGTCGCCATCGGCGTCTCGGTCTCGTTGTGGCTCACGGGAATCCTCGAGCTCGACGACGCGCTGGCAGGGTTCGGCGACCCGACGGTCATCTTCATCGCGACGCTGTTCGTCGTCGGCGAGGCGCTCGACTCGACCGGGGTCACGGCGTGGGCGGGGGAGCAGCTGCTCGTGCGCGGCGGCGAGGGGCGGGCCCGCCTGCTCGTCGTCGTCTGCCTGCTCGTCGCCGTGCTCACCGCGCTCATCAGCGTCAACGGCGCCGTCGCGGCGCTCATCCCGGTCGTCGTCGTCGTGGCCGCGCGCGCGGGGATGCCGCCGTCCCAGATGCTCATGCCCCTCGCGTTCTCCGCGCACGCCGGCTCGATGCTCGCCCTCACCGGGACGCCGGTCAACATCATCGTCAGCAACGCGGCGCAGGATGCCGGCGCACGGCCCTTCGCGTTCCTCGAGTTCGCGCTGGCCGGCATCCCGCTGCTCACCGGGGCGCTCGTCATCATCGTCGTGTTCGGCCGCCGGCTGCTGCCGCACCGCACGCCCGAGAGCCTGCCCCAGGACCTCGGCGACCTCACGGACGCGCTGCGGGCGCAGTACGCGCTGCCGGAGGGGACCGACCTCGTCGGGGCGACGCGCGGCGTCACCGAGGTCGTCGTCGCGCCGCGCTCGCCCCTCATCGGCCAGCACCTGTTCGCGGGGATGGCCACCCCGAGCGGCGACCTCGTCGTGCTCGCCGTCCAGCGCTCCGGTGACGAGCTGGAGGGCCCCGACGAGCGACTGCGGGCCGGGGACACCCTCCTGCTGAGCGGCAGCTGGGACAAGCTGCAGGAGCACACCTCCGGCGGCGGCGAGGTGCTCGTCGTCGACGACCCGGCCCGGCTGCGTCGCGGCGTGCCGCTCGGGCGCGGGGCCCGGCGGGCCGTCGCGGTCCTCGCCGGGATGGTCGTCCTCCTCGCGACGGGGATCGTGCCCTCGGCCATCGCCGGGCTGTTCGCCGCGTGCGCCGTCGTGCTCACCGGCGTGCTCACCCCGACGCAGGCCTACCGGGCGGTCTCGTGGACGACGGTCGTGCTCGTCGGGGGGATGATCCCGCTGTCGACGGCGTTCACCACGACCGGCACCGCCGACCTCATCGCCGGCCGGCTGCTCGACGTCGTCGGGTCGGCGTCGCCGCACCTCGCGCTGCTCGCCCTGTGCCTGATCACGATGCTGCTCGGGCAGCTCATCAGCAACACGGCGACGGTGCTCATCATGACGCCGATCGGGGCGGTCGTCGCGCTCGACCTCGGCGCCTCACCGCTGCCGTTCATGATGGCGCTCGGGATCTCGGGGGCGGCGTCCTTCCTCACCCCCGTCGCCACCCCGGCGAACACGATGATCCTCGAGCCGGGGGGCTACCGCTTCGGCGACTACTGGAAGCTCGGCCTGCCCCTCCTCCTGCTCTTCCTGGCGGTGGCGGTGCTGTGGGTCCCCGTCGTGTGGGGGTTCTGAACGTGCCGGCTCTCGTCCGACGCACCCGGCCTCGAGTGCACCCGTGGTTGGATCAGCCAACCGTTCCCTGAGGAGACCCCATGAACCCGATCGTGGCCTTCGTCGTCGTCATGGCGGTGTGGACGGTGAGCGAGTACGTCGCGCGCAAGACGAAGTCGCTGCTCTCGTCGCTGTTCGTCGCGTCGATCATCTTCCTCGTCGGGTTCCTCACCGGCATCTTCCCCGACGACCTGCTGGCCAGCTCGTCGCTGCTCGCGCTCGCCGGCGTCGTCGTCGGGTTCATCATCGTGCACCTCGGGACGATGATCAGCCTCGACGACTTCAAGAAGCAGTGGAAGACCTTCCTCATCGGCTTCTCGACCGTCGTCGGCATCGGGGTCGCGCTGTGGGTCGCGAGCCTGCTCTTCGGTGGGCGGATCTCCGGCTCGGCCGCCGACGGCTACGCCCAGGCGCTCGACTTCGTCGTCGCGGGCACCGGGGCCCTGAGCGGCGGCACCATCTCGGTCATCATCGTCCAGGAGGCCGCCCTCGGCGTCGGCCTGACGGCGATCGCGGTCTTCCCGGTGCTCATCGCCGCCCTCCAGGGCCTCGTCGGCTTCCCGCTCACCTCTCTCATCCTGCGCAAGGAGGCGGCCCGGCTGCGGGACGAGTACCGCGCCGGGAACCTGGCGCCGGCCGAGGAGGTCGGCGAGGAGGCCGCCTCCGCGTCGATGCTCCCCGCCGCGTTCCTCAACACCCCCGGCACGCTGTTCGTCGTCGGGCTCGTCGTGCTCGCCTCGCTCGGCATCAACAACCTGACCGACGGCATCCTCAACACCTTCGTCGTGGCCCTCGTCTTCGGGATCGCGCTGCGCACGAGCGGGGTCTTCAAGCCGTCGGTGCTCGCCGGCATCGACTCCTTCGGCCTCATGATGCTCGCCATCATGATCCTCGTCTTCGGCCCGCTCGCGACCGTCGAGCCGGCAGACGTCAAGGCGCTCGCCCTCCCCCTCCTGCTCGTCTTCGTGTTCGGCGTCGCCGGGATCACGGGGTTCTCGGCCCTGGTCGGCAAGCTGCTCGGCTACAGCATCCCGATGTCGATCGCGATCGGGCTGACCTCGCTCTACGGGTTCCCCGGCACGATGATCCTGTCGCAGGAGGCGGCCAAGGGGGCCGGGGAGAGTCCCGAGGAGGTCGCCGCGATAGAGCAGTCGATCCTGCCGAAGATGATCGTCGCCGGGTTCTCGACGGTCACGATCACCTCGGTCGTCGTGACGAGCATCATCGCGGGGCGGATCGGGGCCGGCTGACGGTGCACCCGCGAGCAGCCGGTCGGGTCGACCGGCAGGTGCGCGGATCCGCGAGCGGTGTCACCTCGATCCGGCAGGAGCCCCGCCCGGCGCGGGTGCCGCGCCGGAGGGCGGCGCCGTGCAGCTCGGTGAGGAGGAGCATCGAGCCGGAGCCGCGCCCGGTCCGCTGGCTGCATGGCGTGCCGGGCGCCTACACCACGACCGGTGCAGTGCCGCCTGGTGCGGAACCGTCTCGCCGACGAGACACCTGCCCGGCCGCCACCCGTCGGCCGGCGCTCGCGAATGGCTAGGCTCGGGGCGGGCACGACGGCGTGCCCCGCCGCCCCCGGTGAGTAGCGACGAAGGAGTGCCACCGCGCCATGTCGACCGCCCAGGCCCGCAGCCGTGAGGACGTCCTCGCCGAGATCGCCACCGCGTTCGAGGAGGCCGCTCCGGACGGCGGGGGACCGACGTTCGTGCACCGCTACTTCCGGCACGTGCCCCTCGACGAGCTCCTGTCGCGCACCCCGGACATCTACGCCGGCGCGGCCGCGAGCCACCTCGAGCTCGCTGCGACCCGGCTGCCGGGCGTCTCCAACGTGCGCGTGTACAACCCGAGTACCGAGACCGACGGCTGGTCCAACGCACGCACCGTCATCCAGGTCGTCACCGACGACATGCCCTTCCTCGTCGACTCGGTCACCGGGGCCCTCGTCGGCGCCGGCATCGACATCCACCTCATCGTGCACCCGCAGCTCGTCGTGAGCCGTGACGCCCTCGGCGGCCTCGAGGAGGTCCTGGACCGCGACGTCACGGGCAAGAAGGCCAAGGGGGCCCTCGGCGAGCTCGCCGAGTCGTGGATGCTGCTGTCCATCGACCGCGAGAGCGACGAGAAGCGCCGGGCCCACCTCGAGCGGGTCGTGCGCGAGGTCCTCGAGGACGTCCGCCAGGCCGTCGAGGACTGGCCGCGGATGCGCAGCAAGTGCCTCGTCGTCGCGGCCGAGCTCGAGGGCACGCCCCCGGAGGGCGTCGACGCCGACGAGACCGCGCTCGCCATCCGCTTCCTGCGGTGGATGGCCGACAACCACTTCACCTTCCTCGGCTACCGGGACTACACCCTGCGGATGACCGACGCCGGCGAGGTCATCGAGCCGGTCACCGGCTCGGGCCTCGGCCTGCTGCGCTCCGACCCGCCGCTCGGCAAGGAGCCCGACGTGCTCTCGGCCCAGGCTCGTGCCAAGGCCCACGAGCCGAACATCCTCGTGCTCACGAAGGCCAACTCGCGCTCGACCGTCCACCGCGTCGCACACCTCGACTACGTCGGCGTCAAGCAGTACGACGAGGAGGGCAACGTCATCGGCGAGCGCCGGTTCCTCGGCCTCTACGCGTCGACCGCGTACACCGAGTCCGTCATGCGCGTGCCGCTCGTCGCCGAGAAGGTGCACGGCGTCCTCGAGCGCTCGGGGGTCGCCCCCGACAGCCACACCGGCAAGGACCTCATCGGGGTGCTCGAGGGCTACCCCCGCGACGAGCTCATCCAGGCCAGCGTCGAGCAGCTCTACGAGACGGCGATGGCGGTCACCCAGCTCCAGGAGCGCCGCCGCACCAAGCTGTTCATCCGCGAGGACGACTTCGGGCGCTTCGTCTCCTGCCTCGTCTACATCCCGCGTGACCGCTACAACACCGGCGTGCGCGTCAAGATGGCCGACCTGCTCAAGGACACCTTCGGCGGCGAGTCGGTCGAGTTCTCGGCCCGGGTCAGCGAGTCCGCCCTGTCGCGCCTGCAGTTCGTCGTCCGGGTGGCCAAGGGCAAGCGGGTGCGCACGCTCGACCGCGCCGAGCAGGACGCCCTCGAGCAGCGCCTCGTCGAGGTGAGCCGCACGTGGTCCGACCGCCTCGGTGACGCCCTGCGCACGGCCCACGGCGAGGAGACCGGCGACCGCCTCATGGACCGGTTCGGTCGCTCCTTCCCGACGGCCTACGAGGAGACGTTCACCGTGCGGCAGGGCGTGGCCGACCTCGCCCACCTCGACCGGCTCGGGCCCGGGCGGGGCACGAGCGTCGCCCTCTACCGGCCGGCCGACGCGCCCGCCACCATCCGGCGCTTCAAGCTCTTCCGCGTCGACCCGCTCTCGCTCACCGACATCCTGCCGATCTTCAGCCACATGGGTGTCGAGGTCGTCGACGAGCAGCCCTTCGAGATCGACCGGGCCGACGGCACGACCCTGCACGTCTACGACTTCGGCCTGCGGGTCAAGGATGCCGCGATCTGGGAGGAGTGCCCGCACGAGCGGCTGCGCGACCTGTTCGAGGGTGCGGTGTCGGCGGTCTGGGACGGCCGCGCCGAGTCCGACGGCTTCAACCGGCTCGTCCTCGCCGCCCAGCTCACCTGGCGCCAGGTCGTCGTGCTGCGCACCGTCGCCAAGTACCTGCGCCAGACCCGCGCCACGTACTCCCAGGACTACCTCGAGGACGCCCTCGTCTCGCACCCTACGATCGCGCGTGACCTCGTCGAGGTCTGGCAGGCGCGCTTCGACCCCGACCGGGGTGCCGGGCAGCCGGCTGGCGCTCCCGCCGCCGGGTCCGACGGTGCCGGCGCGACGGCATCCGGTGCCTCGACCGACGAGGAGGCGGCCGCGACCCGGGTGCTCGACGCCCTCGACGACGTGTCCTCGCTCGACCACGACCGCATCATCCGGGCCTTCCTCGGCGTCATCCGGGCCGGCCTGCGGACGAACTTCTACCAGCACGGCGCGGACGGCGCCGAGCACAAGCCGTACGTCTCGCTCAAGCTCAACCCCAAGGCGGTGCCCGACCTCCCGGCGCCGCGGCCGCAGTTCGAGATCTGGGTCTACAGCCCTCGGGTCGAGGGCGTGCACCTGCGCTTCGGACCGGTCGCCCGCGGCGGGCTGCGCTGGTCGGACCGGCGCGAGGACTTCCGCACCGAGATCCTCGGGCTCGTCAAGGCGCAGATGGTCAAGAACGCCGTCATCGTCCCGACCGGGTCCAAGGGCGGGTTCTACGCCAAGCAGCTGCCCGACCCCGCGCTCGACCGCGAGGCCTGGCTGGAGGAGGGCAAGGCGGCGTACCGGATGTTCATCTCGGGCCTGCTCGACATCACCGACAACCGGGTCTCCGGCGCGATCGTGCCGCCGGAGCGCGTCGTGCGCCACGACGGCGACGACCCCTACCTCGTCGTCGCGGCCGACAAGGGGACGGCGACCTTCTCGGACATTGCGAACGGGGTCGCCCAGTCGTACGGCTTCTGGCTCGACGACGCGTTCGCGTCGGGCGGCTCGGCGGGGTACGACCACAAGGCGATGGGCATCACCGCGCGCGGCGCGTGGGAGTCGGTCAAGCGGCACTTCCGCGAGATGGGCGTCGACACCCAGTCGCAGGAGTTCACCGTCGTCGGCATCGGCGACATGAGCGGCGACGTGTTCGGCAACGGCATGCTCCTCTCGGAGCACATCCGGCTCGTCGCGGCCTTCGACCACCGGCACGTCTTCATCGACCCCGACCCGGTTGCCGGGCCGGCGTTCGCCGAGCGCACACGGCTCTTCGGGCTGCCGCGCTCGTCCTGGGACGACTACGACCGCTCGCTCATCTCGACCGGCGGTGGCGTGTTCGCGCGCACCCTGAAGTCGGTCGACATCACGCCCGAGATGGCCACGGCACTCGGCCTCGACCCGGGCGTCACGACGATGACCCCGGCCGAGCTCATCCACGCCATCCTGCTCGCGCCGGTCGACCTGCTGTGGAACGGCGGGATCGGCACCTACGTCAAGGCCGCGACCGAGGACCACCTCTCGATCGGTGACCGTGCCAACGACGCCATCCGGGTCGACGGCGGGGAGCTGCGGGTCAAGGTCGTCGGTGAGGGTGGCAACCTCGGTCTGTCCCAGCTCGGCCGGATCGAGGCGGCGCTGAACGGGGTGCGCGTCAACACCGACGCCATCGACAACTCCGCCGGCGTCGACACCTCCGACCACGAGGTCAACATCAAGATCCTCCTCGGCGAGGTCGTCCGTGGCGGCGACCTCACGACGCAGGAGCGCAACGAGCTGCTCGCGTCGATGACCGACGACGTCGCCCAGCACGTGCTGCGCGACAACTACGAGCAGAACGTGCTCCTCGGCAACGCCCGGGCGCAGGAGCTGTCGATGGCCAGCGTCCACGAGCGCCTCATCCACTGGCTCGAGGACCGCGGCGACCTCGACCGTGGGCTGGAGTTCCTGCCGAGCGACGCCGAGATCGAGAAGCGCGTGCACGACCGCCTCGGGCTGAAGTCGCCGGAGTTCGCGGTGCTCGTCGCCTACGCGAAGCTCGCCCTCAAGGAGGACATCCTCGCGAGCTCGATCCCGGACGACCCGTACTTCGCGAGGACCCTCGGCGAGTACTTCCCGCCCCCGATCCGCGAGCGCTACCCCGACGAGCTCGCAGCGCACCCGCTGCGGCGCGAGATCGTCACCAACTCGGTCGTCAACTCGATGGTCAACCGCGGCGGGATCACCTTCGCCTACCGGGCCACCGAGGAGGCCGGCGCGACGTCGGAGCAGGTGACCCGGGCGTTCGTGGTCTGCCGGGAGGTCTTCGGCCTCGCCGACTTCGTGCGCCGCGTCGAGGAGCTCGACAACGTCGTGCCGACGGCGGCCCAGACCGGCCTCTACCTCGAGTTCCGGCGGCTGCTCGACCGTTCGGTGCGGTGGTTCCTCACCTCGCGGCCCTCGACGCTCGACATCGGAGCGGAGATCGAGCGCTTCTCCGCCATCGTGCACGAGCTCGGCCCGCAGGTGCCGACGCTGCTGCGCGGCGACGAGCGCCGGCGCCTGGAGCGCAAGGCGTCGGAGTACATGAAGGTCGGCGTGCCCGAGGACCTCGCCGTGCACGCCGCCTCCCTCCTCGACTGGTACTCGTTGCTCGACATCATCGACATCGCCGCCGACACCGGCCGGCAGCCGACCGACGTCGCCCCGCTGTACTACCTCGTCTCGGAGCGGTTCGGCATCGACTCGATGCTGACCAAGGTGACCCGCCTGCCGCGCGACGACCGGTGGGACGCCCTGGCCCGCGGGGCGCTGCGCGACGACCTGTACTCCGTGCTCGAGTCCCTGACCCGGTCGGTCATCGAGGTCGGCGGCGACGCCGGCCCGGAGCCGGCCGAGCAGTGGGCCGCCTGGGAGAGCGCCAACCGGGAGTCGATCCAGCGCAGCCGGACCGCGCTGTCGGCGATCCGTCGGCTCGAGAGCCCGAACATCGCGGCGCTGTCGGTGGCGCTGCGCACGCTGCGCTCCGTCATCCGCGTCGGCGCCTCCTCCTGACTTATTGCACATCACCCACGTTCCGCGGTCCCCTCGGGCGCCGCGGGCGTGGGGAATGTGCAACAAGTCGAGGCGCGGGGGAGGGGAGTGGGCGCTCTTCCGGGCGGTGGGCACCCGGCATCCGCTGTGGGCGCCCGGCATCCGGGCGGTGAGTGCGACGGCGGTGGGCGCCCGACATCCGTGCGTTGAGGGCGGCGAGCGGTGGCACCCGGCATCCGGGCGGTGGGTGCCCGGCATCCGGGCGGCGGGTGCCCGGCATCGGGGCGGTGGGCGTGACGGGCGGTGGGTGCCCGGCATCCGGTGTCGGACGGTGACCTAGGCTCCTGCCCGTGAGCACCCTGGCCGAGATGCTGCGCGAGACGACGACCCTCGAGCCGGCGGAGTCGGAGTGGCTGCACCTGCTGGCCGGCGACTGGCAGCTCATCGCGGACCTGTCCTTCGCCGACCTCGTGCTCTGGGTGCGCGGCGGCCTCGACGGGTGGCGGGCGGTGGCCCACGTGCGGCCGAACACCGGGCCGATGGTGTTCTACGACGACATCGTCGGCAGCTCCTCGAGCCGCTCGCGGGCAGCGATGCTCGACGAGGCGGCGAAGTCGCACCGGCTCGTCGCGAAGTCGACGCCGACGTTCCGTGACGACATCGCGATCCGCGAGGATGCCGTGCCGGTCGTCCACGCGGACCGCGCCATCGCGGTCGTCACCCGCCACATGAACCTCACCGCGGGGCGGACACCGAGCCGTCTCGAGCTGACCTACCGCGACCTCGCGGACTCGATCATGCGGATGGTCGCCGCGGGGGAGTTCCCCTCGACGTCCGCCCCGACGGGGATGCGCCGCGGCGCGCCGCGCGTCGGGGACGGGGTCATCCACCTCGACGCCGAGGGGGTCGTCAAGTACGCGAGCCCGAACGCCGTGTCGGCGGTGCACCGGACGGGTCACGTCGGCGACGTCGTCGGCGAGGTCCTCGCCCAGATCGTCGCGGACGTCGCCGCCCGCGGTGGAGGCAACGTCGACGAGTCCCTGGCGGTCGTCGCGACCGGGAGGGCGGCCTGGCGCTCGGAGGTGGAGACCGAGAGCGCGACGATCACCCTGCGGGCCATCCCGCTCACCATCGGTGGGGTGCGCACCGGGGCGATGGTGCTGCTGCGCGACGTCTCCGAGCTGCGCCGGCGCGAGCAGGAGCTGCTCACCAAGGACGCCACCATCCGCGAGATCCACCACCGGGTGAAGAACAACCTGCAGACCGTGGCGGCGCTGCTGCGGCTGCAGGCCCGCCGGGTGACCGACGACGCCGCGCAGGCCGCCCTCGAGGAGGCCGTGCGCCGGGTCGGGACGATCGCGCTCGTCCACGAGACCCTGAGCCAGGGCTTCGACGAGACGGTGAACTTCGACGAAATCGCGGTCCGCGGGCTGCGGGCCGTCGTCGAGGTGGCGACGCGCGAGCACCGCGTCGACTCGACGTTCACCGGCAGCTTCGGCCGGATGCGCGCCGAGGACGCGACCGCGCTCGCGATGATCATCTCCGAGCTCGTCCAGAACGCCGTCGAGCACGGGCTGGCCGACCGCGACGGCACTGTCGTGGTCTCGGCGACCCGCGAGACGCTCGAGGACGGTGAGGACCAGCTGACCGTCGTCATCACCGACGACGGTGCGGGCCTTCCGGCGGGCTTCCGGCCGGTGCTCGCCGGGCTCGGCACCCGGATCGTGACCTCGCTCGCCGCGGACCTGCGCGGGCGCATCCGGTGGTCGAACAACGAGCCGGCCGGCACGCGGGTGGAGTTCGTCGCCCGGCTGCGTCCGCTCAGCCGGTAGCACCCGGGGTCCGGTCGGCGTGCGTACGGGGGTCGGCCGACACGACCGCCGGGACCCGGATCGCGGTGATCCGGGGGAGGGGCGTGCGGGGTGGGGTTCAGCCGGCGCGGCGGGCGCGGGCGTTGCGGCGCTTGAGGGCGCGGCGCTCGTCCTCGGACATGCCACCCCAGACGCCGGCGTCCTGACCGGACTCGATGGCCCACTTCAGGCAGGTGTCGATGACCTCGCACCGGCGGCACACGGCCTTGGCCTCCTCGATCTGAGCGATCGCCGGGCCGGTGTTCCCGATGGGGAAGAACAGCTCGGGGTCCTCGTCGAGGCAGGCAGCGCGGTCGCGCCAGTCCATGGAAGGTGCTCCTTGTTGCGGGGATACTGCGGTCGGGTCGAGCGCCTGCGGAGGGGTGGTGCGGACGCCCGCTGGGTGCGTCGTCGCAACCGAGACGGACGTCCACAGCACAGACGTCCGTGGGGCAACACTACCCGGCCGGGTTGAATCCGTGAAGGTTTGTCGACGTGACCGTCCCGACAGTTGGACGGCCGTCTCAGGTGTCCGCAAGGGCTCAACGAGCCCGGCCCCGGTGCGTGTTCCCGTGGTCGGCTCACTACGCTGGATGCCGTGCCAGACCCCTCCTCACGCGGCCCCCGCCGCCTCGCCGCGGCGCTCATCGGGGTGCAGGCCGTCGTCCTGGTCGGGTTCGCGGCGTTCTACGTCTACGAGCTCGCGATCGGCGAGGGAAGCGACGCGACGCGCGTCGTCATGTCCGCGCTGCTCATCCTGCTGGGCGGAGTGGGACTGGCCGCTGTCGCGCGGGGCTGGCTCGGCGATGCTGCCTGGCCGCGGACCCCGACGATCGTGTGGAGCGCCCTGCTCCTGCCCGTCGGGTGGGGGCTCGTGCAGGGGACGCGAGTCGTCGCGGGCTGGCTCGTCATCGGGCTGGCCCTCGTGACCGGGCTCACGGCGTTCGCCGCCCGAGTCCCGGACGCCGAGGTCGTGCCCGGGCCCGGCACCGACGACTGACCCGTCCGCGAGGAGCACCTGGAGCTCCACGGGCCCACCACCTCCCCGGACGAGCAGCCCGCGTCCCGGGAGCCTCGGTGGTGTCGTGGGGACGCGGACCCCGAGCACGTCGCCGTCGCCCGGGGACGGCATGAGCAGGATGCCGGAGCGGTATCGGGCGATCTCGACGTCCAGTCCCCGGAAGCGCGTGACGAGCGCGGAGGTCGAGGTCGTGACGACCACGAGGCCCGGGTCGCGGTCGGCCAGCCCGACGATCTCGTGCAGGACGGGCTGCACGGGCGCCTTGGGAGCCAAGCGATCGGCGTCGTCGACGAGCACGACGAGGTCGGGGTGCCGGCGGCGGAGTGTGACGAGGCGCTCGGCCTCGTCCGGCGCCAGGAGCGTGGCCCCCGGCGCCCACGTCGTGCCGTCGGCTGCTGGCGCGCCGGTGACGACGGCAACGGGACGCCGTGCGGCCGATGCCGCCTCGGCGAGGACCCGGAGGGTGTTCGTGCGACCCGAGCCGGGTGGCCCGACCACGAGCAGCCGACGGCCGATCTCGTCGGGGTGCCACGACCACACGGCGTGGTCCGGGCTGAGCAGCCCGATGCCGGGCAGCGCGTCTCCCGAGCCGGGCCGGTGGGAACGGGAGCCGAGTCCGGGTCGGTCGGTGTGGGGGCCTGCGTCGGGCCGGTCGGAGCGGGAGCCGAGTCCGGGTCGGTCGGTGTGGGGGCCGGCGTCGGGCCGGTCGGACGACCAGGCCGAGGCGGGTCGGCCGGCGTCGCCCAGCGCCTCGGACCGCCGTGCGACAGGTGGCAGGGCCCGCCAGCGCCACGCTCCGCGACGGTGAGGCCCGGCTCCCCACCCCGCGGCGAGCGCGCCTGCGTCGCCGGGTGCCGATGCCACGAACTGGGCTTCGCGCTTGTCCCGCACCCGGACGGCCCGGCCGGGGGGTGGGTCGTGGGGGAGGTCTGCGCTGCGAAGGCCGGTGAGGGCGGCGTCGAGCGGGTCGACCGTGCCGAGCAGGAACGTCGGGCCGCCGAGGCCGGTCCACCGTGGCTGGAGCAGGGAGCGCGCGCCGGACACAGCGCCCACGACACCGACGGAGCAGCCGTCGCGAAGGATCGCGACGAGGGTGGCGAGCACTCCGTCGGGGTCACCTGCCGGCTGGGCCTCGACGAGCTGCTCCCACCCGTCGACGACGACGAGCACGGTCGGAGGGTGCGGTCCTGTCTCGGCAGCGCCCTCGCCGCGGTCCGGGACGCGCCGAGCGCCCGTCCGCCGACAGTCGACCTCGTGCCGCAGGTGGTCAGCGAGGCTCGGGAGCCCCCGGAGGTCGTCTGGACCGATCCGGGTGCCGAGGTGGGGGAGCTGCTCGAGGTCGGCGAGGGCCGCCGTGGGGTCGAGCACGTGGACGTGCAGCTCGGCCGGACCCAAGTGGGCCGCCGCGGAGAGGACGAGGGAGCGCAGGGCGGTCGAGCGTCCGCTCCCGGGCCGTCCGCACAGCAGCCAGGGCCCGTCGGACGCGGACCACTGCAGCGGCGAGACGCGTTGCAGGTCCGGCTCGTCGACGAGCCCGACCGCGGCAGTCGCGCGAACGGCATCCACGGTCGGGCTGCCAGCCGCCTGCAGGAGAGCCGACCGAGTCACCAGCGTCGGCAGGGGCGGCAGCCACGGACGCCGCGGATCCGGCCCGCCCCGGCGCCGGTGGGCGGCCACGACGGCAGCCACCACCGGGGGCCGGGCCCCCGAGAGCCGCCGGCGGCTCTCGGGCGCCGCCCGGTACCCGGAGGAGGCGCCGGACGCTCTGTCGCTGGAGTCGCCGACAGCCGCCGGAGCGCCCGGGCGGCGTAGCGTGAGCGAGGGCCCAGGTTCGACGCAGGCCTCCTCGACCGTGGCGGCGTGGAAGGCCACGAGCGAACCGTCACCGCCGCGGCACAGACCGCGGCCGGGCGTCGCTGACCGGAGCAGTGCCGCCCCAGGGTCCTCGAGCACGTCGATCGAGTCGGCCCGGTCACGGACCCGGAAGGCGATGCGCAGGTTGACGTTGGCCTGCACCTCGGCCGTGACGGCTCCTGCGGGACGTTGGGTCGCGAGCACGAGGTGGACACCGAGGGACCGGCCGAGCGCCGCCAACCTGATCAGGCCGCTCACGAACTCTGGGACCTCGTCGACGAGGGCTCGCAGCTCGTCGATGACGACGACGAGACGGGGGACCTGCTCCCTCTCGGCCCGCGGCTGTGCTCGGTAGGCGTCGAGGTCGCTCGCGCCGACCGCGGCGAACAGGCGCTCCCGGCGTCGCAGCTCTGCCCCGAGGGACGCGAGCGCCCGCGTGACGAGGTGCTCGTCGAGGTCGGTGACGAGGCCGACGACGTGGGGCAGGTCGGAGCAGCCCCCGAAGGCGGCACCACCCTTGAAGTCGACGAGCACGAAGGTGAGGTCATCGGGTGGGCAGGCGACCGCGAGCGAGGTGACGAGGGTTCGGAGGAACTCGGACTTCCCGGAGCCGGTCGTGCCGCCGACGAGCACGTGTGGCCCGTCCCGACGCAGGTCGACCGTGAAGGGGCCGTCGGCGCCCACCCCCACGACCGCGCGGGGACCCGCACCCGCTTCGCCGCCGGCGTCCCACCGGGCCAGCACCTCATCGGCGTCGATCCGCTCGGCACCCAGCGCCTCGGCCAGGGGAAGGACGAGCGGCCACCGGCCACCGACCCCGCCGTCACGGACCCGGAGCGGCGCCAGGGCTCGTGACACCCGGTCACCCCACCACGGGCCGACGAGGTCGAGGGTGACCCGGAGCGTGTCGCCGTCGCACTCGAGTAGGTACTCACCGTCGTCGGACCTCGAGATGACCGCCCCGCAACCGCTGGGCACGCTCGCCCGGTCACCGACCGTCACGAGCACGAACGCGCCGGCGTCCCGGGCCCGCGCCACGAGCGCCGCGACGTCGGCGTCACGGGACACGCCGCCGGCTGCCGGAACGACCAGCACGCGGGAGGCGGATGGGGCGGCGGTGGGCCCGCCCGGGTGCTGCGCCGCTTGTTCCCCCGCCGCGCCGACCGGGCCGGGCGAGCCCCGTGCCCGACCTCCGCGCGCGAGCAGCTCGCCCATGTCGGTGGCGTGCGGCATCCGGGACACCCACTGCCACGACGGGTCCACCCACGCCATGGCGACGTTCAGAGCGTGTGGGGGATGGGCGGTGCACAGCTGGCCGATGAGGGCCGTGAGCAGGCGCCGCGTCGTCTCGGCACCACCGACGACGGCCAGCGCGCCCGCCTGCCCCAGGTCGACGGTGACCGGCACCCCGTCGGCGAGCGGGCACGTCGTGCGGGTGCCCTCGGCCCAGCGCACTCTCGTCGGCACGGCCCCGAGGCCGATCCGCAGGCGCATCCCGGCCCCACCGGACCACAGACCCGGGAGCCTGTGCTCGGCAGTCGTCACCACCACGTGCGGGTCGGGATGGGTGTGGTGGAGCCGAGCCGCTTCGTGCGCGAGGGCCTGCTCCAACCGTGTCCGGGCCGCACGCACGGCCTGGGCGTGAACTTCGACCGCGCGGCGATGGGCGCGTCCAGCACCCCACCGATCGCCGAGCGCCGTGGCCACGAGGACGACGGGCCCGAAGGCCGCGAACAGCAGCAGCTGGGGGCCGAGCAGGAAGGCCAGCGCCACCGCGACCGGCACTGGCGCGATCGCCGCCACCCAGGGGATGCGCGTGCGGTGGCGCTCCGGGGGTGGTTGCGGGCACTCGACCTCGACCGGCGCGGTGAGGGGGGTGGCAGTGGCCGAGGGGCGGACGACGAGGGTGCCGTCGCCCGCCGGCGTTTCCGGCAGGCCGTGCCCGGCCGACCGGCGGATGCGCAGCGTCGTGGAGCCGAGCACGATCGTCGACCCGGCGTCGACCACCGTGACCCCGTCGACCCGCGAGCCGTCGACGAGCACCCCGTTCGTCGAGTCGACGTCGCGGACCGTCACCCCGGCCGGCCCCACCTCGAACACCGCATGGACCCGGCTCAGGCCCTCGTCGGCCAGGTCGAGCCCGGTGCCGGTGGCGCGCCCCACGACGAGGCCGGGCGGGACCAACGGACGGGACCGGCCGGCATCCGGCCCGCTCGCCGCGACGAGCTCGAGCACCCCGCCTGTCCCACGTCGACCCACGGGCAGGACCGGGCCACCCACGACGGTGACCGACGCGCCGTGCAGGAGCGGCGGCATCCCCACGAGCCCGTGCGGGTCGACGGTCACACCGCGCGAGCTCAGGCCCGGCACCGGTTCACCGAGGTGGTCGCCGAGCGCGGCGCACAGGTCGGCGGCGGAGTGCTCACCGACCCACTCGACGACGACGTCGACCGGGAACGGCCGCCGTCGCGGCACGTGCACGGTCAGGGTCATCTCCATGGCGGCCACCGTAGGGACGGCCTCCGACGCCCGCGCCTCGTTGTCCACAGGCCCACGCTCGTCGCCCGGTGCCGCGAGGCGTCGTCCACAGGCGAGGTGTCGCGACTCGCTCGTCCACAGCCTTCGCGCTCGGGATGCGCGGGCCTCGGGTCTCGGGTCTGCTGGCCCCACTCGTCGGGCGGAGGCGCTCGACCGCATCAGGAGGGACTGGATGCCGTCCGCGCGTCGATGTGAGGAGCGTTACGTCACCCATTCGCTCGGGCCCTGCCCGGACGTCCGATTCCTGCCGGAAACGGGGACAGCGCTCCGTACACTCGGTCACCGATGGCAGAGCGAGCGGAGCACGTGGAGGGCGGCGCCCGGCGCCTCGTCTCGGTGCTGTTCGCCGACCTCACGGGCTTCACCGCCTTGTCCGACCGGCTGGACGCCGAGGACGTCGCGACGATCCAACAGGCGTACTTCCGGCGCGCAAGGCACGCGATCGAGGAGCGGGGCGGCACGGTCGAGAAGTTCATCGGTGACGCCGTGGTGGGGACGTTCGGCCTGCCCCACGGTCGTGACGACGACTCATGGCGGGCGGTCGGCGCCGGCCTCGCTGTCATCGAGGGAGTGCAGAACGTGGCCGACGAGCTGGGGTTGGCGGCCGACGTCCTCGCCGTGCGGGTCGGGGTCGACACCGGTGAGGTGCACGTGACCTTCGCCGCCGACGGGACGTGGCAGCTCACCGGCAACGCCATGAACGTCGCGGCCCGGCTGCAGGCCGCCGCCGAGCCCGGAACCGTGCTCGTCGGCGCCGGAACCGCGCTGGCCGCCGAAGCGGCCTACGTCCTGCAGCCACGAGGAGGGTTGTCGCTCAAGGGCAAGGCCGAGCCGGTTCCGGCCTGGCAGGTGCAGGCACCTCGCGACACACCGTCGCGCACCTGGGCGCTGGCAGGGCTGACGGCTCCGACGATCGGACGCGACCACGAGATCGCCCAGTTGCTCGAGTCGCTCTCAGCTGCCACCCGGCCGGCCGCCGGATGGCTGGTCAACGCGCCGCCGGGCGCGGGCAAGACCCGTCTGCTCGACGAGCTCGAGTCACGGGCGCTGGCGGCGGGCTACCCGGTGTGGCGCAGCAACGTGGGGGACGGGCTCGACCGCGGCTTCGCGGTCATCGCCCGACTCGTCCGGGCGGCTCTCGACCAGAACCCAGGGCGGGGCACGACGCACGAGCGGCTGCTCGACCGTCTGCGCGACCGGGGACTGACCGGACGGCGCGCGGAGGTCGCCGTCGACCACACCGTGGCGCTGCTCGACGACACCGCGACGGAGGCCGAACCGCAGGAGCGCTACACCTCGTGGATCGCCGTCCTCGATGCGCTCACCCCCACGGATCGTCGGGTCCTGTGGCTCGTCGAGGACGTGCACGACTGCATCGCCGACGTGCGCGACTTCCTGGGCACGGCGCTCCACGCGCCGAGCGCGGTGAACCGGCTCGTGGTCGCGACGTGCCGTCCCTCGCTCATCGCCGGCGCCGATGCTGATCCGCTTCCCGGCGCGCAGCTGCTGCAGCTGGCCCCCCTCGACCCGGCGCGGGTGCGAGACCTCATCGACGCGCTGGTGGGCCGGGGCGTGGTGCCCGACGCCGTGGCCGGTGCAGTCGCGGCGAGCGCACGAGGGAACCCGCTCTTCGTGGAGGAGCTGTTGCGCACCTGGGTCCAGGCCGACGTCCTGCGGCGCGCAGGCGACGGGCACTGGCACCTGACGGGCGGGCAGGACATGACACTGCCCTCCACGGTGCACGGCGTGTACCAGAGCCAGCTCGACGAGCTCAGCGACGCCGCACGCCGGGTGGCCACGTCAGGGTCGATCCCGGGGCGCAGCTTCCCGGCCGGAGCGTTGCCAGTGCTCGGCATCGACCAGCCCGGCGGCGGGCTCGGCGAGCTCGGCAGCCTCGGCCTGCTGTTCGGACCCCACGACGGCTTCGGTTCGCCCGACGCGTACACCTACCGGCATGCGCTCCTGCGGGATGTCGCCTACGCCACCCTTCCCCGACGGGTGCGCGCCGGGTTGCACCTGCGTTTCGCGCGCTGGATGGCCGCGACGGCGGAACCGCCCCTCGTGGACGAGCTCGTCGGAACGCATCTCGCCGCCGCCCACGCGAGCCTGCCGGTGTTCGCGAGCGATCGGGACGGCATCGACCGTGACGACGTCGCCGAGGAAGCGGCTCGGCGACTGGCGCAGGCGGCCGAAGGGCACCTGAGGGGCGAACCGCACCGCGCCGCCCAGCTGCTGGACCAGGCCCTGTCGTTGCAGCCGGCCTCTCGTGCCCATGCCGTCACCACCGCCCAGCGACAGGTGCGACGAGGGGAGGCGCTTCGTCGAGCCGGCATGCTCGACGAGGCGATGCGGGCCTTCGCCGCTGCCTCCGCCGAGCTGGAGGGGGACGTCGTCGACGACCTCGAGGAGGCGGCGTCGAGCCAGCGGGGAGAGGTGCTGGTCGCCGCCGCGCTCGGCTACGAGGACGCCCTGCTGGCCAGCCGGCTGCCGCGCGACACCTGGGGCCCGGACGGCCTCGCGCTGTTGGATCGGGCCGAGTCGTCCGTGCCCAGCGACGACGTCGCGACCCGCTCCCGCCTGTCGGCGGCGCGGGGACGGGCCCACGCCTACGGCGGCGACCTGGCGAACGGGTCGGCCGGGCTGGCGCAGGCCATCAGCCTGGCTCGCCTCGGAGACGATCCCGGGGCCCTGGCGGCGGCCCTGGTGGCCGAACGGGCCGTCCTGACCGAGCCGCACCACCTCCGCGCCAGGCTGGACGGCTCCGCGGAAGCGGTCCACGCGGCCCGACGCTCGGGGGACGCCGAGCTGCTCATCGAGGCTGTGCGGATGCGCTACCTGGACCTGCTCGCAGCGGGGCGCATGGCGGAGGCGGGTGCCGCCCGACGGGACGCCGAGACCGCCATCACCGACCTCGGCCGCCCGCTGTACCTCTGGTACCCCGCCATGTGGAGGGCCATGGAGGCACTGCGCACCGGCGATCCGGCCGCCGCGCAGCTCATCGAGCAGTTCCGGATCGAGGGCACCCGCTGGGGGTACCAGGACGCCGGGCTCGTGCACCTCGTGCAGGCCGTGGCGTTGGGGGTGGACCACGGCACGGTCGCGCAGGTCCTGGCTGTGCACGAGCCCGTGCTGCTGCCCATGGCGGAACGGTTCGCCGTGGTGCTCGCCTACGCCCACATGGCCGCAGGCGACGCCGAGAAGGCCCGTCGGCACCTTCATCGGCCCGCCTCCGACGGGTTCGAGTCCCTGCCGCGAGACCTCAGCCTCCTCTACAACCTCGCGTACGCCGCGGAAGCGGCCGCCGTGCTGCGGCAGCGCGAGGCGTCGCGCCGGCTGGCCGAGCTGCTGACGCCCTCGGCGGCCCAGACCATCGTGCTGGGCTCGGGCGCGCTGTGCCTGGGCTCCGCGGCGCACTTCGCCGGGGTGGCCCATGCCGCGGCCGGGCACACCGACACGGCGGTCGAGCTGTTGCGCCGGGCGGTCTCGGCCAACGACGAGCAGGGGAGCGGCCCCGCGGCGGCGCGCTCCCGCGCCGTGCTGGAGGCGGTGCGCTCCGGAAGGCCGGTGCCGCGGCCGGCGCCCTGGTCCACGAGCGCGGCGGTCGCACCGGACCGGTCCCGGGCACGGCTCAGCGGTGACGACACGCTGGAGGAGGGCCGCGCCGGTGCGTGACGGCATCCAGGTGCGTGACGGCATCCAACGGTCGTGGCAGACGTTCCTCGAGCGGCTGACGGAGCACCCCGAGTGCTGGGGGGCGCCCACCCGGTTGGCAGGGTGGGCGGTGTCGGACCTCGCCGCGCACGCGTGCTGGGGGACGTCACTCGAGGCCGATGCGGTGGAACGTGCCCTGCGTGGAGACAGCGAGGCCGCGCAGGGCCGCTCCCCCGAGCCGGGTGCCTCACGCGACGAGGTGCTGGACGCGTTGCGTCGCAGCTGTGGCCGGCTCGTCGCTGCCCTGGACGCGCTGGAGGAGCGGGCCGCGGCGGACCCGAGGGCGGTCCCGGAGTCACTGCCGATGCCCTATGGCGACGTCTCCGTCCCGTTGGCCGGTGCGATCTTCACGATGGAAGCCGGTGTCCATGGCAGCGACCTGGCGGCGGCGGTGGGCGATGACGACACCCTTGCCCCGGACGTCTGCCGAGCCACGTTCGCGACCCTGGCCGTCTTCGGTCCCGTCCTCTCCGACGCCGCCGGCACGGTGCCGCCGCCGGGGGTCGTCATCGAGGTGCGCGGCGGCGGCGACTGCCTGCGCTTCGGGGCCGACGACCAGGGCCGGTGGACCTCCGCGGCCACCTCCCCGGTCAGGACGACGATCACCGGTTCGCCCTCGGACGTGGCCCTGTTCCTCCTCGGCCGGCGCGGTGTGGACGCTGTTACCGTGCACGGTGACGGCGCTCCGGCCGCGCGGTTCAAGGAGTACCTCCCGGGGCCCTGACCGGTCTCGTCAACCGACGGTGGACGTCCGTCCCCGGGGCATACCGAACCTGTCGCGAGGAGGCACACATGGAACACTCCGCCGGCGTCACCACCGTGAGCTGGATACCCTCCGAGTCCATCGAGGACGCGCCCCTGCTGCGGGCCCCCTTCGAGCTGGGCCTCACCCACTACGACACGCCCCCGCCGGACGACATCGGCCCGGGAACCACCCTGGAACAGCTGGCGGCCGATGACGTGTTCCGCTTCGCCCACCGGCTGTCGGGAGTGATCGAGGTCGACGACGGCCGAGTCACGGCAGCGCGGTACGACGGCAGCAGCCGCGGTGTCATGGGCGGCACCACGGTGCGGGTCGGCGGCTGGTCGACGCGGCTGGCGGGCCTCGAGCTCGACCTCCTGCGCGAGGAGCCGACCGTCACCGACACGACCGCGACCTTCCGCCAGACCTTCGGGGGACGCACCGGGTTGCCGGCACCCCGGCGGGTGCAGGGTCACCCGTTCGCCCGGGTGGCGGCGCCCGTCGTGTGGACGACCATGGCGCTGACGCTGCACGCCGACGGGCGAGCCGAGTTCGCATTGGCCGGCGCCAGCGCGTTCCCCCGGCACTGGCTCTACGGACCCGACGGCAGCCTGACGGCCAAGAGTGGGGCGACGAGGTTCCTCCAGTGGTACCGCGGCTCGCACGGCACGCACACGCCGTGGGGCGACGAGGACGCCCCTGCTGTGGTCGCCCAGGCGGAGAGCGCGTTGGAGCGGCGGTTGGCGAGCACCATCATGCGCGGTGGTGAGCGACCCGAGGTGCGGCGGATGCGGAAAGGCGACGTGGTCATCGAGCAGGGGTCGCCGGCCGGGCCGGTCTACCTGCTGCTCGACGGCCTGCTGGCGGTCGAGGTCGACGGCACGGAGGTCGGCGTGCTGGGGCCCGGTGCGGTCGTCGGAGAACGTGCCCACGTAGAAGGCGACGCTCGGACGGCGACCCTGCGGGCCCGCACCGGCGTGCGCCTGGCGGTGGCACGACCGGAGCAGCTCGACCCCGTGGCACTGGCCGAGCTGACCGCGCTGCACCGGCGCGAGGAGCGTCAGCCCCCCGGGTAGGAGTGGCGCCCGACTGCGCCGGCCGGGGCAGCGGCACGCCGGCAGCGGGCAGCGACACGCTGGCTGCCCGTCCACAGCGTGGGTGGTGTCGGGCCGTTGTCCACAGGTTGCCCGCTCGGGATGCGAAGCGGCGTCCGGTCGGGTTCCCTAGGGGCTCGGCACATCGGTCGGCGAGGGGCTCGACCGACGGGAGGAGGGGTTGTGGACGCCGTTCGCGTGCTCGAGAGCGAGGTGCGTGAGCTGATCCGTCGTTCCGGGCTGGACCCGGCGCGCGATGAGGTGAAGGTGCGGTCGCTCGTGCGCGACGCCGTCGCCGACTACGACGAGCGGTCGATGCTCGGTGGGATGCCGGTGCTGTCCGACGTCGACGCCGCCTCCCGGGCGGTGTGGGACACGGTCGCCGGCTACGGGCCGCTCCAGCAGTACTTCGACGACCCCTCCGTGGAGGAGATCTGGGTCAACGAGCCGTCGAAGGTGTTCGTGGCGCGCAGCGGCGTCGCAGAGCTGACGACGACGCTCCTGGCCCACGACCAGGTGCGCGACCTCGTCGAGCGGATGCTCAAGTCGTCCGGTCGCCGCGTCGACCTGTCGTCGCCGTTCGTGGATGCCGTGCTGCCCGACGGCAGCCGCCTGCACGTCGTCATCCCGGACATCACGAAGGACCACTGGTTCGTCAACATCCGCAAGTTCGTCGTCAAGGCCGACTCGATGGACGACCTCGTGCGGCTGGGCACACTGACGAGGCAGGCGGCGCGCTTCCTCGAGGCCGCCGTCGCCTCCGGCCTGAACGTCCTGGTCGCCGGCGGGACGCAGGCGGGCAAGACCACGCTGCTCAACTGCCTCGCCTCGGCCGTGCCGCCCCGGGAGCGCATCGTCACGTGCGAAGAGGTCTTCGAGCTGCGCATCCCGCACCGTGATGTGGCGGCGATGCAGTGCCGGCAGCCCTCGCTGGAGGGCACCGGTGAGGTCCCGTTGCGGCGCCTGGTCAAGGAGGCCCTGCGGATGCGACCGTCACGGATCATCGTCGGTGAGGTGCGCCAGGCCGAGAGCCTCGACCTGCTCATCGCGCTGAACTCGGGGCTTCCCGGGATGGCGACCCTGCATGCCAACAGTGCCCGCGAGGCGGTCACGAAGATGTGCACCCTGCCGCTGCTGGCCGGTGAGAACGTGTCCGCGCGGTTCGTCGTGCCGACCGTCGCCGCGTCGATCGACCTCGTCGTCCACGCCGCCCTGGAGCGGGACGGTCGCCGCACCGTGCGTGAGGTGGCCGCGGTGCCCGGTCGGGTGGAGGGCGACGTCGTGGAGATCGCCGACGTCTTCGTGCGACGCGATGGCGAGCTGCGGCGAGCGGACGGGTTCCCGCCCCACGAGGACCGTTTCGAGCGGGCCGGCTACGACCTGTCCGCGCTTCTGGCGCAGGCGGCGTGATGACCGGAGTGCTGCTCGGGCTCCTGCTGGGCACCGGGTTGTTCCTCATCTGGTGGAGCCTGTGGGTCCCCACCCCGGCCCCGCCGAGGAGCGTCAGTCGCACGGGCCCGCTCGACCGGTTGTCCGACGAGATCGTCCAGGCCGGGTTCGCCGGGCTGTCCGTGCGCACCCTGGTGTTCGCGTGCGTCGTGGCCTTCGCCCTCGTCCTCGCGCTCGTCCAGGCGACCGTCGGCGTGCTGCCCATCGCGGCCTGTTTCGCGCTGATGGCGGCGTTCGCTCCCGTTGCCCTCGTGCGTCGGCGCGCGCGCAGTCGCCGCGCTCGCCTGCGGGACCTGTGGCCCGACGCCGTCGACAACATCACCTCCGGCGTGCGCGCGGGCATGGCCCTGCCGGAGGCTCTGGCCCAGCTCGGCACGCGCGGCCCCGACGAGCTGCGCGAGCCCTTCCTGGCGTTCGCCGACGACTACCGCCTCACCGGTCGCTTCCACGACTCGCTCGACCGGCTCAAGGACCGGTTGAGCGACCCCGTCGGCGACCGGCTCGTGGAGAGCCTGCGGATCGCCCGGGAGGTCGGCGGCACCGACCTGGGGCACCTGCTGCGCACCCTGTCCGGGTTCCTGCGCGAGGACGCCCGGACCCGCGCCGAGCTCGAGACCCGCCAGTCCTGGACGGTCAACGCCGCCCGGCTGGCCGTGGCCGCTCCGTGGCTCGTGCTCGCGATGCTGTCGACGAACCCCGAGTCCGTGCGCGCCTACTCGACCGGCCTCGGCGTCGCGGTGCTCGCCGTCGGTGGAGTGCTCACCGCCTTCGCCTACTGGTCGATGCTGCGGATCGGCCGGCTGCCCGAGGACGAGCGGGTGCTGCGGTGAGCACGCTGGCGCGCTCCGGTGCCGCCCTCGGGTTCGTCATGGGCCTCGGCCTCTTCCTCGTGTGGGCCGGTCTCCCGCGACACCGGCACCCCGGCCTGGCCGGGCGGGTGCTGCCGTACCTGCGCGACACGCCGCGGCCGTCGCGGCTCCTCGATGACGAACGCCCACCCGGTGGCAGCTTCGCCGTCGTGGCGGCGCCCGTCGTGCGTGACCTGGGCCGGGTCGTCGAACGGGTCATGGGCGGCGCCGACAGCGTGCGACGGCGCCAGCTCCGCGCGGGCCTGGCTGCCGACGTCGACCGGTTCCGCGCCGAGCAGGTGCTCTGGAGTGCCGTGGGTGCGGTGCTCGGTGGCCTGCTCGGCACGGTGTTGCTCGTGCTTCAGGATGCCGGTGCCGTCACCGTCGTCATGATGGCGCTCATCGGCGCGGGTCTTGGCGTCACCGGCGCCGACTACTCGCTGTCGCGGCGGGCCGCCCGGCGCGAGGCCCGGATGCTCACCGAGTTCCCCACCGTCGCCGAGCTGCTCGCACTGTCGGTCGGGGCGGGCGAGGGGGCTGTCGGCGCCCTCGACCGGGTGTGCCGCTTGTCCGGGGGTGAGCTCGCCGGCGAGCTGCGCCGGTGCCTCGCGGACGCCCGCGCCGGCGCCAACCTGCCGACGGCGTTGCAGGGCCTGGCCGACCGCACCGGGCTGCCGAGCCTGCGTCGGTTCGTCGATGGCGTCATCATCGCGGTGCAACGCGGCACCCCGCTCGCCGACGTCCTGCGCGCGCAGGCCCAGGACGTCCGCGAGGAGGGCCGGCGCGCCCTCATGGAGGCCGGCGGGCGCAAGGAGATCGCGATGATGGTGCCCGTCGTGTTCATGATCCTTCCGGTCACCGTGCTCTTCGCCGTCTTCCCGGGCTTCACCTTCTTCCAGTTCACGCTCTGACCACCAGGAAAGGCCGACCCATGTCGATCACTCGCACCCTGTCCGCACGCCTGCACGCCGCCGGCCACCACCTCGCAGCGAGGGGGACGCGCCGCGCCGAGCGGGGCGACGTTCCCGGCTGGGTCCTCATCACCCTCATGACCGCCGGCCTGGTCACGGCGCTCTGGGTCGTCGCGAAGGACCAGCTGCTCACCATGTTCCAGAGCGCGTTGTCCTCCGTGAGCGGCTGACCGCAGGCGATGCGGACGACGGGGGACGAGCGCGGCGCGGCCGTCGCGGACTTCGCGATGGTGTCCGTGCTCGTCGTCGTGCTCTTCCTCGCCGTCTTCCAGCTCGGGCTCGTGCTGCACACGCGGAACACACTCATCTCGTGTGCCTCCGAGGGGGCGCGCCTAGGAGCCCGGGCGGATGCCGCTGCGGGGCATGGGGTCTCGCGTACCCAGGCGCTCATCAGCCAGTCCCTCTCGCCGAGGTACGCCCGCAGCGTGACCTCGCGCGAGACCGTCGTCGGCGGGGTGCGGGTCGTCGAGGTCCGGGTCGTCGCCCCGGTCCCGGTCGTCGGGCTGCTGGGTCCGGACGACCGCCTCGACGTCGTGGGCCGCGCCTTCGCGGAGTCCCAGTGAGCACCCGGGGTGCGCCCCGAGCACGCGACGAGCGGGGCAGCGCCGTCGTGGAGTTCGTCGTGCTGGCCGTCCTCATGCTCATCCCCCTCGTCTACCTCGTCCTCATGATGGCGCGGTTGCAGGCGGGCTCGTACGCCGTGAGCCAGGCGGCTCGCGAGGCTGGGCGTGCGTACGTCACCGCATCGAGCGGGGAAGCGGCGCCGTCGCGCGCGCAGGCGGCAGCCCGGATCGCCTTCATGGACCACTCGTTCGACGAGGCGGGGCGCCTCGCGGTCGCGTGCGACGGCACCCCGTGCCTGCGACCCGACGGCCGCGTCGAGACGACGGCAAGCGTGCGGGTGCCCCTACCCCTCGTGCCGTCCTTCGTGCGGGACGTCGTGCCCCTGTCGGTCCGGGTGAGCGCGAGCCACCTGTCGACGGTCGACCGGTTCCGGGGGCTGTCGTGAGCACGCCTGTCGCTCGGCCGTCCGATGGGGGAACGCGCCCGGTCGCGGACCGGCGGGACAGTGAGCCGAATCCGCTGGGGGTGCCCCGACCACGCGCCGAGGAGGTGCCCCGACCACGTGTCGAGGAGCTGCCCCGACCTCGGCGTGAGGCGGCGTCCCCACCTCCGGACGAGGGGGCGCACCGGCCTCGGCGTGAGGCGGCGGCCTCACCTCCGCACCAGGCGGCGCACCGACCTCGGGACGAGCAGGGGTCGGTCGCGCTGTTCATTCTCGGTCTCGCGGTGATCGCGATGGTCCTCGTCGCGGGCACCATCGCCGTCACCTCGGCCCACCTGTCGCGGATGCGCCTGCTCGACGTCGCGGACGGAGCGGCCCTGAGCGCCGCGAACGCCCTAGACGACGTTGCCTACCGGCAAGGCGTGGGGGAGTCGCTGCCGCTGAGCAACGCCTCCGTCCGGGAGCGGGCGGCCGCGTACGTCGGCAGCCGGCCGCGCCCGGCCAGCCTCCTCGGATGGCGTCTCGCCCCGGGCACCGGCACCCCTGACGGACGCACCGCCGTCGTGGCGCTGACCGGCGAGGCGGAGCTCCCGATGATCGGCCCGGCGCTGCGCGAGCTCGGGGTGTCGGTGACCATCTCGGTGGTCTCGCGGGCGCGTGCGGACGTCGTGCTGCCTTGACCCGAGAGGCCGCGATGGCCCCGGGTCCGCGCTGACCTCGTGCGGCCCTGACCGCCGACCCCGCGCACTCAGACGCCGTCGCGGGCGACCCGGTCCGAGCGGGGCGGGATGAGGGCCCGGTCGTACGCGGCGAGCACGGCGGAGAGTCGGTCGCGGACGCCGAGCTTGTCGTAGATCCGGCCGAGGTGCACCTCGACCGTGCGCGGCGACGTGCCGAGCACCCGACCGATGCGCGAGCTCGTGTGTCCCCTCGCGAGCAGGACGAGCACCTCGGTCTCGCGCGCCGTGAGCCGCGGGCCCTCGGCCGGCAACGGCAGCGGCCGCAGGCCGGCCAGGGCCACGACACCGGCCACGACGGGGCGGATGGTCGTGAGGAGCCGCAGGTGGTCGTCGGAGAAGTCAGCGCCGGCTCGCCCGAACATGGCGATGACGAAGTCGGGTCCGCCGACGAGCGGCAGGCTGCAGACCTGGTCGGCCCCGCAGTACCGCAGGCACCCGGCACGCTGGTGGGATGCCGCCCACGCGGCGGCACCGAACTCCCTCTCGGCGGTGCGCGGCGTCAGGTCCCCTCGGGTCACCGGGTCGAGCAGCGGGTCGCTCGCCCGCATGAGCTCGAGCTCTCGCGAGAGCGAGACACCTCTCCCGGGTGCGATGCGGCGGCCGACCACGCGCACCGACGTGTGGGAGGGGTCGGCCTGGACGACGAGCCCCACGTGCGCCTCGACGACATCGCTTACGAGGTCGAGCATCGAGTCGACGCGGGCCAGCACCTCGTCGGTGCCGGCCATCCGCGCGACGAGCTCGGTGATGAGCGTCAGCGCCGGATCCCCCTCGGTCATGGCCGACACCGTAGCGGCGTCACAGGCGGCCGACCGGCGAAGATCCACGGAATGTCGGATGCCGGCATGCTCGGCGCGGCGTCGGGCGAGGTCCCGGCCGGGGTCCCCTGCGTCCCGGCCGGGACCTCGGTCCCTGTCACGCGGACGTGTCAGCAGGCGTAGCCCTCCGCGCCCTCGATCCACGTCTCCACCATCTCGTCGGGCAGACCGGAGCCGGCTTCGAAGTACTCGAGGCCGACGCCGTTGGCCCCGTTCGGGTTCATCCGGCCGGTGTGCTTGGGGTCACCGATGGTCATCTTCTCGAAGATCTTGATGCCGACCGGCATCCCCGCGGCCCGCAGGGCGTCGTAGCCGGCCTCGGCCGCACCTTCGCACTCGGCCGCGTAGCCACCGAACCCGGCGCCGTCCTCGGCGCTGAACACGAGCCAGTTGCTCGAGGTCGGGGCGTTGAGGCTGTACATCGGGATGAAGCAGTGGTGCGCCATGGCAGGGGCGGCGCCCATCACGAGGGCCGCAGCGGCGGCCGTGCCGACGAGCACGCGGCGGCCCAGGGTGGAACTGGTGGACATGGGTGTCTCCTTTGTCGTGGTGGGTGACGGTGAGCAGCCATGCAACCGAGCCGGGTGCCGGCGTGGGTATGAGGACTTCTACGTACCCTCCGCAGAACCCGCGTGCACGGGACCGTCCGAGCGCCCCATCCGTGGGCTAGCGCTAGGGCAAGGCCAAGGGCAAGGTCGAGTTCCAGTTCAAGGGCACCAAGGCCCTGCGGTGACCCACCCCTGAGGTGCACCCGCACGCACGAGGGCCGTCGTACCCACGACGGCCCCTCGTCGTCGGTACGACGACGGGCGGGGTCGGGGACGGAGTCGGAGTCGGAGTGTGAGTCGGAGTCCGCGCCGTAGTCCGGGACCGGCCGGGCCGGGCAGGGAGGCGACGGAAGACGGCGGGAACCGGCACCCATCCGGACCGGCACATCGCGAGGCGGGCGGACGGCATCCACCGGCCTGCGCACGAGCAGCCCTGCCGTAGGCTTGACCCTCGTGGCTGTCGACTTCTCCCAGGAGATCAAGGACCTCCGCACGACGATGTCGTCCGTGCGCGAGG
This sequence comes from Fodinibacter luteus, assembly GCF_039541575.1. Classification (NCBI taxonomy): domain Bacteria; kingdom Bacillati; phylum Actinomycetota; class Actinomycetes; order Micrococcales; family Intrasporangiaceae; genus Fodinibacter (ex Wang et al. 2009); species Fodinibacter luteus. The sequence goes on along the minus strand of NZ_BAABGM010000015.1, from coordinate 215,151 downwards.
TGACCGACCTGACCAGGCTCGAGGCGACGATCGCCGAGTACGAGCGGCAGGCGTCCGACCCGAACCTGTGGGACGACCAGGAGAAGGCGCAGGTCGTCACCTCCGGGCTCTCCCGCGCCAAGGCCGAGCATGAGCGCGTCACCGGCATGGACGCCCGCATCGACGACCTCGAGGCCCTCGTCGAGATGGGCCAGGAGGAGAACGACGCCGAGACCCTCGCCGAGGCGGAGGCCGAGCTCGCGGCCGTCCGGAAGGCCGTCGGCGAGCTCGAGGTCCGCACCCTGCTCTCCGGCGAGTACGACGAGCGGGCCGCCGTCGTCACGATCCGCGCCGGCGCCGGGGGAGTCGACGCGGCCGACTTCGCCGAGATGCTCATGCGGATGTACCTGCGCTGGGCCGAGCGGCACGGCTACCCGGTCAAGGTGCTCGACACCTCCTACGCGGAGGAGGCCGGCCTGAAGTCGGCCACCTTCGAGGTCGATGTCCCCTACGCCTACGGCAACCTCAGCGTCGAGGGCGGCACCCACCGCCTCGTGCGGATCAGCCCCTTCGACAACCAGGGCCGCCGCCAGACGAGCTTCGCCGCCGTCGAGGTCGTGCCGCTCATCGAGCAGACCGACACCATCGAGATCCCCGAGAACGACATCAAGGTCGACGTCTTCCGCTCGAGCGGCCCCGGCGGCCAGTCGGTCAACACGACCGACTCGGCGGTGCGCATGACGCACATCCCGACCGGCACCGTCGTGTCGATGCAGAACGAGAAGAGCCAGATCCAGAACCGCGCCGCCGCCCTGCGCGTGCTCCAGTCGCGCCTCCTGCTGCTCAAGAAGGCCGAGGAGGCCGCCGAGCGCAAGGAGCTGGCGGGCGACGTCAAGGCGAGCTGGGGCGAGCAGATGCGCTCCTACGTCCTGCACCCGTACCAGATGGTCAAGGACCTGCGCACCGAGCACGAGGTCGGCAACACCTCCGGCGTCTTCGACGGCGACATCGACGGCTTCATCGAGGCCGGCATCCGGTGGCGCATCGCCCGGGACAAGGCCGCCGCCGAGGGCTGAGCCGTGACGACGCAGCAGCCGGATGCCGGCGCCCGGGCCGCGTGGGTCGCCCACCTCGCCGATCGGGTCACCGCCCTCGCCGACGGCCAGGCCCTCACGGTCAGCGCGCCCGAGGAGGCGCAGCGCCCGGTACGCCTGCGCAAGGCGCGCCTCGGCGGGTTCGTCCCGGCCCGGCACGTGCCGGTCGCCCCGTGGGTGCGGCTCGAGCGGGTCGACGACCTCCTGCGCGGGCACTGCGTCGGGGGCGAGGTCGTCGGCGGGTCGTTCCCCCTCGCGCCCGAGGAGGACGCCGCGCTGCTCGCCCTCGGCTGGCACCGCCCGTCGCCCGCCGAGGGCCAGGACTACCTGCGGTTCTGGCCCGACGACGTGCCGCAGGGCCCGTTCCTGCCGCGCGAGGAGGCCGAGCGGGCGGCCGCCATGGTCGCCGCGACCTTCCGCGAGGTCCTCCTTCCCCCCGACACATCCGGCCTGCCGACCCTCGGACCCGCCGAAGGGTGACGGGCTGAACGGCATCCACGACGTGCCCACCTATCCTGCAGGGGGGCCGCGCCGCGTGGTGCAGCCCGTTGTCCGCTCCAGACCTCCCGTGAGGCCACTTCTTCCATGATCCGCTTCGAGAACGTCACCAAGGTCTACCCCCGGTCGACCCGGGCCGCGCTCGACCACGTGACCCTCGACATCGACCGGGGCGAGTTCGTCTTCGTCGTCGGTCCATCGGGGTCCGGCAAGTCGACGATGCTGCGGCTCGCGCTGCGCGAGGAGGCCGCGACCGAGGGCAAGGTGCTCGTCGCGGGCCACGACCTCAACACGATGCCGATGCGCCAGGTGCCCCGGCTGCGGCGCGAGATGGGCGCGGTGTTCCAGGACTTCCGGCTCCTGCCGAACAAGACGGTCCACGAGAACGTCGCCTACGCCTTGCAGGTCATCGGCAAGCCGGGGCACGTCATCCGCCAGCTCGTGCCGGAGACGCTCGAGATGGTCGGCCTCGAGGGCAAGGAGAAGCGCTTCCCGCACCAGCTGTCCGGCGGCGAGCAGCAGCGCGTGGCCATCGCCCGCGCCGTCGTCAACCGGCCGCAGATCCTGTTGTGCGACGAGCCCACGGGCAACCTCGACCAGGCCATCAGCCTCGACATCGTGCGCCTGCTCGACCGGGTCAACCGCACCGGCACGACGATCGTCATGGCCACCCACGACCACGACATCGTCAACGACCTGCGCCGCCGCGTCATCCAGCTCGCCGACGGGCACGTCGTGCGCGACGAGCAGGACGCCACCTACCACCCGACCGCGGAGGTCTGAGCCGTGCAGCCCCGCTTCCTGCTCTCCGAGGTCGGCTCCGGCCTGCGACGCAACAAGTCGATGGCGGCCTCGGTCGTCCTCGTGACGATGGTCTCGATGTTCCTCCTCGGCCTCGGCCTGCTCGCCCAGCGCCAGGCCGACACGATGAAGGGCTACTGGTACGACCGGATCCAGGTCTCGATCTACCTGTGCACCACCGACTCCCTCCAGCCCAACTGCGAGGGCCGGGCCGTCACCGAGGCCCAGAAGACCGCGATCCAGGACCAGCTCGAGGCCCTGCCCGAGGTCGAGGCGGTCTTCTACGAGTCCGAGCAGGAGGCGTTCGAACGGTTCCGGGAGCAGTTCCGCAACAGCCCCATCGCCGGCAACGTCGAGGTCGGGGACATCCCCCAGAGCCTGCGGGTGCAGCTCGCCGACCCGACGAAGTACGCCGTCGTGACGAGCCAGTTCGAGGGCGCCCCGGGCGTGGCGACGGTCCAGGACCAGGAGAAGGTGCTCAGCAAGTTCTTCACGATCATCAACTACGTCACCTTCTTCGCCGTGCTCCTCGCCGGGCTCATGGTCGCCTGTGCGGCCCTGCTCATGGCGACGACGATCCGGCAGGCGGCCTTCATCCGGCGCCGGGAGATCGGCATCATGCGCCTCGTCGGGGCGTCGAACTGGACCATCCGGATGCCGTTCCTCACCGAGATGGTCATCGTCTCGGCGCTCGGGGTCGTCCTCGCGGTCGGGTTGCTCCTCGCCCTCATGCAGTACGTCTTCGACGAGGGGGCGAGCCAGATCGCGCTGAGCCAGGCGTTCATCGGCACCTCGGACGTGTGGTTCCTCGCCCCGTGGATGCTGCTCGGCGTGACGGCGCTCGCCGTCCTGACGAGCATGGTCACGCTCCGCCGCTACCTGCGGGTCTGAACACCCACCTGCGGGTCTGAACAGCCATCTGCGGGTCTGAACAGACGACCCTGCGGCTGCGACCGCCACCCCCGGGTCTGTCAACAGGCAGTGCGCAGGGTCGAGGTCGCGGCTGAGCACGGCTCCGGCAAGCCGGCGTCGTTACTGCCTGTTGTGCGGCGCGCTCGTCGGTGCTGTGGGCCAGTCGCCGTGCTGTGGGCAGGCCACGCCGGAGCCGGACGCACACGGGATGCCGTCGCGCGGCATCCGGTGGAGCCCCGGGTCTGCCAACAGGCAGTGCGCAGGGTCGAGGTCGCGGCTGAGCACGGCTCCGGCGCGCGGGCGTCGTTACTGCCTGTTGTGCGGCGCGCTCGTCGGTGCTGTGGGCCGCTCGCCGTGCTGTGGGCAGGGACACGCCGCGGAATCTCGGCCCGTTGGCTACCACAACCCGAGTGAAACGTGTTACCAATGGTGATCATGGGACGACCTGGACGCGCGCCACTGCCCGGCGCCCCACGACGGGCACTCGCCCTCGGAGCGGCCTTCCTGTGCGCTGGGGCCCTGGCGACCACCTCCGCGAGCGCGCGGCCACCGGCCTCGGACCCGGGCGCGGAGAAGCGCAAGGTCGACGCGCAGGTCGACCAGCTCGAGGAGGACCTCCACGAGACGAGCGCGGAGCTCTCGGCCGCGTACACCGCGTTGCAGTCGACGAAGAGCAAGCTCCCCGGCGCCCGCGCCGTGCTCGACGAGGCCCAGGCCGCTGCCGCGGCCGCCGACCGCGCCAACGCCATCGCTGCGCAGGAGCTCGAGGCCGCCCGGGCGAGCGAGGACAAGGCCGAGGCCGAGCTCGACGCGACGACGAAGGAGGTCGCCGAGGGCCGTCAGCGGGTCGCCCAGTTCGCCGCGCAGATCTACCAGGAGCAGGGCTTCGGGCAGCTCGACATGGCCCTGTCGAGCACCGACCCCCAGCAGTTCGCCGACCGGATCGCCCTCGTCGACACCGTCATGGACGTCCAGGGCGAGACGATGGACCGCCTGGCCACCGAGCAGGCGAGCCTCACCGCGCTCGAGGACCACCTCTCCGCGCTGCGGGCCGACTCGGCGGCGAAGAAGAAGAAGGCCGAGCAGGCCCTCGCCCGCGCCGAGCAGGCCCGCGATGCCGCCGCCCGGGCCAAGGCCGAGCTCGACGCACTCGCGGCGCAGCAGGCCAGCCAGGCCGAGGCGGTCGCGGGCCAGCTCGCGTCGGAGAAGGCCAAACTCGCGTCGATGAAGGCGGAGCAGTCGCGCCTGAAGAAGGTCCTCGCCCAGCGGGCCGCCGAGGCCAGGCGCCGGGCCGAGGCCGCCCGTCGCGCCGAGGCAGCCCGCCGCGCGGAGGCAGCCCGCCGAGCCGCGGCGAGCCAGCAGAGCCAGGGCTCGTCGCGGTCCGGGTCCAGCGGTGGCGGCGGGGGAGGGAGCGACGACGGCTACCTCAGCCGCCCGATGAGCGGCCGGGTCAGCTCGGAGTTCGGGACGCGCTTCCACCCGGTCTACCAGATCTGGCGCCTGCACTCCGGCCGCGACTATGCCGCGCCGTGCGGAACCGCCGTGCGCGCGGCCGCAGGCGGCACGATCATCATGGCCGGCGACGGTGGGGGCTACGGCAACCGCGTCGTCATCGACCACGGCCTCGTGTCGGGCGAGCACCTCGCGACGACGTACAACCACCTTCGCTCGATCCGGCAGTGGGGTGGCAAGGTCTCGCGCGGCGAGGTCATCGGCTACGAGGGCTCGACGGGCACCTCGACCGGTTGCCACCTGCACTTCGAGACCCTCGAGAACGGCGACTTCGTCGACCCGCGCCGCTGGCTGTGACCCCCGGCGCGGGCACCCGCCCGGCATCAGCTGGGGGAGCGGGCCGGCCGGGCGGTAGCCTCACTCCCGTGGCCAAGGAGACCGGACGCAAGCTCGTCGCGAGCAACCGCAAGGCCCGTCACGACTACCTCATCGAGGACACCTACGAGGCGGGCCTCGTCCTCATGGGCACCGAGGTCAAGGCGTTGCGCATGGGCCGGGCCTCGCTCGTCGACGGCTGGGCCGGCTTCGACAGCGACGACGACCTCTGGCTCGAGGGCGTCCACATCCCGGAGTACTCCAACGGCACGTGGAACAACCACACCCCGCGCCGGCGCCGCAAGCTGCTCCTGCACCGCCGCGAGCTCGACAAGATCCTCCAGGCCACCCGCGAGACCGGCCACACCGTCGTCCCCCTCTCCCTGTACTTCAAGGACGGCCGCGCCAAGGTCGAGCTCGCCGTCGCCAAGGGCAAGAAGAACTACGACAAGCGCCACGCCCTGCGCGAGCGTCAGGACCGGCGCGAGGCCGACCGCGCCATCGCGTCACGCTCGCGCCGCGAGGCCTGAGTGCGGCACGCCCGCCGGTCGCGACGTCCTTTCGCGCGCTCGGCGCGCTCCCTGGTGTGGGCCGTCCTCGCGGCGGTGCTCGGCGGCCCCGTCGCGCTCGCCGCACCGTCCGCCACACCGTCCGCCGGCGCCGGCGCGGCGGCATCAGTGGAATCCCACACCACGGCACCCCAGGCCACGGCACCGATCGGCGACCCCACCGCGCCGCCGATGGCGGCGTGGGGGCCCGCGACGGCGGTCCTGCCCGCCGAGGAGCAGGCCGACCGGCTCTCCACCGACTTCCAGGTCCAGTCCGACGGCTCGGTCATCGTCACGGAGTCGATCCGCTGGCGCTTCCCCGACGGTGAGGAGCGGCACGGCATCCTGCGCAACGTCAAGGTCCGCGCGGGCTACCGTGACAGCGAGACCCAGTACCGGTACTACGAGCTGACCGGCGTCACCGTCACCTCGCCCTCGGGTGCCCCGACCGACATCGCGATCTCCGACGTCGGTGCGTACCGCCAGATCCGGGTCGGGAGCCCGTCTCTCACGGTGAGCGGCACGGCCGACTACGTCGTGCGCTTCCGCCTCGGGCGCATCGTCAACGACATCGGCGACGGCACCGCTGAGTTCTACTACAACGTCGTCGACACCTCGAACGGGTTCCCGCAGCGGTCGGTCTCGGCGAGGGTGACCGGCCCCGCCGCGGCGACCCGCGCCGCCTGCTTCCACGGCCCCCTCGGGTCGACGACGCCCTGCGAGGCGACGCCGGGCGCGACGTCGACCTTCGCCGTGCCCGACCTCGAGGCCGAGGAGGGCGCGAGCGTGCTCACGTCCTACCCCCGCGACGCCTTCGGGGACCTGACCCCCGACCTGCGCGAGGGCGACGTCGACGCGTCCTCCGGAGCGCTCGTCAGCCCCGATGCCGCCCGCGCCCTGGGCTGGCTCGCGATCGGCCTCGGGATCCTGCTCCCCTTGCTCGCGGGCTCCCTCATGGGCCTGCTCGTGTGGACGCGCGGCCGTGACGAGCAGTACGCCGGGCTCACCCCCGGCCTGACCCCCGGCGTCGGGCAGGTTGTGCCGGTCGTCGTCGGCGGTCCGGACCCCACGGTGGCGGTGCAGTTCACCCCGCCCGCCGGGGTCCAGCCCGGAATGCTCGGCACGATCCTCGACGAGCAGGTCAACCTCGTCGACGTCACCGCGACCCTCGTCGACCTCGCCGTGCGCGGCCACCTGCAGATCGCCCGCGACGACCAGGGCTTCCTGCGGCCCGACGACTGGGTGCTCACCCGAACGGCACCGCCGGCGACCACCGGAGCCCTCGCCCCCTACGAGCAGGTGCTCCTCGACTCGGTGTTCGCCACGGGCGAGAGGGTGGCCCTCTCCCAGCTCAAGAACCACTTCAAGCCCACCCTGGATGCCGTCGAGCGGCTCATGTACGAGGAGGTCGTCCAGCGTGGCTGGTTCCGGCGCAGCCCGGAGCGCCAGCGCGCGGGGTGGGTCGGCCTCGGCTCGGTCCTGCTCGCGGCGGGGGTGCTCGTCGTCTTCCTCGGCTGGGGCCCGCTGTCCGGCCTGTTCGCGGATGCCGGGTTCCCCCTGTCGCCGTTCTGGGTCCTCATCGGCGGCGTCGTCGTCACCGGCCTCCTCGTGCGGGCGCTCGGTCGCCGGATGGCCGCGCGCACGGCGCCCGGGTCGGCGGTGCTGGCCCAGGCGCGGGGGTTCGAGCGGTACATCGCGACGGCCGAGGCGAACCAGATCCGGTGGGAGGAGGCGCAGGACGTCTTCAGCCGGTTCCTGCCCTACGCCATCGTGTTCGGCCTCGCCGACCGGTGGGCGACGGTGTTCGAGGAGGTCGCTGCGGCGGCCGCGGCCGCGGGGCACGTCGTCGCGAGCCCGACGTGGTACGTCGGCAACTGGTCGGCCGGCGGGTTCTCCCACGTCGCCTCGAGCATGGACTCGTTCTCGACGGTCGCCGCCGGGACCTTCGTCTCGACGCCGGGATCGTCGGGCTCGAGCGGGTTCAGCGGGGGAGGCGGCTTCTCCGGGGGCGGCGGCGGCGGGTCGTCCGGCGGCAGCTGGTAGGCACGTCGTCCGGCGGCAGCTGTGGCGGGGGTTGTCCGGCGGCAGCTGGTAGGCACGTCGTCCGGCGGCAGCCGGTGGCGGCGGGTCGTCCGGCGGCAGCCGGTAGCGCGGGTGGCCGGCCGGGACGACGAGGGCCACGCCGCCGGTGCGGTGCGTGGCCCTCGTGCGTGTCGCGGATCAGTTGCGGAAGGCGTCCTTGGCCTTCTCGCCGGCCTGCTTGAGGTCGGCCTCGGACTGCTCGACGCGACCCTCGGCCTCGAGGCGCTCGTTGTCGGTCGCCTTGCCCGCGGCCTCCTTGCCCTTGCCCACCGCGTCGTCCTTCATGTTCTCGATCTTGTCGCCGATTCCCATGCTGTTCTCCTTCGTTCGGGGTGTGAGCACGCGCCGCGTCCTCGTCGGACGCGGTCCCTCCACCGTAGGAAGGCGATCCGGCCCACGGGGCTTTCGTGACGGACGACGTCGGATGCCGCGCACGACGTCGGATGCCGTGTCGGATGCCGGTCGGACCGCGGGTGCTCCGCGGGTGCGCTGCCTGGTGGGTGGCTCAGCCGGGGGAGACGACGAGGATGAGGTCACCACCCTCGACCTGCTGGTGGTGCCCGCTGATCGCGAGCCGCTCGACGGTGCCGCCGACCGCACTCGTGATGTTGGCCTCCATCTTCATCGCCTCGATCGTCGCGACGACCCCGCCTGGCTCGACGGTGTCGCCCTCGCCGACGGTGGGGGTGACGACCCCGGAGAACGGCGCGGGAACGTGTCCGGCCTGCGACAGGTCTGCCTTCTCGACCGCCTTGACGTCGGCCGTGACGGAGCGGTCGCGGACCTGGATCGGGCGGAACTGCCCGTTGAGGGTGCACATGACCGTGCGCATGCCCTGCCGGTCGGCCTCGCCCACCGAGCTGATGCCGAGGAGGAGCCGCTTGCCGGCCTCGATCTCGGCCTCGTACTCGCTGCCGTGCTGCAGGCCGTGGAGGAACTCGATCGTGCCGAGCACGGAGAGGTTGCCGAAGCGTTCGCGGCTGTCCTCGAACTCCCGCGTCGGGCCGGGGAAGAGCAGCTGGTTGAGGGTGCGGCGCGGGTCGGTGCGCAGCGCCTCCTCCTGCTCCGGGGTGAGCTCGGTGACCCGCGGCTTGGCCTGCCGGCCCTGGAGGGCCTTGGTGCGGAACGGCTCGGGCCAGCCGCCGGGCGGGTCGCCGAGCTCGCCCTCGAGGAAGCCGATGACCGAGTCGGGGATGTCGTACTTCGTCGGGTTCGCCTCGAAGTCGTCGGGGTCGGCGCCGGCCCCGACGAGGGCGAGGGCGAGGTCACCGACGACCTTCGACGAGGGCGTCACCTTGACGAGGTTGCCGAGGATGCGGTTGGCCGCGGCGTACATGTCCTCGATGTCCTCGAAGCGGTCGCCGAGGCCGAGGGCGATCGCCTGCTGGCGCAGGTTGGACAGCTGGCCGCCGGGGATCTCGTGGAAGTAGACCCGTCCGGTGGGGGAGGGCAGGCCGGACTCGAACGGCGTGTAGACCTGCCGGACGGCCTCCCAGTACGGCTCGAGCGAGAACACCTTGTCGATGTCCAGTCCGGTCGGGCGGGAGGTGCCGTCGGTGGCCGCGACGAGGGCGGACAGGCTGGGCTGGCTCGTCGTGCCGGACATCGACGAACACGCGGCGTCCACGGCATCCACGCCGGCGTCGATGGCGGCGAGGAGCGTGCCGATCTGACCGCCCGCGGTGTCGTGGGTGTGCAGGTGCACCGGCAGGTCGAAGTTCTCCCGCAGCGCCCGGACGAGCCGGGTCGCGGCGGGGGCACGCAGCAGCCCCGCCATGTCCTTGATGGCGAGCACGTGGGCGCCGGTGCCGACGATCTCCTCGGCGAGGCGCAGGTAGTAGTCGAGGGTGTAGAGCTGCTCGCGCGGGTCGAGCAGGTTGCCCGTGTAGCACAGGGCGACCTCGGCGACGGCGGTGCCGGTGCCGAGCACGGCCTCGACGGCCGGGCGCATCTGGTCGACGTCGTTGAGCGAGTCGAAGATCCGGAAGATGTCGAGGCCGGTGCGCGCCGCCTCCTGCACGAACACGTCGGTGACCCGGGTGGGGTACGGCGTGTAACCCACGGTGTTGCGACCGCGCAGCAGCATCTGCAGGGGGATGTTGGGCATCGCCTCGCGCAGCAGGGCGAGGCGCTCCCACGGGTCCTCGGACAGGAAGCGCAACGCGACGTCGTAGGTGGCGCCGCCCCAGGCCTCCATCGACAGCAGCTCGGGGGTGAGCCGTGAGACGTGCTCGGCGACGTGGAGCAGGTCGCGGGTGCGCATCCGGGTGGCGAGCAGGCTCTGGTGGGCGTCACGGAACGTCGTGTCGGTGACCGGCACGTCGGTGCGCTCGCGCAGCTGGCGGGCGAACTCGGCGGGTCCGACCCGCTGCAGCAGGTCGCGGCTCCCGGGCGGCACGGGCGCGCTCGGGTCGATCCCGGGCAGCTTGGTCCGGGGCTTGATGAACGTCGTCGCCGGCCCGTGGGGCTGGTTGACGCTGACGTCCGCGAGGTAGGTGAGCAGCTTCGTCCCGCGGTCGCCGCCCATCCGGGCCTCGAGCAGCTCCGGACGCTCGTCGATGAAGCTCGTCGTCGCCGCACCGCCCTGGAACACCGGGTCGGCGAGCACCGCCTCGAGGAAGGGGATGTTCGTCGACACCCCGCGGATGCGGAACTCGGCGAGGGCCCGGCGCGCGCGGCGCACGGCCGTCGGGAAGGTGCGGCCGCGGCAGGTCAGCTTGACGAGCATCGAGTCGAAGTGCGGGCTGACCTGGGCCCCGACGAAGACCGTGCCGCCGTCGAGGCGGACGCCGCCCCCGCCGGCCGAGCGGTAGACGGTGATCTGGCCGGCATCCGGTCGGAAGCCGTTCGACGGGTCCTCGGTCGTGATGCGGCACTGCAGCGCGGCGCCGCGCAGGTAGATGTCGTCCTGGCGCATGCCGAGGTCGGTGAACGTGTCGCCGGCTGCGATGCGCATCTGGGCGACGACGAGGTCGACGTCGGTGACCTCCTCCGTGACGGTGTGTTCGACCTGGATGCGGGGGTTCATCTCGATGAAGACGTAGCGGCCGTCCTCGCCGAGGAGGAACTCGACGGTCCCGGCGTTGACGTAGCCGATCGACTCGGCGAAGCGCACGGCATCCGCGCACATCCGGTCGCGCAGGGCGGGGTCGAGGTTCGGGGCGGGGGCGATCTCGACGACCTTCTGGTGGCGGCGCTGCACCGAGCAGTCTCGCTCGAAGAGGTGGAGCACCGTGCCGGTAGCGTCGGCGAGCACCTGCACCTCGATGTGCCGGGGGTTGACGACCGCCTGCTCGAGGTACAGCGTGGGGTCGCCGAACGCGGCATCCGCCTCGCGCTGCGCCGCCTCGAGCGACTCGCGCAGGGTGCTCGGGTCGTCCACGCGCCGCATGCCGCGCCCGCCCCCGCCGCTCACCGCCTTGACGAACACCGGGAACCCGATGTCGTGCGCCGCGGCGGCGAGGGCGTCGAGGTCGGTCGTCGGCGCCGCGCTGTCGAGCGTCGGCAGGCCAGCCGCCCGAGCGGCGGTGATGGCCCGGGCCTTGTTCCCCGCGAGGTGGAGGGCGGGCGCGGGCGGGCCGATGAAGGTGATGCCGTTCGCGGCGCACGCCTCGGCGAGCTCGGGATTCTCGGACATGAAGCCGTAGCCGGGGTAGATCGCGTCCGCGCCGCACTCGACCGCAACCCGAACGATGTTGGCGTGGTCGAGGTACGCCCGGACGGGGTGCCCTCGCTCGCCGATCTCGTAGGACTCGTCGGCCTTGAGGCGGTGCTCGGAGTTGCGGTCCTCGTGCGGGAAGACGGCCACCGTCTTCGCGCCGAGCTCGGTGGCCGCGCGGAACGCGCGGACCGCGATCTCCCCACGGTTGGCGACGAGGATCTTGGCGAACACGGTGGACCTCCCGATCGGGGGTGGGCACGTCACCCGGCGGCGCCGGTGTTCCGAGCAGCGTAGTGACGTGGATGCCGTCGGCGCGCCCCCGATCCAGCCGGCAAACCCCCGTGGGCGCCGGCACCACCCGATCGAGCCATGTCCGTCCCGTGGTCGTGGGTCTATCGTCGTCGGATGGACGCTCGCGTCCGGCGAGGTCCGTGAAGGACAGGGGAGTCCTCATGCGTCGGATGTCTGTCGTCGTCTCCGTGCTCGCCGGAGCGGCCCTCGTCGCCGCCCCGCTGGTTCCCGCGTCGGGGGCGGGGGTGGGGGCGCGTCCCGGGGACGCCAGCGCCGGCGACGACTACGTCGGGCGGCTTGGCAACGGTGGTTACGACGTCAGCCACTACGACCTCGACGTCAGGTACGACCCCGACTCGGACATGCTCTGGGGCGTCGCCACCATCCAGGCGACCGCCACCCAGAACCTGTCTCGCTTCAACCTCGACCTCCAAGGACTGACCGTTCGCTCGGTCACCGTCGACGGCAGCGCGTCCAAGTGGCAGCACCTCAAGGGTGAGCTGCGGACCACACCGAATGCCGCGCTCAGCCAGGGGACGTCGTTCACCACCGTCGTCGAGTACGACGGTGTGCCCGCGACGCTGCCCGACGGCTCCGGCTTCGTCCACACCGACGACGGTGCGGTCGTCATCGGGGAGCCCGAGGTCGCGGCCACGTGGTTCCCCGTGAACGACCACCCGAGCGACAAGGCCTCCTACCGGTTCGACGTCACGGTGCCCGACGGGGTCACCGCCGTGGCCAACGGCGCTCTGCTCGGGACCGACAGCGAGGACGGCTGGAGGACCTTCACGTGGGACGCGTCCGAGCCGATGGCCTCGTACCTTGCCACCGCGACGATGGGCCAGTTCGACCTGCGCAGCTACGAGCACGACGGCATCCGACTGTGGGACGCTGTTGACCTCGGGCTATACGAGCCGGTGGCCACGCCGCGCACGGGCAGCCAGTTCCTCGTCTCCCAGCAGGCCGACTCGAGCTACAAGCGGCTGACCCGGACCATCACGGTGCCGTCTGACGGTGCGACCCTCTCCTTCTGGGTGACCCGTGCGACCGAGCAGTCCTGGGACCACTTCTTCGTCGAGGCCCGTCACGCCGGGGGCGCCGACTGGACCACGCTGCCCGACGCGAACGGTCACAGCAGCACCGACACGGGCAGCTCGTGCCCCTACTGGCTCCCGATCCACCCGTTCCTCTCGCACTACCAGACCGAGAACGCGGACGGCGCATGCGATGGCAGCGGCACGACTGGTGCGTGGAACGCGGCCTCCGGCTCCAGTGACGGGCCCGAGCAGTGGAGCCTCGACCTCGGCGCCTACGCAGGCGAGCAGGTCGAGGTGTCGCTGACGTACGCCAGCGACGACATCTTCCAGCTTCCCGGTGTGTTCGTCGACGACGTCGTCGTGTCGACGGGCGAGGGCAGCACGTCGTTCGAGGCAGACGGCGACACGCTGGACGGTTGGATCGCCGCCGATCCTCCCGAGGGGAGCCCCGGCAATGACAACACCTGGGTCGCCGGTGGCGCGGCGGACGTGCCACCCCCGCTGGGTGCCTCCATCGACGCCTCCCTGGCACGGCACGGCGATGTCCTGGACTTCCTCTCCGCGTCGTTCGGGCCCTACCCGTTCGCCACGTCCGGCGGAATCGTCGACGACGACCCCGGCCTCGGGTTCGCCCTCGAGAACCAGACCCGGCCGATCTACTCGAAGGACTTCTTCGGCGCACCCGAGGGAAACGTCGGAGTGGTCGTCCACGAGCTCGCGCACCAGTGGTACGGCGACAGCCTCGCCGTCCAGGAGTGGAAGCACATCTGGCTCAACGAGGGCTTCGCGACGTATGCCGAGTGGCTGTGGGAGGAGCACGAGGGTGCCGCAACCGCGCAGGAGCTCTTCGACTTCTTCTACGGCGAGATACCGCCCGACGACCCCTTCTGGGACGTCGTCATCGGGGACCCCGGGCGAGACCTGCTCTTCGACTTCGCGGTCTACGCCAGGGGTGCGATGACCTTGCACCAGCTGCGGCTCGCCATCGGCGACGAAGACTTCTTCACGGTCCTGCAGACGTGGGCGGACGCGCACAAGGACGGCAACGTGACCACGGCCGAGTTCGTCAACCTCGCCGAGGCCATCTCCGGGCAGCAGCTCGACGCGCTCTTCGACACCTGGCTCTTCACGCCGGGCAAGCCTGCCCTCACCACGCAGGCGGATGCCGGTGCCCGGTCTGCGGACGCCTCGGTCGCAACGCCCCCCCGGGGTGCGCAGCACCTGCTCCTGAAGTGGAAGGAGAGCCGCGCAGCGCGGTGAGTCACCGGAGGTGAGCGCGACGCATGCTCGAGGTGTTCGCCGACCGCACCGGGGCCCGGCGTGAGCGGTTCCCCGAGCTGTCCCCGCGGGAGCACGAGATCCTCGAGCACCTCGCGGCCGGGGCGTCGAACAAGGAGATCGCCGCCGCGCTCGTCATCTCGCCGGTGACCGTGCGCAATCACGTGAGCAACATCCTCATGAAGCTGCACCTCACGAACCGGCGCGAGGCCATGGTGCGCTACCGGGAGGGTTGCTGACCTGCGCGGCGACCCGGGAGGGTGCCGGGACGAACGTCCCGGTGGAACGGGACAGCCGACCCTGTCGGCCGGGACCCCGGGTCGGCGACGGTGGTCCCACCACACCACCGAGTCGAGGAGTTCCACCGATGTCCGTCCTTCGTTCCCTCCGCCGCCCGGCCCTCGTCGGCGCGGCCGCCGTCGCCGCCGTCGCCGTCGGCGCCGCACCCGCCCTGGCCCACCACTGCTTCGTGCCGATGTACTCGCTCAACGAGCCCGCGTCGGCCAACTGGTTCCCGGTGAGCGCCGAGCTCGGTGCCTTCTACGAGACGGGCTTCGAGGCCGGGTGCGAGGCCGCCGTCGAGGCGGGCTACGACGCTCTGCGCGCCGAGGGCCTGCCCGTCGGCATCAAGATCTTCGAGAAGATGACGATCGGCGACCCGAAGCACACCGGCCGGCTCAACCCGAACGGTGCCGACGGCCGCGGCCTGGAGTACTTCGGCGCCGACTCGCCGGTGCCGGTCGCCATGGTGACGACCTGGGTCGAGGGTGCCGAGTCCGTCGACTGCGGCTGACCCACCGCCCCCGGGGGGGCGAAGGGATGCCGGGTGCGCGCCGTGGTGCGCGCCCGGCATCCCGTCTGCGGTCGTGCCACGGCCCCCCGGCCGCGGAATCGACCGTCTGCGGTTGTCGTGCGACAGGCCTCACGGCCGCGGAATCCGCAGGTCCGGGCCACGACACCCCTCGGACGCACAATGGCCCAAACGCATACCAATGAGGGCCCGTTGGCCCTAGCATCGCCTCGTCGCACCACTATGACGCCGGTCACGTCCGGCCGGCCGGACCCATGGGAGCAACCGTGGCAGTGCACCTGAACGACGACGAACGCAAGCTGGCCGAGCTCGGCTACAAGCAGGAGCTCAACCGGACGTGGTCCGGCTTCTCCAACTTCGCGATCTCCTTCTCGATCATCTCGATCCTCGCCGGGTGCTTCACGACCTTCGGCCAGGCCTGGAACAACGGCGGCCCGATCGCCATCTCGATCGGCTGGCCGCTCATCTCGGTCTTCATCCTCATCATCGGGTTCTGCATGAGCGAGCTCGTCTCGGCCTACCCGACGTCGGGCGGCATCTACTGGTGGGCGAGCAAGCTCGGTGGCGCGAAGGCCGGCTACTACACCGGCTGGCTCAACCTCATCGGCCTGCTCGCGATCGACGCCTCCGTCGCCTACGGCGCGGCGACCTTCTTCGACCTGTCGTTCAGCACGATGAGCGAGTCGTGGGCCGAGGGCTACAGCCTCCAGCGGGTCTTCTGGATGTTCCTCGTCATCCTGTTCCTCACCGCCCTGATCAACATCTTCGGCGGGCACCTCCTGGCGATGCTCAACAACATCTCGGTGTGGTGGCACGTGGCCGGCGCCGCGATCATCATCGCGATCCTGGTCTTCCTGCCCGAGAAGCACATGAGCATCAACGACGTCTTCACGATGCGCGTGAACAACAGCGGCGGGCTCGCCGGCGGCGAGACCGGGGGCCTCGGCTTCTGGTTCTACGTCCTGCCGCTCGGCTTCCTCCTGACCCAGTACACGATCACCGGCTTCGACGCCTCGGCCCACCTCTCCGAGGAGACCCACGACGCGGCCGACGGTGCGGCCAAGGGCATCTGGCGCTCGATCTTCTACTCCGCGGTCGGTGGGTGGGTCCTCCTCCTCGCCTTCCTGTTCGCCGTCCAGGACGCGGATGCCGTGACGGCGGGCGGTGGCGGCGTGGCCGTCATCTTCAACCAGGCCCTGTCGTCCAGCTGGGCCGGGACGGTGCTGCTCATCGCGAGCATCGGCCAGTTCTTCTGCACCACGGCGTGCATGACGTCGACGAGCCGGATGCTCTTCGCGTTCTCGCGCGACGGTGCCGTGCCCGGTGCCGCGACGTGGGCCCGGCTCAACAGCCGCAAGGTGCCCGCGAACGCCGTCATCGTCTCCTCCGTCATCGCGGCGCTCATCACCCTGCCCGCCCTCGTCGAGGTCAACATCGGCACCGAGGAGGCGCCGATCATCGTGCCGACCGCCTTCTACGCCGTGGTCTCCATCGGGGTCATCGGGCTCTACACCGCGTTCGCCGTCCCGATCTTCCTGCGGTGGAGGGCCGGCGACGCCTTCACGCAGGGCTCGTGGAACCTGGGATCCAAGTGGAGGTGGATGGCCCCCGTCGCGGTCATCGAGATCGCCATCATCTCGGTGTACTT
This sequence comes from Fodinibacter luteus, assembly GCF_039541575.1. Taxonomy (NCBI): domain Bacteria; kingdom Bacillati; phylum Actinomycetota; class Actinomycetes; order Micrococcales; family Intrasporangiaceae; genus Fodinibacter (ex Wang et al. 2009); species Fodinibacter luteus. Next base: position 198,684 of record NZ_BAABGM010000015.1, on the reverse strand, counting down.
CATCCTCCCGTTCACCCCCGCGGCGAACCCGCTCAACGACGGCTTCGAGTGGAAGTACGTCAACTACGCCCCCATCCTCATGGGCGGCACGCTCATCGCGCTCTGGATCGGCTGGCACGTCTCGGCCAAGAAGTGGTTCACCGGCCCGAGGACGACGATCGACCTGCCCGACGACGTCACCTCCGCCGACGAGATCGAGATGGAGCACCACGGCAAGACCGCGCACGGAGGCACGATGCACGACGTGACACCGGGCGACCCGCTCCCCTGACGGCCGCCCAGGTGACCCGGCTCGACGAGCTGCTCGACGGCATCCCCGTCCTCACCGGGCAGGGGCGGCACGTGACGCTCCTGCCCGGGGGATTGACCAACGTCAACCACCGGGTCCGCACGGATGCCGGCCTCGACGTCGTCGTGCGCGTGTCAGCCCCCGAGACCGGGCTGCTCGGGGTCGACCGGCACGCGGAGCACGTCAACACCCTTGCGGCGGCCGTCGCGGGCGTGGGGGCGCCGGTCGTGGACTACCTCGAGGGCCGGGGCATCATGGTCGTGCAGTTCCTGCCCGGAGCCACGTGGACCGACGCCGACGTCGCGGCCAACCTCCCGCGGCTCGCGGCGGCGCTGCGGCGGCTGCACTCGGGGCCGACGTTCATGGGCCGCTTCGACATGTTCGCCCTGCGGCGCACCTACCTCGGCGTCGTCCGCGAGCGAGGCTTCCGGATGCCGCCGGGTTACCTTGCGCTCGAGCCGTGGGCCGAGCGCGTGGAGCGGGTGTTCGCGGCCGCCCCCGAGCCGCTCGTCCCGTGCCACAACGACCTGCTCGCGGCCAACGTGCTCGACGACGGAGGCGACCTGCGGATCATCGACTACGAGTACTCGGGGATGAACGAGCCGTCCTTCGAGCTCGGCAACGCCGCCGCGGAGGCGGGGCTCCCGCCGGAGGCGCTCACCGAGCTGTGCGCCGCCTACTACGGCCGGGCCGACGAGGCCCTTGTGGCCCGGGCCGAGCTGTGGGGCTGGATGGCCCGCTACGGCTGGACGCTGTGGGGGATGATCCAGGACGCGACGAGCACGATCGACGTCGACTTCTGGGAGTGGGCGTTGGACAAGTTCGAGCCGGCCGAGCGCCTCGCGCGCAGCCCGCGGTTCGAGGACCTCCTCAGCGCGGCGGCCCGGCGGTGAGCCAGGTTCCGGGCCGGCCCCCGGCACCCGACGTGGCGGCTCCGTCGGAGCTGCCCGAGCGGGCCCGGGTCGTCGTCGTCGGCGGGGGCGTGGTCGGGGCCTCGACGGCCTACCACTTCGCGCACCTCGGGGAGACCGACGTCCTGCTGCTCGAGCAGGGAACGCTGTCGTGCGGCACGACGTGGCACGCGGCCGGGCTCGTCGGTCTGCTCCGCGCGAGCGAGAGCGGCACCCGGCTCGTCCAGTACTCGGCGGCGCTGTACGAGCGGCTCGAGGCCGAGACCGGCCTCGCGACGGGGTACCGGCAGTGCGGTGGCCTCATCGTCGCCAGGACGCACGACCGGATGACCGCGCTGCGGCGCACGGCCGCGACGGCTGCGGCGTACGACCTCGACTGCGAGCTGCTGTCGTCCGAGCAGGCCGGCGCGCGCTACCCCCTCCTGCGCACCGAGGACCTCGTCGGTGCGATCTGGCTGCCCGGAGACGGCACCGCGAACCCCACCGACGTCACGCAGTCCCTCGCCAAGGGTGCCCGCCAGCTCGGCGTCATGGTCCGGGAGCGGGTGCGCGTCACCGGGTTCGACGTCGTCGCCGACCCGGCCGCGCCCGGTGGCCGGCGGGTCCGCGGTGTGCGCACCGACCGTGGCGACGTCGCGTGCGAGGTCGTGGTCAACTGCGCCGGCCAGTGGGCCAAGGCCATCGGGGCGATGGCGGGGGTCGCCGTCCCGCTGCACTCGGCGGAGCACTTCTACGTCGTCACCGACCAGGTCGACGGGGTGGCCGCGGGGCTGCCCATCCTGCGCGACCCGGACGGGTGGACCTACGTCAAGGAGGAGGTCGGCGGGCTCGTCGTCGGTGGGTTCGAGCCGGAGGCCAAGCCGTGGGTGTCGCCCGAGGACATCCCGTACCCCTTCGAGTTCCAGCTCCTCGACGAGGACTGGGAGCACTTCTCCGTGCTCATGACGAGCGCGATCCACCGGCTGCCCGTTCTCGAGCGCACCGGCATCCGGACGTTCTACAACGGCCCCGAGAGCTTCACGCCGGACAACCAGTTCGTCCTCGGGGAGTCGCCGGACGTCGCCGGCTTCTTCGTCGGGGCCGGGTTCAACTCGGTGGGCATCGCGTCGGCCGGCGGGGCGGGGCGCGCGCTCGCCGAGTGGGTGGTGTCGGGGGAGCCGCAGGAGGACCTCGCCCTCGTCGACATCCGGCGGTTCGCGCCCTTCCACGCGAGCACCCCGTGGCTGCGCGCACGGGTGTCCGAGGTGCTCGGGCTGCACTACGCCGTGCCGTGGCCGAACCGGGAGCTCGACTCGGCGCGACCGTTCCGGTGCTCGCCGGTCCACGACCGGCTCGCGGCCGCCGGTGCCTGGTTCGGTTCGAGGATGGGCTGGGAGCGGCCCAACTACGTCGCACCCGCGCCCGTCGGGCCGCAGGACCGCCCGGCGACCTACGGCTGGGGCCGGCAGCGCTGGCACGACTGGGTCGACGAGGAGCAGCGGGCGACGCGCGAGGCCGTCGCGCTGTTCGACCAGACCTCGTTCGGCAAGCTGCGGGTCCACGGCCCAGACGCCCTGGCCCTGCTGCACCTCGTGTGCACCGCCGACGTCGACCGCCCGCTGGGGTCCGCGGTCTACACCGGGGTGCTCAACCGGCGGGGCGGCTACGAGGCCGACGTCACGGTGACCCGGGTGGCCGAGGAGGAGTGGCTCCTCGTCACGAGCTCGGCGTCGCCGGTGCGCGACGCCGACTGGTTGCGGCGGCACGTCGCCCCCGCCCAGCGGGTCGGCATCGAGGACGTCACGACGGCGTACGCCGTGTTCGGCCTCATGGGACCGCACTCGCGCGAGCTCCTCGGGCGCCTCACGAACGCCGACCTGTCGCCCGACGCCTTCCCGTTCGCGACGAGCAGGGTGCTCGACCTCGGGCCGGCCCGGGTGCGGGCGACGAGGATGACGTACGTCGGCGAGCTCGGCTGGGAGCTGCTCGTGCCGACCGAGCTCGCGGCCAACGTCTGGGACCGGGTCGTCGCCGCGGGGCCTGACCTCGGCCTGCGGCTCGCGGGCTACTACGCCATCAACGCGCTGCGCCTCGACAAGGGGTACCGGGCCTTCGGGGCGGAGCTCGGGCCGGACCGGACGCCGGTCGAGGCCGGACTGACCTTCACCTGCGACCTCGCGGGGGAGCGCGGGTTCGTCGGACGCGAGGCGGTGGAGCGGCAGCGCGCCGAGGGGCCACGGCGGCGCCTCGCCTCCCTCGTCGTCGAGGACCCGACCGCGGTGCTGTGGGGAGGGGAGCTGCTGCTGCGGGACGGCACGCCGGTCGGCCAGGTGACGAGCGCGGCCCCCAGCGCGACGCTCGGGGCGAGCGTCGGCCTCGCCTGGGTCTGGGAGCCCGGGGGCGGCGCCGTGCCGCGCGAGGCCCTCACCGCGGGTGGGTACGCCGTCGACGTCGCAGGCGCGGTCCACCCGGTGCGGCTCTCCTCTCGCGCCCCCCACGATCCCGGCAACTCCCACGTTCGTTCGTGACCGCCGGCCCGACGGACTAGAGTTCGCCCCATGGCGGCAGGGGCCGGGCGACACAGCGCCCGGAAACGCACCTCCGGTGCCGCGAACGCGTTGCAGGCGTTCGCGGTGTCGGTCGCTGCGCTGAGCGCGGTCGCCGTGCTGACCGTCTTCGCCGGCGGGCCCGGCGCCGTCGACGGCCTCGTCATCTTCGGGGACCCGGGCCCCACGAGCTCCAGGTCGTCCCCGAGCGCCTCCGTCGGGTCGGGGTCGAGCGGCCCCCCGTCGAGCGTGCGGCCCAGTGCCACGGGCGGCGCGTCGTCGCCGGTCGGCCCCGGCGCCACCGTCCCCGTGCCCCCGGCCGGGCCCGCGGACCCGCCGGCGGGCATCCCGTCGGTCGGTCCGGCGGCGGGCGGACCGGCTGACGTGCCCTCGTCGCCGCTTCCGGACGCGACGTCGCCCACGACCGCCGACCCGCCGACCACCCCGCCGCCGACCACCCCACCGGTGCGGCCGACCCCGCCGGTGACCCCCGATACCCCGCCGGTGCGGCCGACGCCGCCGGTGACCCCCGGCATCCCGCCGGTGACGCCCGGCATCCCGCCGGTGACGCCCGGCACCCCGCCCGGCGCGCCCGGCGCGCCCGGACACGATCGCTGACCGGCGCCGCGCCGTCGGGGAGACCACGCGCGGGAATGTCGTTTGGGCACGCGCGCGTTGAACGGCATACTGGCCGTGCCGCACCCTGCGAAGGCACCGGGCGGCCACACAACTGGACAGCGTGGGAGTGAGCCCCCTCAGGGGGGTGATCGGTTTCGACATTGGTCGGCAGGCCATGGGGAAGCGGGTCGAGGACGCACGGTCATCTCGTCAACGCTCCGTGCAAAACAACAGGTGCCGATTCCAAGCGCACCGACTTCGCCCTCGCCGCCTGAGCGAGCCCGAAGTCCGTTGGCCTGAGCTCGGTCTCGGCTCAGTAACCAGCGTCAGCCAGAGACCTTGCTGCGTCGTCATGTCGGGGGACGGCGCGGGACTCCTTCTCGACTGGGCCCGTCAGCGGACGTGTGCGCGCGAGCGCTGGGGCCGAGAAAATCCACAGCGCACTGCACCCGGAGAAGCCCTGGTTTCCCGTCAGTGGACGCGGGTTCGATTCCCGCCACCTCCACCACGGTCTCACTCCCACGCGTCCGGCCACCGGCCCGGTCCCGCCCCGTGCGGGGCCGGGCCGTCGTCGCGTCGTGCCGCGGTTCTCGGCCCGCGGCATCCGCGGAGTCAGGAGCACTTCGCCGACTCAGGTGCGTGCAGCCCCCTGACTCGACGAGGTGCTCCTGACTCCGCGAGGTCGTGCGGCTGGTTCAATGCCGTATGCCGCCCACGCCGCCCCTCGCCCCCGGCGTGCCGGACGCGGAGCGGATCGGCGACCGCGACCTCGCGACCTGGCGCACCCGGCCGGGCCGGTGGTTCGTCGCGACGGTGGCCCGGCTCGTCGTGCTCCTCGGGCGGGCCTGGCGCTGGAGCCTGGCCAACCTGGCCCTCGTGCTCACGACGGCCGTCGGTGGTGCCGTCGTGCTCGGCGCGACGCTGCTGTCCGCGGAGGTCTACGAGGCGGTCGTCGACAGCGAGGGGCTGGCCGGCCTCGACCAGCCGGTGCTCGACGCCGCCGTCGCGAGCCGGACCCCGCGCAGCGAGCAGCTCGTCACCCACTTCACCGACCTCGGGGGCACGGTCGGGATGCCGGTCATCGCCGTCGTCGTCGTCACCGTGCTCGCGCTGCGGCGGCGGTCCTGGTTGCCCGTCGCACTCATGGCGATCGCGGCCGCCGGATCGGTGCTCGTCACCGTGCTCGGCAAGGACCTCGCCGGGCGGGCCCGGCCGCCGGTGGAGCTCGCCGTGCCTCCGCTCGAGACCTCAGCGTCGTTCCCGTCCGGGCACACCCTCAACGCCACCGTCGTGCTCGGGCTCGCGGCCTACCTCGTCATGCTCGGCCGCACGCACGCGCGCAGCCGGGTGCTCGTCCTGTCGGTCGTCGTCGTGTTCGTCGTCGCGATGGGCCTGTCCCGGGTCTGGCTCGGCCACCACTGGCTCACCGACGTCGTCGCGGGGTGGCTCGTCGGGCTCGCCTGGCTCGGCACGGTCGTGACGGGCCACCGCGTCAAGGTGACCCTCGACCGGGCTCAGCGGGCGAGCCCCTTGACGACCGCCCTACCCGCCTCGAGCCGGGCCACCGGCACCCGGAACGGTGAGCACGAGACGTAGTCGAGCTTGCGCTCCTCGAAGAAGTGCACCGACTCGGGGTCGCCGCCGTGCTCGCCGCAGACGCCGACCTTGAGGTCGGGCTTGGTCTTGCGGCCCTCGTCGGTGCCGATCCGCACGAGCCGCCCGACGCCCGCCCGGTCGATGTTCTCGAACGGTGAGGACCCGAGGATGCCGGCCTCCATGTAGCGCGAGAAGAAGCTCGACTCGACGTCGTCGCGCGAGAAGCCCCACGTCGTCTGGGTGAGGTCGTTGGTGCCGAAGGAGAAGAAGTCCGCCGCCCCGGCGATCTCGCCGGCCGTGAGGGCGGCACGGGGCAGCTCGATCATCGTGCCGATGTGGTGGTCGAGGTGCACCGAGTGCTCGGTGCGCACCTCGTGGGCGGCCTCGTCGATCTCGATGCGGATGTTGCGCAGCTCCTCGACGGACCCCACGAGCGGAACCATGATCTCGGGGTGGGCGTGGCCGCCCCTCTCGGTGACGATGGCCGCCGCCTCGAGGATGGCCCGCGACTGCATCTCGAACAGCCCGGGGATCGCGATACCGAGCCGCACGCCGCGCAGCCCGAGCATCGGGTTCTCCTCGTGGAGCCGGCGCACGGCGAGCAGCAGCAGGCTCTCGGTGTCGTGCGGTTGCCCCGTGGCCTCGGCCACGGCGACCTTGACGGACAGCTCGGTGAAGTCGGGGAGGAACTCGTGGAGCGGCGGGTCGAGCAGCCGCACCGTGACGGGCAGTCCGTCCATCGCCTCGAAGAGCTCGACGAAGTCAGCCCGCTGGAGCGGCAGCAGCTCGTCGAACACGCGCTGCCGGTCCGCGTCGGACTCGGCGAGGATGAGGTGCTCGACGAGCTCGCGACGCTCGCCGAGGAACATGTGCTCGGTGCGGCACAGGCCGATGCCCTCCGCGCCGAACCTGCGGGCGCGGGCGGCATCCTCGGCGTTGTCGGCGTTGGCCCGCACCTGCATCCGCCGGTGCTTGTCGGCCGCGGACATGAGGCGGTCGACGGCGGCGACGAGGGGGCCGCCGTCCTCGACCGACATCGTCCCCTCGAAGTAGCGGACGACGGGGGAGGCGTACACCGCGACCTCGCCGGCGAAGACCTCGCCGGTCGTGCCGTCGATCGAGATCGTGTCGCCCTGGCGCACGACCGTGCCGTCGTGCGTCGTGAACTGGCCGGCCTTGGTGTCGACCTCGAGGGTCTCGGCGCCGCACACGCAGGTGCGCCCCATGCCCCGGGCCACGACCGCCGCGTGCGAGGTCTTGCCGCCGCGGCTCGTGAGGATGCCGGCCGCCGCCACCATGCCGTGGAGGTCGTCGGGGTTGGTCTCGCGGCGCACGAGGATGACGGGGGTGCCCTCCTCGGCGAGGCGCACGGCGGTGTCGGAGTCGAAGACGGCGGCGCCGACGGCCGCACCGGGGGAGGCGCTCATCCCCTTGGCGAGCAGGGTGCGGGCGCCTTCGGGGTCGAAGTGGGGGAACATGAGCTGGGCGAGCTGGTCGCCCGTCACCCGCATCAGGGCCTCCTCCTCGGTGATGGCGCCCTCGTCGACGAGGTCGACCGCGATCCGGAACGCGGCCTCGGCCGTGCGCTTCCCGACCCGGGTCTGGAGCATCCACAGGTGCCCGCGCTCGATCGTGAACTCGATGTCGCACATGTCGCGGTAGTGCGCCTCGAGGCGGGCCATGATGTCGACGAGCTGGTCGTAGCTCGCCTTGTCGATCCGCTCGAGGTCGGCCAGGTGCAGGGTGTTGCGGATGCCGGAGACGACGTCCTCGCCCTGCGCGTCCTGGAGGTAGTCGCCGTAGACCCCCGTCTCGCCGGTGGCGGGGTCGCGGGTGAAGGCGACGCCCGACCCGGAGTCCGAGCCACGGTTGCCGAACGCCATCGCCTGCACGTTGACGGCCGTGCCGAGGTCGGTCGGGATCTGCTCGCGCCGGCGGTACAGGATGGCCCGCGGCGAGTTCCACGAGTCGAAGACGGCGACGACGGCACCGCGCAGCTGCTCGCGCGGGTCCTGCGGGAAGGGTGCGCCGGTGGCCTCCTCGATGACCGCCTTGAACCGCGCGACGAGGGCCCGCAGGTCGTCGGCGTCGAGGTCGACGTCGGCCGTGACCCCCTTGGCAGCCTTGGCCTCGTCGAGGGCGTCCTCGAACGCCTCGCCGTCGACGTCGAGCACGGTCTTGCCGTACATCTGGAGCAGCCGGCGGTAGGAGTCCCACGCGAACCGCGGGTTGTCCGTCTGGGCCGACAGCCCCTCGACCGAGGTGTCGTTGAGGCCGATGTTGAGGACGGTCTCCATCATCCCGGGCATCGAGAACTTCGCGCCGGAGCGCACCGAGACGAGGAGCGGGTCGGCGCCGTCGCCGAGCGTGCGGCCCATCCGGGCCTCGAGCCGCTCGAGGTGCTCCCCGACCTCCTCGAACAACCCGGGGGGCACCGTGCCCGACTCGAGGTACGCCCGGCAGGCGTCCGTCGTGATGGTGAACCCGGGGGGCACGGGGATGCCGAGTCGCGTCATCTCCGCGAGGTTCGCTCCCTTGCCGCCGAGCAGGTCCTTCTGGTCCATGCTGCCGGTCTCGAAGTCGTGGACGAGCTGGGCCATCGTGGCTGCCTCCTCGGGTTGGTTACTACGCACTGTAGTACCCGATGATTCTATTACCGGGGGAGGTATGCCGCCGCTCGTGTTCCGCCCTGCGGGCGGTGGCGTTCGCCACTCGCGCGGCCGTCCGGCGGCGAATCAGGTGATCGCGAGGCGGTAGCGGTCGCCCGCGTGCGTGAAGCCGAGCCGCTCGTAGTACGGACGGACCATGCCGGGTGGCGTCAGCACCTCGCGGAAGCCGTGCTCGCGGAACAGCCCGGAGCGGCGGAAGACGAACTCGCCGGGCGTGAAGTCGCGGAACCGGGGCGTGACGTAGTCGAGCTCGACCTGGGCCGTGCCGCCGCCGGCGTCACGCACGACGATGACGCCCGCGGTCTCGTCCCGGTGCTGCACGAGGTAGGCCGAGTGGGTGCCGGGCGGGCCGGGTGCGTACGCCGGGAAGAACCCGGCGATGTCGGAGCGGTGGAGGTCGAGGAAGTGCTCGAGGTACGCGTCCCCCTCGCCGACGGGGAGCACGACGTAGGCCTTGTCGTCGCCCTTCTCGCGCAGCAGCCGGGCGATGAAGAAGAGGTTGATGGACGCGAGCACGACGTTCATCGCGACCATCGGCCACACCCCGATCATCGCGTTGAAGACGACGAGGATGACGCACGCGACCGTGTTGAGCAGGCGCAGCCGCAGGATGCGCGCCTGGAGCAGCGAGAAGACGAGGAGCGCGGACCCGAACCAGCCGAGCGCGTCGACCCAGCTCACGGCTCAGCCCAGCCCGAAGCGCACGGTGACCGACGCGGTGACCGAGGACTCCCCGGCCTCGACCGGCATCCCACCGCCGGCGTCCATCGCCGCCCGTGCCGCGAAGCGCGGCACCGGCATCGTGCGGTCGTGCTCCTCGGTGACCCGCAGCACCGCGCCGAGCGGGCGGCCGGCGAGAGCGGCGAACTGCTCGGCCTTGGCACGGGCGTCCTCGAACGCCGCGGTGCGGGCCGACTCGAGCAGCGGGCCGCGGTCCGCGACCTCGAGGGTGACGCCGTCGAGGCCGAAGGCGTCACCGGCCGCCTCCGCGAGCGCGCCGATGAGGTCGCCGACCCGCTCGCGGTCGCGCACGAGGAGGCGCAGGGTCTGGTGGGCGGTGTAGCCGACGATGGCGCGCCCCTCCCGGTCCCAGCGGGTCGAGACCCCCATCCCGGTCGTGCGCCGGTCGGCGGCGGCGACCGCGTGGCCGGCGGCCGCCTCGACGACCGACGCGACCCGCTCGGATGCCGTGCCCAGGGCGCTCGCGACGTCGGTCGCCTCGCACTGGACCCGGGTGTCGAGGACGACGACGTCGGGGACCGCGCTCGCGGTGCCGGAACCGGTGACTTCCACGTGGTCGGACATGGGCGTCACGCTAGCCCCCGGCACCGCTCGGGCGGCGCTCGTTTCGGTCTACCTGTCGGTACGCGGTTGAATCCTGCGTATGCCGCCTGCGCCGTCGATCGCCAACTCCGTCACCGTCCGGCTCACCCTCCCCGCGCGGGCCACCGCCGTGAGCGAGATGACCGGGGTCATCGAGGCAGCCGGGGGGGTCGTCACGGGGCTCGACGTCACGGCATCCGGCGCGACGAAGATCCGCATCGACCTGACGATGCTCACGCACGACCCGGAGCACGCCGAGACCGTCGTCGAGGCGATGCGCGGCGCCGAGGGCGTCGAGATCGGCCGGGTCTCCGACCGCACCTTCCTCGCCCACCTCGGCGGCAAGCTGTCGGTCGAGTCGAAGGTGCCGATCCGCACCCGGGACGACCTCTCGATCATCTACACCCCGGGGGTGGCGCGGGTGTGCACCGCCATCGTCGAGAACCCCGCCGACGCCCGCCGCCTCACGATCAAGCGCAACACCGTCGCGGTCGTCACCGACGGCACCGCGGTGCTCGGGCTCGGCGACATCGGTCCGCTCGCCGCACTGCCCGTCATGGAGGGCAAGGCGGCGCTGTTCAAGCGCTTCGCCGACATCGACGCCTTCCCGATCTGCCTCGACACGACCGACACCGAGGAGATCATCCGCACGGTCAAGGCCATCTCCCCGGCGTTCGCGGGCATCAACCTCGAGGACATCTCGGCGCCCCGGTGCTTCGAGATCGAGGCGCGGCTGCGCGAGGAGCTCGACATCCCGGTCTTCCACGACGATCAGCACGGCACGGCCATCGTCGCGCTCGCCGCGCTGCGCAACGCGCTGCGGGTCGTCGGCAAGCGGCTCGAGGACGTCCGTCTCGTCATGAGCGGGGCCGGTGCGGCGGGCACCGCCATCCTCAAGCTCTTCCTCCACGCGGGGGCGCGCCACGTCGTCGTCGCCGACGTCGACGGCGTCGTGCACCGCGGGCGCGCCGACGTGCTGTCAGGGGACCACCCCAACCACGCGTGGATCGCCGCGCACACCAACCCCGACGACGTCACCGGCACCCTGGCAGAGGCGCTCCGTGGCGCGGACGTCTTCCTCGGGGTGTCGGCGCCGGACATCCTCACCGAGGCGGACATCGCGTCGATGGCGCCGGACAGCGTCGTGTTCGCGATGGCGAACCCGGTGCCCGAGGTCGACCCCGACATCGCGGCCCGGCACGCGGCGGTCGTCGCGACCGGCCGGTCCGACTTCGCCAACCAGATCAACAACGTGCTCGTCTTCCCGGGAGTCTTCCGCGGCCTCATCGACTCCGGGGTGTCGCACGTCGACATCGACGTCCTGCTCGCCGCCGCCGACGCGCTCGCCGACGTCGTCCACGAGGACGAGCGCAACGCGACCTACATCATCCCGAGCGTGTTCCACCCCGAGGTCAGCCACGTCGTCGCCGAGGCGGTGCGCGCGGCGGTCGCCGCGCGCGGGGACGCGGTCGCCGTGCGCGGGGACGCATGAGCGGTCACGACGCCGCCGTGGGCGCGACGGGCGGGGACGCATGACCGCTCGCGACGAGGCCGTGGGCGCGACGGGTGGGCCCGGTGGTCCCGGCGGGCCCGGTGGTCCCGGCGTCGACACCGAGGGGGGCGGCGGGACCGCACCGGCCCTCGCCGTGGCGCAGTCGGGCCGCCTCGGCCGGGTGGTGCTGCTCGTGCTGCTCGCCCTTGCCGTGCTCGTCCAGCTCGTCGTCCTGTACGCCCCGTCCGGGCCCGGGGGCCCGCTCTTCCCCCACGCGGACAAGGTCGCGCACGTGCTCGTCTTCCTCGCCCCGACCGCCCTGGCCCTGCTCGCCGGGCTGCGGTCGGCCGTCGTCGTCGCGGTGCTTGCGGGGCACGCCGTCCTGAGCGAGGTCGTCCAGGCCGCCGTGCTGCCCACCCGGGCCGGCGACCCGGCCGACGTGCTCGCCGACCTCGTCGGCGTCGCCCTCGGGGTGCTCGTGGCGCACCTGCTGAGGCGCTGGGGTGTGGGTGGCTCCGTCCCGGTGGGCTCCTGAGCGACCGCCCGTCCGTGCCCACCGACAGGCAGTGCGTCGATCGGGCGGCGTCGTTCACGGTCGTGGCGGTGGCTGCGGCGGGTACTGCCTGTCGGGGGGCACACCCCGGCGCCCGCACGGCATCCGCGCGTGGTCCGCCGGATGCCGTGCCGCTGGTAGGCTGGTCCCTCCCACCGAGGTGCTCGGACGCATGGCCGCGTCCGCCGGGATCGCAGAGTGCGACCCGCTCCATCCCCGCCCGGTGCGCCGGTGACACCTCCCTCGTCGAACCGGCCCACGGACCACCGCGTCCGAGGCTCGTCTTGCTCCGCCGCTGTCGCCATCGGCCCGAAGACGTGTCTGTCTCCGCTGATCGATGACGAAACACAGGTGAACACCCCCATGCCCAAGGCATCCGGGCCCAAGAAGGCCCGCTGGACCGCCGCCCAGAAGGCGGAGGCCCGCAAGACCGCGAAGAAGCCGCACCACCGCGGCCAGCCGGACGGCCCGAGGAGCACGCCCAAGAGGGCCGCCCGCTCCGACGCCGGTGAGGCCTCGACGAAGCGACCCCGCGCCGAGCGCTCCCCGCGCTGGGAGCGCGACGACTCCCGCGGGCCGAGGTACTCGCGTGACGCGTCCGATCGCGGTGCCACCTCGACCCGGGAGGACCGTGGCGACCGACCGAGGCGCTGGGTCTCCGACTCGCGGGAGGAGCGACACGTGCACCGGCCGCATGACGAGCGACCTCGGCGGGAGCGCGGGGAGCGCCCCGTGCGCGAGCGCGCCCCCCGGGTCGCCGACCCCGCCCGCCGCGACCGGCACGAGGGACGACACGTCGACCGCGACGCCGACCGCGGTGGGTACCAGAGGCGGGACGACCGTGGTGGCTACCAGAAGCGCGACGACCGCGGCAGCTACCAGAAGCGGGACGACCGTGGTGGGTACCCGAAGCGGGACGACCGCGGCAGCTACCAGAAGCGGGACGACCGTGGTGGGTACCCGAAGCGGGACGACCGCGGCAGCTACCAGAAGCGGGACGACCGCGGCAGCTACCAGAAGCGCGACGACCGCGGCAGCTACCAGAAGCGCGACGACCGTGGTGGGTACCAGAAGCGGGACGACCGTGGTGGGTACCAGAAGCGCGACGACCGCGGCAGCTACCAGAAGTGGGACGACCGTGGTGGTTACCCGACGCGCGACGACCGTGGTGGGTACCAGAAGCGGGACGACCGTGGTGGGTACCAGAAGCGGGACGACCGTGGTGGTTACCCGACGCGCGATGACCGCGGCGGTGCCCCCGTCGAGGCCGACCGCCCGCTGACCTTCGAGGAGGCCGAGGCGCAACGTGCCGAGGCCGACACGTGGACCGCCTACCGCTCGTCCGCGGGTGCGGCGAAGGAGGTGACCGAGGACAACGGCTTCGCCCCCCTCGGACTGCCCGAGGTGCTCGTCGAGCGGCTGGCCCGCGACGGCATCACCGAGCCGTTCCCCATCCAGGCGGCGACGATCCCGGACGCGCTCGCCGGCCGTGACGTGCTCGGCCGGGGCCGCACCGGCTCCGGCAAGACCCTGGCGTTCGGGCTGTCGATGATCGCCCGCCTCGCGGATGGCACCCGCCCGGGGAGCAGGCGACCCCGCTCGCTCATCCTCGTGCCCACCCGGGAGCTCGCGATGCAGGTGAGCGATGCGCTCGAGCCGTTCGTGCACGTCGCCGGCCTGCGCCACAAGCTCGTCGCAGGAGGACTGTCCTACGAGCCGCAGATCAAGGCGCTCGCCAAGGGCCTCGACATCCTCGTCGCCACCCCCGGCCGGCTCGCCGACCTCATGGAGCGCGGCGCGGTCGAGCTCGGCGGTGTCGAGATCGCAGTGCTCGACGAGGCCGACCACATGGCCGACATGGGCTTCCTGCCCGAGGTCACCGCGATCCTCGACGAGGTTCCCGCCGGCGGGCAGCGACTGCTCTTCTCGGCGACCCTCGACAAGGGCATCGACACGCTCGTCGAGCGCTACCTCGTCGACCCTGTCACCCACTCGACCGACGAGGCCCAGGCGGCGGTCACGACGATGAGCCACCACGTGCTGCTCATCGACCCGCACGACAAGAAGACCCTCACGGCCGAGCTCGCCGGGCGCGGTGGCCGCGTCATCGTCTTCGCGCGCACCCAGCTCGGCGCCGACCGCATCGCCGGTGAGCTGCGCGAGCGCGGTGTGCTCGCGGCATCTCTGCACGGCGGCCTGTCGCAGGCCGTGCGCAACCGGGTGCTCGGCGCCTTCCGTGACGGGTCCATGAACGTGCTCGTCGCCACGGACGTCGCCGCGCGCGGCATCCACGTCGACGACGTCGGGATGGTGGTGCAGGTCGACCCGCCGACCGACCACAAGGACTACCTGCACCGTGCCGGGCGCACCGCCCGCGCGGGTGAGGAGGGCGCGGTCGTCATGCTCGCGCTGCCGCACCAGCGCAAGATGGTGACCCGCATCATCGAGGGTGCCGGAGCCGAGGCGCGGACCGCGAAGGTCGTCCCCGGCGACGCGACGGTGCAGGCCATGGGTGGCCGGGCCCCGAGCGGCGTCCCGGTCCCGGACGCGGTCTGGCGCCCGATCCTCGAGGGCACGAGGAACGCGGGTCGCCGCGGCGGCGGTCGCCCGGGCGGTCGTCCCGGTGGCCGGCCCGGCGGGCGCGCGGGTGGACGCCCCCAGCGCTCCGGGGGCGGTCGCCCGCGTCACGGTGCCGGACGTCCCGGCTCCGACCGGGGCAGAATGGACGGGTGAGCGGGACGCACACGACCGGGCAGCTCCTCGTCGCCACACCGCAGATCGAGGAGGGCGTGTTCGCACGCTCCGTCGTCCTCGTCCTGCACCACGACGACGACGGCGCCCAGGGGCTCGTCCTCAACCGCCCGATCGACGCGGACGTCGATGCCGTCCTGCCCGGCTGGGAGGAGCACGCGAGCACCCCGGCGAAGGTGTTCCAGGGCGGCCCGGTGCAGCTCGACTCGGCCCTCGGCCTCGTCGCCGTGCCCGGGGACTCCCCGGACCCCACGGGGGTGCGGCGGCTCTTCGGGTCGGTGGCGCTCGTCGACCTCGACACGCCACCGCTGCTCGTAGTCCCCGTCGTCGCGGGGCTTCGGATCTTCGCCGGCTACGCGGGCTGGTCCCCGGGACAGCTCGAGGCCGAGATCGCGACCGGGTCGTGGTACGTCGTCGGCAGCGAGAGCGGCGACGTGTTCACCGACGACCCCGATGGCCTGTGGCGCACGGTGCTGCGGCGCCAGCCCGAGCCGCTGCGCTGGGTGGCGTGGTTCCCGGCCGACCCCTCGATGAACTGACCGCCCGGCATCCTCCTCCCCTCGAGTCGGGTGCTCAGGTGGTCGCCCCGACAGCCACGTGAGCACCCGGCTCTGGGGCCGTGAGGCACGGCATACACTCGCTGGATGAGCGAGCCGATGCCCCCGCTGGACGACCCGAACGCCCCTGTGGGCCAGCCGCAGACCCGCACGGCGGTCCTCGAACGCACCGAGGCCGTGCCCCAGGTCGCCGAGCCCGGCGACCACGAGCGCTTCTCGCACTACGTGCGCAAGGAGAAGATCCTCGAGAGCGCGCTGTCCGGAGAGCCGGTCACGGCGCTGTGCGGCAAGGTCTGGGTGCCCGGACGCGACCCGAAGAAGTTCCCGGTCTGCCCGATGTGCCAGGAGATCTACGACGGCCTGCGCGCCCCGGAGGACGGCGGCGAGTGACGCCGTCAAACGGGCCGGGGACACGCGTCTCGTGACGTCGTGCCCCCGACCGTGGTGGGCGCCGGGCCCGTGACCGGTGCTCAGCGCAGCCCCTCGTTGACGGGTCGCACGCCGGTCGCCACCGGGGCGTCGGCGTCGACGGGTGCCTCGACGTCGAGGTAGCGCTGGAGCCAGTCGGGGGTGGGAACGGCCCCGGGGGCGGTGGTGCCCTGCTGCGAGGCGCCGGTCGGGGGCGCGTCGACGACGGCCAGGACGGCGACGGCGATCGCCGCCACGAGGGCGACGAGGATGACGATGGCCGACGCGCGGTGGCGGCCGGCGGGGATGACGTGGGTGGACATGGTGCTTCCCTTCTCGGTGGTGTGGAACCTGTGCCGGAGACGGTGCCGGGCACGCGTTGAAGACGCGTGGAAGAAGCACGGCACGCAGCCGCGAACCAGCACTCGCGGCCGACGCGGATGCCGTTCGCGGGGAACGTGGTCCGGCCCGCCGGGGTGCAGGCCGGCGTGACCCGATAGCACAGCCCGACACGCTCCGGCGGCCTCCGGAGGGCGTGGGCATGTCGCCGCCGCGAGCGGTTAGGGTGGCCACCCCCATGAGTACCTCAGCCGCCGGCCACCTGTCCCCCGCCTTCCCCGAGCGGGCCGCCTGGGGTACCGCCGCGAAGCTGCGCGCCTGGCAGGAGGAGGCCCTCGCGGTGTACCTCGACAGCGGGCGGCGCGATTTCCTCGCCGTCGCCACCCCGGGGGCCGGGAAGACGACCTACGCCCTGCGCATCGCGACCGAGCTGCTCGACCGTGGCACCGTCCGGGCGGTCACCGTCGTTGCCCCGACCGAGCACCTCAAGACCCAGTGGGCGGATGCCGCGGCCCGCGTCGGCATCCAGCTCAACCCGGCGTTCTCGAACGCCACCGGGCTGCAGTCGCACGAGTACGACGGCGTCGCCGTGACCTACGCCCAGGTCGCCACGAGGCCGGCCCTGCACCGGCGTCGCACCGAGCAGACCCCCACCCTCGTCATCCTCGACGAGGTGCACCACGGCGGCGACGCGAAGTCGTGGGGCGACGGCATCCGCGAGGCCTTCGAGCCGGCGGAGCGTCGCCTGTCGCTCACCGGCACGCCGTTCCGCTCCGACACCAACCCCATCCCCTTCGTGCGCTACGAGATGAGGGAGGACGGCATCCTGCGCTCCGCCTCGGACTACACGTACGGGTACGCCGCGGCCCTGCGCGACGGCGTCGTGCGCCCGGTGCTCTTCCTCGCGTACGGCGGGGCGATGCGGTGGCGCACGAAGGCCGGGGACGAGGTCGCCGCGCGCCTCGGCGAGCCGCTGACCAAGGACCAGACCGCCCAGGCCTGGCGCACCGCCCTCGACCCCCGGGGCGAGTGGGTGCCGTCGGTGCTCGCCGCGGCCGACACGCGGCTCAGCGAGGTGCGTCGGCACGTGCCGGATGCCGGGGGGCTCGTCATCGCGTCGAACCGGACCTCCGCGCGGGCGTACGCGCGCATCCTGCGCGCGGTCACGGGGGAGGACCCGACCGTCGTGCTGTCCGACGACGCCGGCGCGAGTGCCGGGATCGAGCGGTTCGCCGCCGACACCTCCCGGTGGATGGTCGCCGTCCGGATGGTGTCCGAGGGCGTCGACGTGCCGCGGCTGTGCGTCGGGGTGTACGCGACGTCGACCTCCACCCCGCTCTACTTCGCCCAGGCGGTGGGGCGGTTCGTGCGCGCTCGCCGGCGCGGCGAGACGGCATCCGTCTTCCTGCCCTCGGTGCCGACGATCCTCGCCCACGCCGCGTCGATGGAGGAGGAGCGCGACCACGCGCTGGACCGCCCGACGTCCATGGAGGACGAGGCCTCGTCGTGGGCGGAGGAGGAGGGCCTGATCGCCGCGGCCAACCGCACCGAGCGCACCGCAGGGCTCGACGAGACGTCGTTCGAGGCGCTCGAGTCCGACGCCCACTTCGACCACGTGCTCTTCGACGCGCAGCAGTTCGGCCTGCACGCCGCCGTGGGCTCCGAGGAGGAGCAGGACTACCTCGGCCTCCCGGGTCTGCTCGAGCCGGAGCAGGTCGCGACCCTGCTCCACGAGCGCCAGGCCAGGCAGTCGAGGGCCGCGACCGGTCGGGGCGGGCCGGCGACGCGAGGGGCGACTCCGGTGTCGGCCCACCGGGCCCTCGCGTCGCAGCGCAAGGAGCTCAACAAGCTCGTCGCCGCGTACTCGTCGAAGACCGGCACCCCCCACGCGACGATCCACCTCGACCTCCGGCGCGCGTGCGGGGGGCCCGAGCTCGCGGCGGCGACGAGTGAGCAGGTGCTCGAGCGGGTCGAGCGGATCCGCCGCTGGTTCGTCGGCCGGCGCTGACGCGCCAGCACCGCCGCGCCAGCACTGACGCGCCGCGGGGACGCGTCACGCGGACGCGTCACGCGGACGCGTCAGCGCGCCGCTCCGGCGCCGCGGCTCCTACTCCCGACGGGCGGCGGCGGCCTCGACGAGCGGCCCGGTACGGTGGTCGAGGTGGGTCACGAGGCAGATCGCCGTGTTGGCGCGCAGCACGTGGGTGTCGTCGATGATCTCGTCGATGACCCGGCCGAGGTCGGCGTTGTCACGAGCGACGATCCGCACGACGAGGTCGCCGACGCCGGTGATCGAGTGGATCTCGAGCACCTCCGGGATCGCGGAGAGGTGCTCGACGACGGGGGCGTGGCCCTGGCGCTGGCGGATCTCGAGGGTGCAGAAGGCGGTGACCGGGTAGCCGAGCGCGCCGGGGTCGACGTGGGGGGCGAACGACTTGACGACCCCCCGCTCCTGGAGCCGGTCGAGGCGGGCCTGCACGGTGCCGCGCGCGACCCCGAGAGCGCGCGAGGCGCCGAGCACCCCCACGTGCGGGTCCTCGGTGAACAGGGCGATGAGTCGGGCGTCGAGGTCATCCACCCCGGTCTGGCGTGTCATGGTCACATTGTCCGGACCGCCACGGCGCAGGGCAAGCACCGTGCGCACCCTGACCAGCCGAACGGCCAACCGTTGCACACCGTGACCGGATCGTTCACAGTGTCCTGATGACTGACACGACGACGACGCCTGCCAGCCACCTCGACCTCACCGACCAGGAGCGCCAGGCCGGCCTGGACCTCCAGCAGCTCAAGCAGCTCGTCGGCCTCGTCGACTACGACGAACAGCAGGACCCGTTCCCGGTCACCGGCTGGGACGCACTCGTCTTCGTCGTCGGCAACGCGACCCAGGCCGCGCACTACTACCAGAGCGCGTGGGGCATGGAGCTCGTCGCCTACACCGGCCCCGAGCACGGCGTGCGCGACCACAAGGCCTTCGTGCTCAAGTCCGGCTCGATCCGCTTCGTCCTCAAGGGCGCGGTGAGCCCGGACAGCCCGCTCATCGCCCACCACGCCCGCCACGGCGACGGCGTCGTCGACATCTCCCTCGAGGTGCCCGACGTCGACCGGTGCATCGAGCAGGCGCGCCGTGCCGGGGCCACCGTGCTCCAGGAGCCCGAGACGCTCACCGACGAGCACGGCTCGGTGCGCCTCGCGGCCATCGCGACGTACGGCGAGACCCGCCACACGCTCGTGCAGCGCGTGGTCGACGGTGTGACGTATGCCGGGCCGTACCTGCCGGGCTACGTCGCCGCCGAGTCGACGTACGTCAAGCGTGAGAGCGCCCCGAAGCGGCTCTTCCAGGCCCTCGACCACGTCGTCGGCAACGTTGAGCTCGGCAGGATGGACGAGTGGGTGTCGTTCTACAACCGGGTCATGGGCTTCGTGAACATGGCCGAGTTCATCGGCGACGACATCGCGACCGACTACTCGGCGCTGATGTCCAAGGTCGTCGCCAACGGCAACCACCGGGTGAAGTTCCCGCTCAACGAGCCGGCGATCGCGGCGCGCAAGAGCCAGATCGACGAGTACCTCGAGTTCTACTCGGGCCCCGGCGCGCAGCACCTCGCGCTCGCGACGAACGACATCCTGCGCACCGTCGACGAGCTGCGCAAGGAGGGCGTGGAGTTCCTCGACACCCCGGACGCCTACTACGACGACCCCGAGCTGCGGGCCCGCATCGGTGAGGTCCGGGTGCCCATCGAGGAGCTGAAGCAGCGTCGGATCCTCGTCGACCGCGACGAGGACGGCTACCTGCTCCAGATCTTCACCCGTCCGCTCGGCGACCGGCCCACGGTGTTCTTCGAGATCATCGAGCGGCACGGCTCGCTCGGCTTCGGCAAGGGCAACTTCAAGGCCCTCTTCGAGTCGATCGAGCGCGAGCAGGAGCGCCGCGGCAACCTGTGAGCATGCTGACGCGGTGACCGCGCGCCTGTTGACGCGGTGACCGCGCGCCTGTTGACGCGGTGACCGCGCGCCTGTTGACGCGGTGACCGCGCGCCTGTTGACGCGGTGACCGCGCGCCTGTTGACGCGGTGACCCGCGCCGCGGCCGGCTCCCGCGGCCGGGACGCGCGCTGGACCGGCGCGTCGTGGGTCCGCTCAGAAGCGCTGCTGGTCGCGAGGGGAGGACCACGGCGTGACGGGGCGGGGCACGGCGACCCCGTCGAGCTCGAGGTCGGTGCGCTCGGAGTAGAAGCAGATCATCCCCTTGATCGCCGCGACCTCCTCGAGCGGATGGGTGTAGCTCCACCCGATGTCCACGCCCTGCGTGCCCAGCCCCGTCACCGCGTCCGGCGCGAGCGAGACGTGGGTCGCGTGGCCCTTGTAGGCGCAGGTCGTCGACGAGGGGCTACCGACGAGCAGGTCGGTCGCCACGTCGTCGTGGGGGAGGTACCACCGCACCGGGATGTGGGTCTCGTGCAGGGCGATCGCGTGGCAGGTGTCGCCGAGCACGGTGCCACCCAGGCTCACGACGACGTGCCGGTCGCTGCGCAGCACGTCGATGCGCTTGAACGGGTCGTGCGGGTGGCCGGTGACCGGCTGCGCCTCCTCGACCCACGCGAACGGCGCCCACTCCACGACGACCCGTCCGCCGAGGTCGGGGTCCTCGGGCGTGAACGCGGCGTGCGGCAGCGTGCGGTCGCCGACGACGAGGTCGTGGTCCTGCCCCGGTGTGTGGTGCCAGGCGAAGTTGACCGGGCCGAGCACCGGCGGCAGGTGCGGGGGAGGTTGGGCCGGCGCGCACGGCACGAGGTCGGCCGAGAGGTCGGTGGGGGGCACGGCATACATCGGCACGACGCGGCGTGGCTCCCAGACGAGCACGGCATCCGTCGTGTCGAGGACGGGCCGGCCGTCGAGGGACGCCCGGATCCGCCGGTCGACCGGCTCGTAGCGCAGGGTGTCGACGAGGTCGAGGAGGTGCTGTCCGAGTCGGGTCGCCATGCCCGATGGTGCGCCCGCCGGGCCGGGAGGTCAACGCCGGGAGGTCGACGGCGGGAGGGCCCGGTGCCGTGCTCGGGGGTCGCGCACGCGTGAGACGCTGAGGGCATGAGCGAGACCCCCGCAGGACCCGGCTGGTACGACGACCCCGACGACCCCGGCCAGCTGCGCTACTTCGACGGGGTCGTGTGGACGTCCCACACGACCCCGCGGCGCTCGCCGACCGTCGACGCGTCGGTCATCGGGCGTGGACCCGGGCAGGGCGCCCCGGGCGGGCAGGGTGCCCCGGGCGGCCAGGGCGGCCAGGGCGCCCCGGGCGGGCAGGGAGCCTCGGGCGCGCCCGGCGCACCCCCCGCGCCCGGCGCACCCCCCGCGCCCGACGGCGGGTGGGTCCAGCCGGGCCAGTGGCCGGGTCAGCCGGGCACCCAGGGCCAGTGGCCGGGTCAGGGTCCGCAGGGCCAGTGGCCGGGTCAGGGTCCCCAGGGTCAGTGGCCGAGCGGGGGCATGCCGCCCTACGGCGGGTACGGGGCGGCCTACGGCCAGCGCCGCGACGTGCTGCCCGACGGTGCCGTGCTCGCCGAGTGGTGGCGCCGGCTCGTGGCCCGCATCCTCGACAGCATCATCACCTCGATCGTCTCGCTCGTCCTCGCCATCCCGTGGCTCGGCGACCTCTTCACGGCCGTCTCCGACTTCGTCTCGGCCGCCGTGAGCGCCGCGGAGTCGGGGGCTGCCGCACCGGACCAGGGGGCGTTCACGAGCGAGGTGATCGCCGCCACCCTCCCGATCACCCTCGTCAGCATGGCCGTCTCGCTGCTGTACGAGACGACCTTCCTCACCCTGCGCGGCGCGACCCCAGGGAAGATGGTGCTCGGCACCGTCGTGCGACGGGTGGGAGCTGCTGGGCCGCTGACCGTCGTCGACGCGCTCAAGCGCCAGGTGCTCGGTGTGGCCGTGACGGTCCTCGGCCTCCTGCCGGTCGTCTCCATCGCGGGTTCGGTGCTCAGTGTCCTCGACCCGGCGTGGCTGCTCTGGGACCCGAAGCGGCAGGCGCTGCACGACAAGGTCGCCGACACCGTCGTCGTCCTGCGCCGCTGACACCCGCTGCCCGCCCGATGACCGCCCCGTGACGGCCCGCTGTACGACGGACAGCGGGCCGGCGGACAGCGGGTCGGCGGACAGCGGCCCGGCCCGCGGTCAGGTGCTCTCCGGTCCGCCCGCCGTCATGTGCCCTGGTGCCGAAGACCGGGCCACGCCCCCTGGAGCGAACCCACGAACAGGCAGTGCGCTGCGAGGTCGACCTCGGGCACCCACGCAGACGCCTGATGGCCCCGTCGCCCGTCGGGTACTGCCTGTTGGGCGGTGCGCTCGCCGGCCCCGGCGCGACGGCCGCCGCGACACGTCCCGTCAGCGAGCCGGGCGCACCGTACCGACACACTCGCCGAAGCCGACGACCGCGCCGTCGGGACCGGGCGCCGTCGCGCGCAGCACGACGGTGTCGCCGTCCTCGAGGAAGGTGCGCTGCGACCCGTCGTCGAGCGACACCGGCTCGGTGCCGCTCCAGGACAGCTCGAGGAAGCAGCCGCGGGTGCCCTTCTCCGGGCCGGAGATCGTGCCCGACCCGAAGAGGTCGCCGTCGCGCAGCGTCGCCCCGTTGACGGTCATGTGGGCGAGCATCTGCGCCGGGGACCAGTACATGTCGCGGAACTGCGGGCGCGAGACGACCGTGCCGTTCCAGTCGACCTCGACGGCGACGTCCAGGCCGTAGGCCGTGCCGGCGCCGTCGTCGCTCAGCCCTCCGCGCAGGTAGGGCAGCGGCTCGGGGTCCTGGCCGGGCAGCGGCACCCGGGCCGCGCGCAGCGCGTCGGTGGTGACGACCCACGGCGAGATCGACGTCGCGAACGACTTGCCGAGGAACGGCCCGAGCGGCACGTACTCCCATGCCTGCAGGTCGCGCGCGGACCAGTCGTTGAGCAGGACGACGCCGAAGAGGTGCTCGTCGGCCTCGGCGAGCGCCACCGGCTCGCCGAGCCGGGTGGCGCCCCCGACGACGAAGCCCAGCTCGGCCTCGATGTCGAGGCGCACGGAGGGGCCGAAGGACGGCGCCGGGTCGGTCGGGGCCTTGCGCTGGCCGCTCGGCCGGACGACCTCGGTGCCCGAGACGACGACGGTGCCCGACCGCCCGTGGTAGCCGATCGGGAGGTGCTTCCAGTTCGGCGTCAGCGGCTCGGAGTCCGGGCGGAAGATGCGGCCGACGTTCGTCGCGTGGTGCTCGCTGGCGTAGAAGTCGACGTAGTCGGCCACCTCGACCGGCAGGTGAAGACGCACCTGCGAGACCGGAACGAGGTTCGGTTCGACGCAGTCGCGGTGCGCCTCCGTGGTCAGCTGCTCGGTGAGCCACGCGCGCGCGGCGGTCCATGCCTGCCGGCCCTCGGCGAGGAACGGGTTGAGGGACCCGGCCCGCCACACGGCGGCCGACTCCATCCCGGCCCGCTCGGCACAGGCGGCGACGTCGAGCACGTCGTCGCCGACCCGCACCCCGACGCGGGGCTCCGTGCCGTCGGTGGAGAAGACGCCGTAGGGGAGGTTGTGGATGCCGTACGGGTGGTCGGCGGGCAGGTCGAGCCAGGTCATGGCAATCCTTCGGTCGGTCGGTCGGCGGGGGTCAGGGCCGGGGGAGCAGGGCGAGGTCCGCGAGCTCGCCGACGGGGTCGGTCACGGTGCAGCAGCCGTAGGCCGTGAATGCGCCGCGCACCCGCGCCACGGTGGCGTCGGGCCACGCCGTCGCGAGGTCGGCGATGGCTTCGGCGTCGCGGACCGCGAGCAGGCCGGCGACCTCGTCCGGTCCGCCACCCTCGAGGCTCGCGGCCGTCGCGACGAGCACGTTGAGGACGCCGTGGTTCTCCTCGGGCACGCCACCGACCTCGTAGCGGCCGCGCACGGCGTGGTGGAGGCCACCGGTGAGCCGGAAGGGAACGCCGAGGCGGGTGCAGTGGTCGATGAAGGCCGCGAGCTCGGCCTCGTCCGGCCACGGCCAGGCGGGGGTCGGGCCGGTGCGGAACTTCGCGACGACCCGGCGCCCACCGGTGAGGGCGGCGCGGACGTCGGCGACCGCCGCCGCCTGCTCGCTGCCGCGCGGCACCTCGAGGGCGAGTCGCACGTCGTCGAGCCCGAGGTCGCGCCAGCCCTCCTCCCACGCGAGCTCGACCGCGACGACCCGCACCCGCGGCTCGTCCCGCAGGGCGTCGAGCCCGGCGGTCACGAGAGCGGGGTCGGCCCCCGGGCGGGCGACGAGGACGACGTCGAGCACCGCCGGCGCGCTGACCTCGCCGGGGCCGGCCGCGGCGTCGCGCACGTCGAGCACCTCGACGAGGTGGGCCACCGAGGTCACCGGCACGAGGAGCGGCCCGATGCACCCGGCGTACCACGCGGCCCGGTGCCCGGCGTGGGACGCCACGGCCTCGTCGAGGGGTGCGTTCCCGGGAGGGAAGACCGCCGCGTCGTCGACGAGGCCGTGCAGCAGCGGCGCGATCGTGGCGTCCGCGAGCGGGTCCGTCGGCGCTGAGGGCATGGCGTGCAGGCTACCGAAGCACGACGCCGTGTCCCTCCCCGACGACGACGGCTGGGCAGGGTGCCCACCCGGAGCCGGCGTCCCCCGCACGATCTGACCAATGTGCCGGTCGCCGACCCGACGGCTGTCCCGCTGTCTCGCCACGGCATACGCTGCCCTGACGAGCCGCGACGCCCGCCGTCATCCCGGCGTGCCCGGCCCGGTCCGCACCCGACCTTCCCGACCCCGACCACAGCGAGGTGGACGACAGCCGTGGCGCACTACCAGGCGATGGGCAGCATCCCTCCGAAGCGGCACACCCAGCACCGCCGACCGGCCCGCCGCGGCCGGGTCGGCGAGCTCTACTACGAGGAGCTCATGGGCGAGGAGGGGTTCAGCTCGGACTCCTCGTTGCTCTACCACCGCAACATCCCCTCGACCGTCGCGGAGTACCGCGAGTGGAGCGTCGGCGACCTCGCCACGAGCCCGAACCACCCCCTGCTCCCGCGCCACCTCACGCCGCACGACCTGTTCCCGGCGAAGGTCGTGCGGGACACCGACGTCGTCACGGGGCGGCGCCTGCTCCTCGGCAACGGCGACGTGCGCCTGTCGTACGCCGTGGCCGGCGCCCCGAGCCCGTGGTACCGCAACGGGATCGGCGACGAGTGCGTCTACGTCGAGCGGGGGAGCGCCCGGGTGGAGACGGTCTTCGGGGCCTTCGAGGTCGGTGAGGGCGACTACGTCGTCATCCCGCGCGCCACGACCCACCGCTGGCTCCCCCAGCGCTCGGGCAAGGACCCGCTGCGCACCATCTGCATCGAGGCGAGCAGCCACATCGCCCCGCCGAAGCGCTACCTCAGCAAGTACGGCCAGTTCCTCGAGCACAGCCCGTACTGCGAGCGCGACCTGCGCCTGCCGCGGGGCCCGCTCCTCGCCGAGGACGTCGGCGAGCGCCCGGACGCCACGACGGAGGTGTACATCAAGCACCGCGGGGGCGGCCCCGCGAGCAGCGGCGGCATCGTCGGCACCGTGCACGAGCTGCCGTTCCATCCGCTCGACGTCGTCGGCTGGGACGGGTGCCTCTACCCGTACGTCTTCAACGTGCGCGACTACGAGCCCATCACCGGCCGCATCCACCAGCCGCCGCCGGCGCACCAGGTGTTCGAGGGGTGGAACTTCGTCGTCTGCAACTTCGTGCCGCGCAAGGTCGACTACCACCCGCTCGCGATCCCGGTGCCCTACTACCACTCCAACGTCGACAGCGACGAGGTCATGTTCTACGTCGACGGCGACTACGAGGCGCGCAAGGGGTCCGGCATCGGCAAGGGCTCGGTCTCGCTGCACCCGGGCGGTCACGCCCACGGGCCGCAGCCGGGCGCTGCCGAGGCGTCGATCGGCAAGGAGTACTTCGACGAGCTCGCCGTCATGGTCGACACCTTCCGCCCCCTCGAGCTCGGCGAGGGCGCCCGCGCCTGCGACGACGGGCGGTACGCGGGCAGCTGGAACGCCGGCCGCCGCCGCTGAGGAGCGGCATCCCGGCCCTATCCTTGGGGCGTGTCGCTCGCACCCGTCCAGGAGGAGGTCACCGCCACCGGCGGTGACGTCGTGCCCGACACCCCGTGGATCACGATCGTCTGGAACGACCCCGTCAACCTCATGTCCTACGTGACGTACGTGCTGCAGAGCCACTTCGGCTACTCCCGTGCCAAGGCCGAGAAGCTCATGTGGGACGTCCACACGCAGGGCCGGGCCGTCGTCGCCCACGGGTCACGCGAGGCGATGGAGGCCGACACCGAGGCCCTCCAGGGCTACGGCCTGTGGGCCACCTTCCAGAAGGACGACTGATGGCCCGGGGCTTCCGCAGGCGGGGCTCGGGGCGCGGCGCCACGTACACCGCGCAGCTCGATCCGCTCGAGCGCGCCACGATCGCCGGGCTCATGGACCAGGTGCACGCACTCCTCGAACCGGAGCCGGTCACCGAGGGCGGCGACGCCTTCGCGTCGATCGTCGCCGGGCTGGGGATGGGCGTCACGGTCGCCCCCGAGGACCAGGCCGACCTCGACGCCTCCGCCGCCCGCCGCGACCCGGCCCTCGACCGGCTCCTGCCGACGGCGAACCGCGAGGACGACGAGGCCGCCGCCGAGTTCCGCCGCCTCACCGAGACCGGCCTGCGCCACCGCAAGGCCACCGTGCTCGAGACGGCCGCGGCGCTGCTGCGGGCCGAGGACAAGGTGCGCCTCGACGAGCCCCAGGCCCGGGCCCTGCTCACGGCGCTCACCGACGTGCGGCTCGTGCTCGGTGAGCGGATGGGGCTGCGCACCGACGCCGACGTCGAGGCGCTCGAGGCCGCCGCCCCGGACCTCGACCCGGACGACCCGCTCGGGTACGCGCTGGCCGTCTACGACTTCCTCACCTGGCTCCAGGAGACGCTCGCCTCGGCGATGCTCGACGCGTGAGGGCGCGAGCGCGCACCGGCCGGGGGCCTCGTGGGCCCTCGTTCATGCCGGTAACGACGCGAGGATGCCGCGCAGCCGCTCGCGCGCGACGTCGGGGGAGTGCTCGGCCTGCCAGCGCTCACGTTGGGCCCGGGCGACCTCCTCGAGCCGCGACCCCGGGGCGGACGCCCACGACCGCACCGCGACCGCCAGCGCGGCCGCGTCACCCGCGGGGACGACCCATGGGTGGTCGGGGCCCACGACGTCGCTGAGCGCGCCGGCGTCGCTGACGATGCACGGCACCCCGGCCGACATCGCCTCGGCGGCCGGGAGCCCGAACGACTCCGGGGCGAGGGAGGGGACGACGAGCCCGTCGACGTCGCGCAGCAGCTCGGCCGGCTCGACCCACCCCACCCGCTCGACCCGGTCGCCGAGCCGCTCGAGCGCCGCGGCCACCCGGCGGGCCCCGGCCTCGTCGGTGAAGCGTGGGCCACCGGCGAGGACGAGCCGCACGGGCTCGTCCCCGAGCCCCGTGGCGAGCGCCTCGGCGAGGACGAGCAGGCCCTTGTCGACCGCGTGCCGGCCGAGGTACCCCAGCCGGCGCGGGCGCCCGGCGGGACCGGGGGCGTACCAGAGGTCGGGGGTCCAGTTGGGCAGCACCCGCGCGTGCGGCACCTGTGCCGCCATCCACCGCGAGGGCACGAGGGTGAGCCACGACCGCGATCGGGCCGTGAGGTAGCCGGCGTGCTGGGCGCGGGTGGGCAGCTTGTGCAGGTGCACGACGCGGCGCGGTCGCCCGGCTGTCGCGAAGGCCGGGACGAGGCCGTGGCACCACAGCAGCTCGCGGCGCCCGCCGTGCCAGGCGCGCAGCTCGTGCACGTAGCGGCGGCGGTCCGCGGCGAGCCGGTGGACGGTGAACCCCTCGGATGCCGCGAGGTCGAGGATGCCGTCCGCCTCACCGGAGCCGCCCGCCCCGCGCGGTACCCCCGATGTCCCCGACGTCCCCGACGCCCCCGTTCCCGTACCGCCCGCCCCGGCCGGTACCCCCGATGTCCTTGGCGTCCCCGACGCCCCCGTTCCCGTACCGCCCGCAGCCACCGTGCGCGCCGGACCCGGCGTCCCGGCCATTCCCGTTGCCGCCGTGCGCGCCGGACCCGGCGTGCCCGGCCCGACGACCTCGACGTCGTAGCCGAGGTCGCGCAGCAGCCGGCCGGTCGCGAGGAGCATGACCTCACCGCCCCCCACCTGTCCGTTGTTCGCCGCGAGGATGACCGTGCTCACGACTGCCTCACCCGGTCATCTCCTGCACCACCGCCGCGACCGCACGTGCCGGCTCCGTCGCCGGCCGGTGCGGGGCGGCGGTGGGCGGGCCGCCCCACGGCGCCATGGCGTACCGGGCCCAGAGGGCGCTCAGCCAGGGCGGTGGGTCGGCGAACGTCACCCACGCGGGCAGGCCGGCGGCGGCCGCCTCGAGCACCCCCGCGGAGAACACGCTGACGACGGGCGCGCCGAGGTCGCGCAGGGGGGCGCCGGAGCGGTCGACGGGGACACCCGCCGCCTCGAGCCGCTCGTGGACGGCGACGGAGCCGCGGTCGAGCTCTCCCGGGTGGGGGCGGTAGGTCGCGTGCTCGGCCCGGCAGAACGACTCCGCCGCGTCGGCGAGCGCCTCGCGCGGCAGCTCGGTGGCGTTCAGCTGCCCGAGGAAGACGGGGGGCACCTGTGGCGCGCGGACCGCGGTGGGCGGGCGGCCGGCATCCCAGAGCAGCTGCGCGCCGACGACGGTGGTGTGCACGTCGTCGCGACCCGACCGCCAGTAGCCGGCATCCGCCTCGCTCCACGCGAGCAGCGTCGTGCCCTCCGCGAGCGGTGGCGCGTGCGGCGTGAGCAGGCCGTGCTGGACGGTGACGAAGCGGCGGTCGTCCCCGGTATCGCGGCCGCCGACCGCCGACCGGGCGATGTGGCCGAGGGGCAGGTGGT
Organism: Fodinibacter luteus; assembly: GCF_039541575.1. Lineage (NCBI taxonomy): Bacteria > Bacillati > Actinomycetota > Actinomycetes > Micrococcales > Intrasporangiaceae > Fodinibacter (ex Wang et al. 2009) > Fodinibacter luteus. The sequence continues at coordinate 169,718 of NZ_BAABGM010000015.1, read as the reverse complement.
GCCCGGCGGAGAGCACGACCCGGGCCTGCTCGGCGAGCCCGGGGAGGGCGTCGCTCGCGAGGGTGGTGCTCTCGGCCCACGTCCACGAGGGGAGCACGTCGCGCACCCGTTCGGGCGAGACGACGACGACGTCCTCGGGGTGGACGTCGCGCAGCGGGGCGAGCAGGGCGGCCTCGGAGGCGGGGGTGCGGGACTCGAGGCAGACGAGGACCCGCGGCTCGGGCCCGCCCCGGGTGACGACGACCTGGCCGGCTCGGGCGCCGGGGCGGGCGATGTCGCGCAGGACCCCGACGACGCGCTCGACGCGACGTCCGAGGGGCTGGCTCGCGTGCTGCCAGCGGTGCCACGCCTCGAGGTCTCGGGGGTGGGTCAGGCCGTCCACAACGCCTCCGGGTGCCGGGCTCGGTAGGGAACAGGTCGCGCCCACCCGAGGCTACGCGCCCCGACGGGGCGCAGAGCGGGGGACCGCGCGGCCGACACCCCGGTGTGACGTGGGAGACGTCGCTGCGGCGGCTTCGGCGTCGGTGCTGGCACCTACCCTTGTCCGGTGGCAGATTCACCGATCGGGGTCTTCGACTCCGGCTATGGCGGGCTGACCGTCATGCGGGCGATCCTCGACCAGCTGCCGCACGAGTCGGTCGCCTACTTCGGCGACACCGCCCGCGCCCCCTACGGCCCGAGGCCGATCGCGCAGACCCGCGAGCTCGCGCTCGAGTGCCTCGACCGGCTCGTCGACCACGGGGTCAAGGTGCTCGTCATCGCGTGCAACACGGCGAGCGCGGCGGTGCTCCACGACGCGCGCGAGCGCTACGACGTACCGGTCGTCGAGGTGATCCGCCCCGCCGTGCGCCGGGCCGCCTCGGCCACCCGCAACGGCCGGGTGGGCGTCATCTCGACCGTGGGCACCCACCAGTCGGGGGCCTACCTCGACGCGTTCGCGGCGGCCCCGCACCTCGACGTCGTGAGCACTCCGTGCCCGAGGTTCGTCGAGTTCGTCGAGCGCGGGGTGACCGGCGGGCCCGAGCTCGTCGGTGTGGCCCACGAGTACCTCGACCCGCTGCGCGAGCGCGGCGTCGACACCCTCGTCCTCGGCTGCACGCACTACCCGCTGCTCACCGCGGTCATCTCCTACGCCATGGGCGACGACGTGACCCTCGTGTCGTCCGCCGAGGAGACCGCCAAGGACGTCTACCGCGTCCTCGCCGACGCCGACCTCCTGCGCCCCGACGGCCTCCCCGACCCCGACCACGGGTTCACGACGACGGGCGACCCGGAGGAGTTCCGCCGCCTCGCCACCCGCTTCCTCGGGGTCGGGTCGAGGCTCGGGCCGGTGTTCACCTCGCCGCCGACGGTCGTCAAGGCGGGTACCGCATGAGGGTCACCGTGCTGGGGTGCTCGGGCTCGTTCGCCGGCCCGGCGTCGCCGTCGTCGTCATACCTCGTCCAGGCCGACGCCGACGGGCGCACCTGGACGATCGTCCTCGACCTCGGCAGCGGGGCGCTCGGGGCGCTCCAGCGGCACCTGTCGCCCGACGACCTCGACGCCGTCGTGCTGACCCACCTCCATCCCGACCACTGCGTCGACGTGTGCGGCCTGTACGTCTCGCGTCGCTACCGCCCCGCGGGCCCGCTGCCGGCACGGCTGCCGGTCCACGGGCCGACCGGCACCGCCGAGCGGCTCCAGCTCATGTACCACGGGCTCGAGCCCGGCGGCATGGAGGGCCAGTTCGTCTTCCGGGTGGTCGCGGATGCCGTGCCCCTGCGGATCGGGCCGTTCACCCTCACCCCCTACGCGGTCAACCACCCCGTCGAGGCCTACGGCTACCGCGTCGAGGCCGACGGTGCCGTGCTGGCCTACACCGGCGACACCGACGACTGCGACAACCTCACACCGCTGCTGCGCGGTGCCGACCTCGCCCTCACGGACTCCGCGTTCGTCGACGGTCGCGACGACGCCGTGCCCGACATCCACCTGTCCGGCTCGCGTGCGGCCGCCGCGGCCGTGCGCGCCGGCGGGGTGGGCCGGCTCGTGCTCACCCACATCCCCGCGTGGAACGACCCCGAGGTCTGTCGGGCCCAGGCCGCGTCCGTGTGGCCCGGCGAGGTCGAGCTCGCCCGGGCCGGCGCCGTCTACGAGCTCTGAGCGCCCGGTTCGGGGCCCGGGTGCGACCCGGCTAGCCTTGCGGCCATGCCTGCCCAGACCCCCCGCCACGACGGCCGCGCCGCCGACCAGCTCCGCGAGGTGCGCCTCACGCGCAACTGGCTCGACCACGCCGAGGGCAGCGTCCTCGTCGAGTTCGGACGCACCCGGGTGCTGTGCGCGGCATCCTTCACGGCCGGCGTGCCGCGCTGGCTCAAGGGCAGGGGCACCGGCTGGGTCACCGCCGAGTACGAGATGCTGCCGCGCTCGACGAACACCCGCAGCGACCGCGAGTCGCGCCGCGGGCGGGTCGGGGGCCGCACCCACGAGATCAGCCGGCTCGTCGGGCGCAGCCTGCGCGCCGTCATCGACACCTCCGCCCTCGGCGAGAACACCGTCGTCCTCGACTGCGACGTGCTCCAGGCCGACGGGGGCACCCGCACCGCCGCCATCACCGGGGCGTGGGTCGCGCTCGCCGACGCCGTCGCCGACGCCCGGGCGAAGGGCCTCATCGCCGCGGGGGCCCAGCCGCTCACCGGCTCGATCGCCGCGGTGAGCGTCGGGCTCGTCGACGGCCGGCCGGTGCTCGACCTCGACTACCCTGAGGACTCGGGCGCCCAGACCGACATGAACGTCGTCATGACCGGTGACGGCCGGTTCGTCGAGGTGCAGGGCACCGCCGAGGGCGAGCCCTTCGACCGGGCCGTGCTCGGCGACCTGCTCGACCTCGCGACGGCCGGCTGCGCCGAGCTGACCCGGCTCCAGCAGGCCGCGCTCGACGCACACGCCCGGGAGCGGCTCGGGTGAGCCGTCGCCTCGTCCTCGCGACCCGCAACGAGCACAAGGTCCACGAGCTGCGCCAGATCCTCGGTGACCTCGTCGACGAGCTCGACCTCGACGTCGTCGGCGCCGACGAGGTCGAGGATGCCCCGGACGTCCCCGAGACGGAGGTCACCTTCCTCGGCAACGCCCGCCTCAAGGCGGTGGCCCTCGCGACGGCGACCGGGCTCCCGGCCGTCGCCGACGACTCCGGGCTCGCCGTGGAGGTCCTCGGTGGGTCACCGGGGGTCTTCTCGGCACGCTGGTCGGGGTCCGCGGCGGGCGAGGATGCCGCTCGCGCCGACCGCGACCGCGCCAACCTCGCGCTCCTGCTCGAGCAGCTCGGCGACGTCCCGCCCGCGCACCGGGGCGCGGCGTTCGTCTGCGCCGCCGTCATCGCGATGCCGGACGGGCGGGTCGAGGGCGTCGAGGGTCGGGTCGAGGGGCGCCTCGCGCGCGCGCCTCGCGGTACGAACGGCTTCGGCTACGACCCCGTCTTCGTCCCGCACGGCTCGCACCGCACGCTGGCCGAGCACACGGACGAGGAGAAGAACGCGATCTCGCACCGCGGCAACGCCTTCCGGGCGCTGGCGCCGGTCATCCGCGAACTGCTCGGCGAATGACGTCGCCCGGTGGCGCTGGGGCGGCATACCCTTGCCCTGCGCGCGAGTGGCGGAACTGGTAGACGCGCCAGATTTAGGTTCTGGTGCCTTCGGGTGTGCGGGTTCGAGTCCCGCCTTGCGCACGACACGTACCGCGCGACGGTGGTCCGTCGACGCGTGCGCCCCGCGGGTCGGCCCGGCGGTGGGCGGGGTAGGTTGGGAGCCGCACCGCCCCGACTCGACGAGGAGGCCACCGTGGGTGACCGGCTCAGCCCCGGCGACATCGCGCCCGACTTCACCCTGCCCGACGACACCGGCTCGCAGGTGACGCTGAGCGACCTGCGCGGCGGCAAGGTCATCGTCTACTTCTACCCCGCCGCGATGACCCCCGGCTGCACGACGCAGGCTTGCGACTTCAGCGACTCGCTCGAGTCGCTGCGGGCCGACGGCTACACCGTGCTCGGCATCTCACCCGACATGCCCGAGAAGCTCGCGAAGTTCCGGGAGAAGGAGGGCCTGACCATCACCCTCCTCTCCGACGCCGACCGCGCGGTCATGACGGCGTGGGGCGCGTTCGGCGAGAAGATGATGTACGGCAAGACCGTGCAGGGCGTCATCCGCAGCACCGTCGTGCTCGACGAGGACGGCACCGTGTCGCACGCCTGGTACAACGTCAAGGCCACCGGCCACGTCGCGAAGCTGCGTCGCGACCTCGGACTCGAGTGAGGACACCATGAGCACCTCCCAGCCCACCCCCGGCGGCACGACGGCACCCGGATCGGCGTCATCGGGCCCGGCGTCCGCACCGGCCACCCCGGCCGCCCCGGCCACCCCGGCCGCTCCGGCCCCGCCCGTGTCGATCCCCGCCCTCGAGGCCGAGATCAGCGCCCGGCGCGACCGGCTCGCGCAGACCATCGACGAGCTCGTCGAGCGCGCCCACCCCCGCTCGATCATCCACCGCCGCACCGAGGCGGCCAAGCAGCGCTTCGCCGACGTCGCGACGACCCCTGAGGGCGACCTGCGGGTCGAGCGGCTCGCCGCGGCCATCGCGGTCGTGGCGGTCATCGGCGGGTGGCTCGTCTACCGTCGCGTCCGCCGCGGCTGACGTGACCCCGCGGCAGGGGCAGGACCGCACCCGCCTGCCCGTCCGGATGCTGCACGACCGCATCCTCGTGAGCGTCGAGGGCGAGGCGGGGGAGCGGCGCTCCGGCGGCGGCATCGTCATCCCGGCGACGGCCAGCGTGGGCCGTCGCCTGTCGTGGGGGGCCGTCGTGGCCACCGGCCCGAACGTGCGCCAGGTCGAGGTCGAGGACCGTGTGCTCTTCGACCCCGAGGAGCGGGCCGAGGTCGAGATCGGCGGCAAGGACTACCTGCTGCTGCGCGAGCGCGACCTGCACGCGGTCGCCGCGACCCGGGTGCCCGAGGGGAGCACCGGGCTCTACCTGTGAGCTGACCCACCGGTGAGCCGGCCCAACGGTGAGCTGACCGACCGGTGAGCGGCCCCGGCGCTGAGCTGCTCGGGCGGGCCGGGCGGCACCGACGGAGTCGAGTGAGCACAACACGCCGGCGGACCTGCCGCATCCCGGGCGTGTCCTGCTCACTCGATCGGAGGTGATCGTTCCGGGCGCGGTTGGTGCCGATCGTGCCGGGCGGGGGAGTGACGACCGCGAGGATGGTGCGCCATCAGGGACTCGAACCCCGAACCCGCTGATTAAGAGTCAGCTGCTCTGCCAATTGAGCTAATGGCGCGCGTCGGAGACCTTAGCAGCAGGCTCCGGCCGCCGCGAAATCGGCGGCGTCACGCCCCGGGTCAGCCCCGGGTCAGCCCCGGGCGGCGCCGCCACGGTCGCCCACGGGGGCGTCGTCGTCCGCCTCCGGGGCGGCCCCGGTGCCACCCGCCGGCCGGCTGCGGAGGCGCCGGCCGACGGTGAGCGCGAGCACCGCGAGCACGGCCGCCACGGCGGCGATGAGCCACGGGGACAGGCCGTCCGAGCCCTCGGTCGATACCGGGGTCGAGGACCCCTGTGGGGTGGGCGAGGCGCTGGGGGCGGTGCTCGCCTCGTCGCCCGTGGACGGGGACGGCGTCGCGGATGCCGGGTCGCTCGGCTGCGTCGTGACGCTCGGGCCTGCGGTGGTCGTGAAGGTCAGGGAGCCGGAGATCGGGTGGCCGTCGGCGCTGACGACGCGGTAGGTCACGGTGTGCGCGCCGGCCGGCAGCTCGGCGGCCAGGGCCTGGGTCACCGTGCGGCCGTCGACGACCGGGCTGCCGTCGGCCTCGGCACCGTCGGGCCCGGCCACCCTGACCGCGACGAAGTCGGGGTTGACCTCCTCGTTGAACTCCAGCGCGACCTGCGTCGCCGTGTCGACGGTGCTGCCGTCCGCGGGCGCCGACCCGACGAGGCGGGCGTGCAGGGCCAGGCCCCCGGCGGTTCCCGCAGGCCCTGCGGCGGGTGTCGCGAACGCCGGGGCGACGGCCACGACGACGAGGGCGAGCAGCACGACGACGGTGACGACGGCGGACAGGCGGCGGGACGGCATGCCCCCATCCTCCCAAAGCCGACCTGCCGGCCGTGCCGCGGGTGAGCGAGGCCCTGCGACTGCGGGCGGGAACGCGCGAACCCCCGACCCGCACAAGCGGATCGGGGGTTCGGCGGCGTGGGGTGAGTAACGGGACTTGAACCCGCGGCCCCCTGGACCACAACCAGGTGCTCTACCAGCTGAGCTATACCCACCACGGCGGGCGGACGGCATCCGAGGATGCCGTGGCGCCCGCAGCGCGGACCATCGTACCTGCTACTCGGGGGTGCTCCGGACCACGTCCGGGGGACCAGCCGGGGCGCCACCCCGGTGGCCACCGTGGTCGACGACGTGACGGGCCGCGATGCTGCGCGCCTGCTCCGTGGAGGGTCCGGGCGGGGGCACGAAGACCGCCTCGCGGTAGTAGCGGAGCTCGGCGATGGACTCCCGGATGTCGGCGAGCGCCCGGTGGCCACCGCTCTTCGCCGGGGCCGCGAAGTAGGCGCGCGGGTACCAGCGGCGCGAGAGCTCCTTGATCGACGACACGTCGATGATCCGGTAGTGCAGGTGGGCCTCGAGGTCGGGCATGTCGCGGGCGAGGAAGGCCCGGTCGGTCGCGACGGTGTTGCCGCCGAGCGGGGCCCGGCCCGCCTCGGGTGCCCAGGCGCGGACGTGGTCGAGGACGAGCTCCTGGGCCTGCTCGAGGGTGACACCGGCCTCGAGCTCGTCGAGCAGCCCCGACGTCGTGTGCATGTCCCGCACGAAGTCGCCCATCTGGGCGAGCGCGGCGTCCGGGGGACGGATGACGACGTCGACGCCGTCGCCGAGCACGGTGAGCTCGTAGTCGGTGACGAGGGCGGCGACCTCGACGAGCGCGTCGGTCTCGAGGGACAGGCCGGTCATCTCGCAGTCGATCCAGACGATCCGGTCGCTCAGGGCGCGCTCGGTGCCGGGCGGGGCGGGGTGGTCGGGGCCGGGCAGGGTCATGGGGGCCATGCTAGGCGCGACCCGTCGAGTGGGAGGCCGGGGTCCGGGCGGCTGCACTAGGGTCGCGTGCCATGAGTCGGGACCTCGCGACGCACCGGCCCGACACCCTCGTGCGCCGCGACCCGACATCCCGCCCGGCCCTGCGCGGGTGGCTGTTCACCGGCATCGCCGGCCTCGGCTTCCTCCTCGTGCTCCTCGTCGTCGCGTCGTACTTCGGTGCCGCGTTCGGGGTGCAGACGACCCTGCTCGCGCTCGTCGCCGCCGTCGTGCCGCTCGGCATCGTCATCCCGACCTTCCTGTGGCTCGACCGGTTCGAGTCGGAGCCGACCCGCCTCCTCGTCGGCGCGTTCCTCTGGGGCGCCCTCGTGGCGGCCCTCGTCGCGGCCGTGTTCAACACGAGCGCGATCGCGGTGCTCGAGGTCGTCACGGACCCCGAGTCGGCGCTCGCGACGACTGCCGTGCTCGTCGCCCCCTTCGTCGAGGAGGCCGCGAAGGGCGTGCTCGTCCTCGTCGTCTGGTGGTTCCTGCGGCACGAGTTCGACGGCATCACCGACGGCATGGTCTATGCCGGTGTCTGCGCGGCGGGCTTCGCCTTCACCGAGAACATCCACTACCTCTCCGTCGCGTGGTCGCAGGGCGGCGCCGAGGCGCTCACCGGCACCTTCGTCGTGCGCTGCCTGCTGTCGCCCTTCGCCCACCCGATGTTCACGGTCCTCACCGGGGTCGGCATCGGGGTGGCGGCGACGAGCCGCACGTGGCTGCCACGGCTCGTCGCGCCGGTCATCGGGTACCTCCTCGCGGTCCTCAGCCACGCGCTGTGGAACCTCGCGGCGGTGTCGGGGGGCCAGGGCATGGTGGCGGTCTACCTCCTCGTCCAGGTGCCGGTCTTCCTCGCCTTCCTCGGGTTCGTCGGCTGGGCGCGGCGCCACGAGGGCCGGCTCATCGGCGAGCACCTGCGTCCCTACGCGGATGCCGGCTGGCTCTCGCCCGCGGAGGTCGCGATGCTCGCCTCGATGCCGCAGCGCCGCGAGGCCCGGGCCTGGGCCCGCGCCAACACCGGCCGCGAGGGCCTCGCCGCGATGCGGGCCTTCCAGGATGCCGCGAGCGAGCTCGCGCTCCTGCGTCGCCGCGTGCAGCACGGGGCCGCCGACGCCCATGCCGTCGAGCAGGAGCGCGAGCGGCTCCTCGCGCTGCGGGCGCGCAGGGCGCAGTTCGTCGGGATGCCGACCACGTGAAGCGGTGCGAGGGCGCGCGACCCCCGGCCGCCCGGCATCCGCATGACGACACCCCGCGCCCGCGCCGCCCGGCATCCGCGGCCCGCCCCTGACGACCCCGCCCACATCCACCCCGAGAGGACCACCCGTGACCGACGCCCTCGCCGTCGCCCGCCGCATCGGACCGGAGCTCGTCGACCTGCGGCGCCGGCTCCACCGCATCCCCGAGCTCGGCCTGCACCTGCCCGACACCCAGGCGGCGGTGCTCGACGCGCTGGACGGGATCGACCTCGAGGTGACCACGGGGGAGTCGCTCAGCTCGGTCGTCGCGGTGCTGCGCGGCCGGGCGCCGGTGTCGGGCGAGCGCCCGGTCGTGCTGCTGCGCGGTGACATGGACGCGCTGCCGGTGACCGAGGAGGTCGACGTCGACTACGCGTCGCAGCGGCCGGGGCTCATGCACGCGTGCGGGCACGACCTGCACGTGGCGGCCCTCGTCGGCGCCGCGCGGATCCTGGACGAGCTGCGCGAGGAGCTCGTCGGGGACGTCGTGCTCATGTTCCAGCCGGGCGAGGAGGGGCCGGGCGGGGCGGAGCCGATGATCCGTGAGGGCCTGCTCGAGGCCGCCGGCCGCCGGGTCGACGCCGCGTACACCGTGCACGTCTACTCGGCCGACCACCCGCTCGGGGTCTGGTTCGGCCGTCCCGGCACGCTCATGGCGGCGGCCGACGAGGTCACCGTCACCGTGCACGGCCTCGGTGGCCACGGCGCGGCGCCGGAACGCACGAAGGACCCGGTGCCGGTGGCGTGCGAGGTCGTGCTCGCCTTCCAGACGGCGGTGACCCGGCAGTTCAGCGTCTGGGACCCGGTCGTGCTCACGGTCGGGCGGGTGGCCGCGGGGACGAAGGACAACATCATCCCCGACGACGCCCGGATCGAGGCCACCCTGCGGACCTTCTCGAAGGAGAACCGGGCGCGCGCCCACGAGGTCGTGACCCGCGTCGCGCAGCACGTCGCCCTCGCCCACGGCCTGACCGCTGAGGTGACGATCGGCAACGGCTACCCCGTGACGGTCAACGACGTCGACGAGTTCGCCTTCGCGCAGGGCGTCGTCGTCGACCTGTTCGGCGCCGACCGGTGGGCCGATATGGTCGACCCCGAGGCCGGCTCGGAGGACATGTCCTTCGTCCTCGACGAGGTGCCCGGGTGCTACCTCAACATCAGCGCGTGCGCCGTGCCCGACCACCGGGACGCCGAGGACAACCACTCCCCGCGCGCGGCCTTCGACGACTCGGTCGTGCCCGACGTCGCGGCGGCGCTGGCGGAGATGGCCCTGCGCCGCTCGCGTCGGCACGCGCCGGGCTGACGGGCGGTGGTTCCACCGGCCCGCCGACCGAGAACGTCACTCGCGGAGGGTGATGCCGGGGGCGGTCGGCGGTCCTAGCGTGATCAGGGTTCCCGGCGATGGTCCAGCACGCTGGCGACGCAGTGGTCGGTGGCCGAGGCCGCACGAACCGGAAGGGCGGGCCCGTGACTCGTTATGAGATCGTCGTCGAAGGAGAGGTCGGTCCCCTGACCGCGGCCGCCATCGAGGGCTTCGAGGCCCGAGCGGACGAGGGCCGCACCCACCTCGTGGGGGACGTCGTCGACCAAGCCGCCTTCCACGGCCTGCTCAACCGGTGCCAGGACCTGCGACTCGAGATCGTCGAGATCCACCGGCTGGGCGAGCACGAGCACGGCGGCGCGCCGGGGACGTCGACCTGACGGGACGCCCAGCGAGGAGCGGCCGCGGGATGCGACGATCGCCGTATGCCGAAACGCCCCGGGCTGGACCCTCTCCACCAGCCCCTGCCCCGCACGGTCGTGGTTCGCCCACGGCTGCTGCGGCGCCTGGACGCCCTGGGCCCGGGCGGGCTGGGGCTGGTCATCGCGTCGGCCGGGTCGGGCAAGTCCGTGCTCGTGCGTCAGTGGGCGGCGGCCCGCCCCGGGCTGGGCTTCGGCGCGCTCGCCCTCGGCCCGCACCACGACGACCCCGTGGTCCTCCTGCGCGACCTGGTCGCGGCGATCCGGGAGGCCGCCCCGGGTGTCGATGTCGGCGTGACCAGGGCGACCGTCCCCGGCGGACGGGGGCTCGGGGACGTCGTGGTCGAGTCCCTCCAGGGGGTCCTCGCAGCCCTGCCGGGCGACGTGGCGCTCGTCATCGAGGACCTGCACGCGCTGACGAACGCGGAGCTCGTGCACGACCTGGGCCGGCTGGTGTGCGCGCTGCCCGCGTCGACCCGCGCCGTCGTCACGAGCCGGCGCGACCCTCCGTGGGCCGTCCACACCGTGCGGGTGGAGGACAGGCTCGTCGAGCTGCGCAGCGCCGACCTGGCGTTCGGCACCGAGGACGGGCAGGCGCTGCTGGTGAACCTCCTCGGCCGTCCGCTGACGCGCGAGCAGGCGGGAGCGCTCCTGACCCGGACGGACGGGTGGGCGGTCGGCCTCCAGCTGGCCGCCATCTCCCTGCGCGACTCGCCCGACCTCGACAGCTCCATCGAGGCCTTCGCCGGCAGCCACCGGCTCGTCGCCGAGTACCTCGTCGGGGAGGTCCTCGACCAGCAGGACCCGCAGGTCCGCCGCTTCCTCTTGCAGACGTCGGTGCTCGGCTGGCTGTCGCCCGAGGTGTGTGATGCGGTGACCGGCGCCGGGAACGCGCGGCGGATGCTCGAGGAGCTCGAGCGACGCTCGCTGTTCCTCCTCCCACTCGACCGGTCCGGAGGACTGTTCCGGTACCACCACCTCTTCGCCGACCTGCTGCTCTACCGACTGCGGGCGGAAGCCCCGGACACCGAGGCCGACCTGCACCGACGAGCCGCGAGGTGGCTGCTCGACCACGGGCGGGGGGAGGAGGCCGTCGACCACCTGCTCGCCGCGGGGGACCACGCCGCGGCGTTCGACGTGATCTCCGACGTCGGCCACCTGCTCTACGAGCGGGGGGAGGTTGCGACCGTCCTCGGCTGGCTCCGGACGATCGAACGAGCGCAGTCCCCGTGCCCGGGCGCCGTCGTGGTGAGCCTGCTCGCGGCGCAGGTGGCCGTCGACGAGGTCGGGGTGGCCGCGGACACCTACCGCCGGCTCCTGCGACGCTCGGACCTCACCCTCGGGGAGCGAACGGCTGCGCACGCGCTGTTCACCATCCTGGGGTTCAGGGACATCCCCCCGGAGGCCGTCACCCGCGCGGCCGCCCAGGTGAGGGAGGCCCTCCCTCACCTCGGCCACGGAGAGGTCGTCAACTTCCTGGGCATCGGCGGTCGGGACTCGGTGGAGGTCATGGCCGAGTACGGAGCTGCGGGGGCCCTGTTCCTCACCGGGGACGTCGCGGGTGCCGCGCGGTCCCTGGACCACGTGCTCTCCCTCCCGGGGACCGCCTACCCGGTCTGGAAGGTCTACGTGCTCGGCCTCCTCGCCCTCACCCGGGCTTGGTCGGGCCACTCCACGGAGGCGCTGCGCCTGGCCGCGTCCGCGGGCGCGGCCGCGCGGGCCGCCGGGCTGGCCCACCATTCCGCGCGCCTCAACGCCCACCTGGCCGCTGCGCTGGCCCACCTCGACCGGGTCGAGCTCGAGGCCGCAGCCGCCAGCCTGGACCTGTCCCGCCCCCTCCTGTCCCGTCGGCGCGCCAGCGTCGCCTACTTCGACCTGCAGGCGGCCCTCGAGATCCGCCTCCTGGCTGCGATCGAGGGCACGGACGAGGCCTTTGCCCGGCTCGGGGACTGGGACAGCAGCCTCTCCGAGGCCCCGGTCCTGCGGCTGGCCCGGCACGCGTTCGAGGCGCGCCTGCTCGTGTGGACCGGTCGCCTCGCCGAGGCCCAGGCACTGCTGCAGGCTGACCCCGCCGACGCCACCCTCGCTCCGGCGCGCATCGACCTGGCCCTGGCCCGGGCCGACGTCCGCGAGGCACGGCGCCTCCTCGACGGCTGGCTGCCGCGGGAGGACGACCTCAGGGCCTCGCTGCGGCACCGGCTCTCCTCCTTCGCCGTGCTGCGTGCCGAGGGGCAGCGTGACCCGGCCCGCCTCGTCCTCGACGAGTCGGTCGCCCTCGCCCACGCGGACCAGATGCACTGGCCCTTCGTCGAGGTGCCCGAAGCGCTGCAGGCCGTGCGCCGCCACGGCAGCCGCGACCCGGCCCTGGTCTCGGACGCACTCTGGCACGTCGCGCAGCGCCTGCACCCGCGCTTGCGCGCCCAGGCCGCGCTGCCCGAGCACCTGACCGAGCGTGAGCTCGAGGTCCTCGCGTACCTGCCGGGCCGGATGAAGAACGAGGAGATCGCAGCGGAGCTGTTCGTGTCCGTGAACACCGTCAAGACCCACCTGCGCAACATCTACGCCAAGCTCGGGGTCACCGAGCGCAACGACGCGGTGCACCGGGCCGTCGAGCTGGGCCTGCTCTGAACGGTCGGCAGCCACCGGCCGGCTCATCCGGTCGGGATGATCCTGAACCGGGGCTGCCACGCCACGATGGCAGGGTCGGCCACCGGCCAGGGCCGACGACCGCCGCCCGCCGGTGGCGGCGCCGGCACGGAAGGACATGGCATGGACGCAGTCGCAGCAGTCCTCCCCTTCGCCGTCGGGGTGGCGATCAGCCCGGTGCCGATCATCGCCGTGATCCTCATGCTGTTCTCCAGCCGGGCCAAGGTCAACGGGCCGATGTTCCTGCTCGGCTGGGCCGTGGCGCTGGCGGTCGTCAGCACAGTGGCGTTCCTGGCCGGAGAGGCCGGGTCGGAGACCACCACCGCCGACGTGGTCTCCTGGTCGCAGGTCCTCGTCGGCGCGCTCTTCGTGCTGCTGGCCGCGCGCACGTGGCGCGGGCGCGCGGCACCCGGGGAGCCGGCGGAACCGCCGAAGTGGATGGCCGGGATCGACTCGTTCTCACCCGTCAAGGCACTCACGCTCGCGCTCCTGCTGGCGGGGGTGAACCCCAAGAACCTGCTGCTCGCGGCGGGTGCGGGTGGGGCCGTCGCCGCCCTCGGACTTCCGACGACCGAGGCGGTCCTCTCGCTCGGCGTGTTCGTCGTCGTCGCCAGCCTGACGATCGCCGGACCCGTCGTGTACTACCTGGTCGGCGGCGCCGGCGCACGCTCCAGGCTCGACGCCACGAAGGAGTGGCTCGCGATCCACAACGACGCCGTGATGACGGTGCTGTTCCTCGTCCTCGGCGTGAACCTGATCTCCAAGGGCATCCCGCCGCTCACCTAGCGCCGCCTCCAGCGAAAGGACCCGCGATGGACGCCACCGCGATCGTCGTCATCACCGCGACGCTGTTCGGCTGGAGCCTGGTCTCACGCCGGCTCGCCCGCGCCGACCTGACCGCGCCGATCGTCTTCATCGTCGTGGGTGCCGCGCTCGCCTGGGCCGGCCTGGTCGAGGGCCCGGAGGAGTCCGCGGCGCTCACCGTGCTCGTCGAGGTCACGCTCGTCTGGGTGCTCTTCTCGGATGCCGCCCGGCTGCCGCTGCGCGAGCTGCGCCACGACGTCGGGCGGTACCTCCGCCTCCTCGGCATCGGCCTGCCGCTCACGGTCCTGCTCGGCTGGGCCCTGTCCGCCTGGTTCTGGCCGGAGCTGGGCCTCTGGCTGGCCCTGTTCGTCGGCGCCGCCCTCGCGCCCACCGACGCCGCGCTCGGTGTGCCCGTCGTGACGAACCCGGTCGTGCCGTCCAGGATCCGTCAGCTCATCACCGTCGAGAGCGGCCTCAACGACGGCATCGTGACCCCGGTCGTCATGCTGGCCATCGCCGGCGCGGCCGCCGCGGCCGGGCTCGAGGGCCACGAGGGTGCCGGAAGCGCCGTCGTCCAGCTGGCCCTGGGCGTGCTCGTCGGTTCCCTCGTCGGTGCAGCAGGGGGCTGGCTCGTCCGCCAGGCCGGTCGCCGTGGCCTGGCCGCGGAGGACTTCGCAGGGGTCGGGGTGCTCGCCCTGGCCCTGCTCGCGTACGCCGCGGCGCTCGCGGTGGACGCCAACGGGTTCGTGGCGGCGTTCTGCGGCGGGCTGGCCTTCGGTGGCCGCGCCGGCCGCCGCGCACCGCGGCAGCTCGTCTTCCTCGAGCAGATGGGCGAGCTCGTCTCCGCGCTGGTGTGGCTGGCCTTCGGGGCGGTGGCCCTGCCGATCATGCTCGACCGTGTCGACGCCCTCATGGTGCTCTACGCCGTGCTCAGCCTCACCGTCGTGCGCATGCTGCCGGTGGCGCTCGCCCTCGTCGGCAGCGGGCTCAACCGCCGGACGGTGCTCTTCGTGGGGTGGTTCGGCCCCAGGGGGCTGGCCTCGCTCGTGTTCGGCCTGCTCGCCCTCGAGGCACTCGGGCCGGTCGCGGACGAGGCGCTGGCCGTCGTCACCGTCACCGTGCTGCTCAGCGTGCTGGCCCACGGGTTCAGTGCCGCACCGCTCGCGGCGCGCTACGGAGCGGCCGAGGCGGCTGCGGGGCCGGAGGCCGGAGGCCCGGTCGAGGTCACCGAGCTCCGACCGTCGCGCGCTGCTCGGCACCGGGCGCGACAGCCCACCGACACCGGCGCGCCACCCGCCGACGGCTGACGACCACCGGGTCGGGCACCAGCCGTGCCCGCCGACTCGGTGTCAGCCGGCGGCGTCAACGCCGTGGCACTCGGACCAGGTGCGTCCGCCGGCGCAGGTGCACGGCTCGTCCGGCGCCCGCTTCGCGTCGCGGACGGCGTACCAGTCGCGCAGCCCGGTGGCGTCGCGACCGCGGCGCAGCAGGTCGGCCATGACCCGCATCGGTGCGTCGACGTGGCGGAAGAAGTCCTGGTACCCGGCGCAGAGGTAGTGCAGGCCGGGTTCGCCGTCGGGGGTGGTGGTGAAGCGGTCCTTGGGGCAGCCGCCGTTGCAGGCGAACCGCACGTCGCAGGAGCGGCAGTACTGGGGCAGCGTGTCCAGCTTGGCCTGCCCGAAGGCCTTCTGCTGCGGCAGGTTGACGAGCTCGAGCATCGTGCGTCCCTGCGCGATGTTGCCCAGCAGGTAGCCGGGCTCGACGTAGTGGTCGCACGAGTAGAGGTCGCCGTTGTGCTCCAACGCGACGGCGTCCCCGCACGTGCGGGCGTGCACGCACAGCCCGACCTGGTCCATGCCCATCCAGTGGGCCAGGGCGGTGTCGAACATCGAGACGAACACGTCGCCGACGTCGTGCCGGGCCCACTCCTCGAAGACGTCGATGAGGAACCGCCCGTACTGGGCCGCCCCGACGGTGCGGTGCGTGACGAGGTCGCCCTGCTGCCGGTACAGCGGGCGGTCACCGGTGCGGGCGCCCCAGCCCGACTCGGCCAAGGGCAGCAGCTCGGCGGTGACCCGCTCCACGACCGGGATGAGCTGCACGAACGTCGCCCCCAGCTCGTCCCGCAGGAACCGGTACACCCGCAGCCCGTGGTCCCCGTTGGCCGCGTTGACGGTGGTCAGCGCGTTCCAGTCGACCCCGTGCCGCTTCAGCGCATCCAGGCCACGGACGACCCGGTCGAAGGTCGGCTTGCCGCCCTTGTCGACCCGGTAGGCGTCGTGCATCTCGCGCGGCCCGTCGATCGAGACCCCGACGAGGAAGTCGTTCTCCTTGAGGAAGGCGCACCACTCGTCGTCGAGCAGCGTCGCGTTGGTCTGCATCGTGTTGAGGACCCGCTGCCCGGGCGCCGCGTACCGGCGCTCCAGCTCGAGGGTGCGCCGGAAGAAGTCGATGCCCATGAGCGTGGGCTCACCGCCCTGGAACGCGACGACCACCTCGTCGACCCCGCGCTGGGCGGCGAGCAGCTGGGCGATGTACGCCTCGTGCACGTCCGACGGCATCCGGAAGCCGCTGCCGGGGTACAGCTCGTCCTTGGACAGGAAGAAGCAGTACTCGCAGTCCAGGTTGCAGATCGCCCCGGTGGGCTTGGACATGACGTGGAAGGCCCGCGGTGCCGTCAGTGCCGTCATCGCGGACCTTCCGTCGTTGGCCGGCTCACCCGAGCGGGCGACCGGTGTCAGTCGAGGATGAACCAGCCCCGCACCTCGGCCTCGTGGTCGCGGTAGCGCTCCCCGGAGACGTCGACGACCACCTTGTCGATGGTGCCACCGGTGAACGCGAACGGCGCCGTGTAGCTGGGCGACACGGGGGAGGCGTCGTCGCGGCCGACGCACAGGCCGTCGCCGACGAGGCAGAAGGCGCCCGGCTGCGTCACGATGGTGTCGCTGCCGACGGCCTCGCCGTCGACGTACAGGGTGAGCGGTCCCTTGGCACCGGCCATCATCGGGTCCTCGCTGCGACCCTGGGCCACGAACTCGGCGGTGATGACGTGCGGACCGGGCTCGAGGGCCCGGTCGGCGGTGATCGTCTGCAGGTGGGTGCCGACCCAGTTGAAGACGTAGGTCAGCCGTTGGTCCTGGACGAAGAGGCTGTGCCCGCCGGCGACGCCGCCCTGGGCGAAGATGACGCCCTCGGCGTCGGCCGAGCCGACGTCGACCCCGGCCGAGATCGTGTACGAGCGCCCGGCCGTCGCGACGGCCGACTGCTCCGGGACCGATGCGCAGTCCGGGTAGTAGACGTACCGGTCCCGCGCGGGTGTGCCGCTCGGGCGTTCGGCGAGCATCTGCTCCAGGGCGTTGCGGTCGTCGAGCGGCAGGCCGTTGTACTGCTCGGCCAGCTCGAACCATCGGGCGACCATGGCCTGCACCCGCTCCGGTTCGGCGTCGGCGAGGTTCGTGGACTGCGAGCGGTCGACCTCGACGTGGTAGAGCTCCCACACGTCCTGCTCGAACGTGCCCCAGCCGCTCAGCGGCGGGTGCATGGTGCACGCGAGCCAGCCGTCCTCGTACAGGGAGCGCTGGCCGAGCATCGAGTAGAACTGGGTGCGCTTGCCGGGCACCGTGGGGTCGGTCAGCGAGGCCGCGAAGCTCTCGCCCTCGAGCACGCGCTGGTCGTAGCCGTTGATCGTGCTCGGTGGGGTGATGCCGATGAGGTCGTAGATCGTGGGGACGACGTCGACCGCGTGCACGTACTGCGGCCGCACCGCCCCGTCGGCCGGGACCTTCGCGGGCCAGGAGACCAGGCACATGTCGGAGATGCCGCCCTCGTAGCCGGCCCACCGCTTCCAGTACGGGAACGGGGTGTCGAAGGCCCACGCCCACCCGGTGTTGTAGTGGTTGTAGGACTTCGGGCCACCGAGCTCGTCGATGTGCTCCAGGGTCAGCGAGGTCGGGGTGGGCACGTTGTTGAAGAAGCGCCACTCGTTGAACGTGCCGTTCGGGCCGCCCTCGCCGCTCGCGCCGTTGTCGGAGACGACGACGATGATCGTGTTGTCGAGCTCGCCGCTGGACTCCAGGAAGTCCATGACCCGCCCGACCTGGTCGTCGGTGTACTCGACGTAGCCGGCGAACACCTCGGCCATCCGGATGAACAGGCGCTTCTCGTCGTCGCCGAGCGACTCCCAGGGGCGCACCGTGTCGAGCATGGGCCAGGGCTGCCCGTCGGGGCCGGTCACGCCGGGCTCGCCGTGCGGGTTGATGCCGCTCAGCTCGGTGTCCTGCGGCAGCAGGCCGAGCTCCTTCTGCCGGGCCAGGATGGTCTCGCGGATCGCCTCGTAGCCGCTGTCGAAGGTGCCCTTGTACCTGTCGGCCCACTCCAGGAACACGTGGTGCGGCGCGTGGGCGGCATCCAGGCTGAAGTAGAGGAAGAAGGGCTTGTCGGGCTCGACGGCCTTGGCGTCGCGGATGAAGCGGATCGCCTGGTCGGACAGGTCCTGGGCGATGTGGTAGCCCTCGTCGGGGGTCGCGGGGGGCTCGACGGGGTGGTTGTCGTGGATGAGGTCGGGGTACCAGCCGCTGGACTCGCCACCGAGGAAGCCGTAGAACCGCTCGAAGCCCCGGCCGAGCGGCCAGCGTCGCTTCGAGGCGGCCATGCCGGTCTCCTCGCCCGGCGTGAGGTGCCACTTGCCCACGCAGTACGTGTTGTATCCGTGCTCGAGGAGGACCTCGGAGATGAAGCCGTTCTCGAACGGGATCCGGGTGGAGATGCCGGGGAAGCCCGAGCTGAACTCGGCGATCGTCGCCATCCCGTTCGACGTCGCGTTGCGCCCGGTGAGCAGCGAGGCGCGCGTGGGCGAGCACAGGGCCGTCGTGTGGAAGTTCGAGTAGCGCACGCCCGCGTCGGCGATCCGGCTCATCGTCGGCGTGCGCACCGGTCCGCCGAAGCAGTCCATCGTGCCGTAGCCCACGTCGTCCCAGACGACGAAGACGACGTTGGGCGCGCCGTCGGGCGCCTTCGGGGCGAGGTAGGGCGCCCAGTCGGGGACCGAGTCCCGGATGTCCAGCTCGATGCGTCCTGAGAACTCCGGTGTCACGGTCCTGCCTCCTGTGCGGTCGGGGACGCCGCCGGGCCTCGGCGGCGTCCCTCGGGTCGGTCTGCGGGATGCCGGTCAGCGGCGGTCGCGGCGGTCCTCACGGCGGTCCTCGCGCCGGTCGCCGCGCCTGCGGACGCCGTGGACGACGACGGCCGCGGTGCCGACGGTGGCGGCGGTGCGGGCCACGGGGGCGCCGATGACGCCGCGGCGTGCTGCGCGTGCGGGACGAAGTGGCATGTCAGTTCCCTTCCTCGGAGGCCATCTCGGCCTCGATCGATGCGGCGATGGCCTGGATGGGGATCCGGCCGGAGGCGATGAGCTGCCCCCCCGCGCGTCGGGCGGCGGCGGCGAACGGTGCGGCCCAGACGTTCTCCCAGACGACGACACCGGCGACGCTGCCGGGCTCCATGGCCTCGGCCAGCAGCTCGACGTCCTCGGCGGCCAGGATCTCGGCGATGTCGGCCTCCAGGGCGCGGATGGCGTCGACGGCCGGGGTCTCGTCGAGCTCCATCCCCTCGACCGAGCCGTCCTCGTTCTTGACGAGGATGAGCACGTCGAGGATGCGGATGATGCCGCTCTCGGCGAGCTTGGCGAGCTCAGCGGCTGCCTCACCGGTGAAGTTCTGCTGGCCCGCTGGGAACTCCAGCACGAGGTAGTCGACCGGGCCGAGCTCGTCGATCGCGGTGTCGGGGTTGTCGTTCATCAGTTCTCCTTCGCGACCCGCCACGAGGGCGGGGCGGTGGACACGGTGCCCACCTCGTCGAGCCGAGGCCCACGCGTGCCCCGGTCTCACCTCAACCTCGTCTCCGAGCGCTCCTCGCGCGTCACCCGCCGCGGATGAGATCGGGTTCCGGGGTGGCGGCCGGGCGAGTGGGCGGGATGTCATCCCGCGCAGATGAGGCGACCCGGTCCTCGGGTCAGGGAACGTGGACGTGGATCCGCTGGTCACCTCGACCGTGGAGTCGACCGGAAGGAGTCGCCATGACCGCCACCGACACGCCCCGGGTGGCCACCACCGTGCCCCTGGACTGGAACGAGGTCTGGTTCACCAACTGCCCCATGGTCTCGGCGAACAACGTCGACCAGGAGCTCGGCTGGTGCCGTGAGGAGTTCAAGAAGCTCGGTGTCGAGTACGCCTACTTCCGCCACGCCCCCGAGAACAACTGGTACCCCCACTACGTGCACAACCTCGACAACCTCATTCGCTTCGGCGGGCTGTACCCGCCGATCCACGTGCACGCCGACATCCGCCGCACGGTGCTGCTCGGGGCCACCTGGGTCCACGAGGGCGGCTGCATGGCAGTGCGCTCCCGCGACCCGCTGTTCCGGATTGCGGACCTCAGAGGCAAGAAGATCGGCATCAGCAAGAGCCTGAACACCATCAAGAACGACTGGTGGCGCATCCAGGAGCACATGGGCATCGAGACGATGCTCAAGATCCACGACATGACGATGGACGACATCGAGCTCGTCGAGTTCCCCTACCCCGACGACTGGTACGACAAGCCCGCGATGCTCGTGCCGCCGATGAACAACCCCTCCGAGCTGTGGATGCGCCGCGACCACAAGCACGACCTGGCCTTCCGGCCCCTGGAGACGGCGTTGCGCGACGGCACGGTCGACGCGATCTACACGCAGAGCAAGGTCTTCCAGCACCTGCAGGAGGCCACCGGGAAGGTCAAGATGATCGAGGACCTGTCGAGGTACCCCGACTGGACGATCCAGGTGGCCAACACCCCGGCCGTGATCACCTGCACCGACGTCATGGCCGACGAGCACCCCGAGCTCGTCCTCGCCTACATGAAGGCGATGATCAAGGTCGGCCGCTGGGCCAACGAGCACAAGCGCGCGGCCGGCGCGATCCTGAACCGCCAGACGTTCTACCTCGACGCCGAGGACACCTACCAGGGCATCAAGGACGTCGACATGGTGCCGAGCCTGAGCGCGATGAACATGCAGACGATCGGAATCGGCAAGGATTTCATGGTCAGCCACGGCTACATCAAGAACGACTTCGACGTCGCCGACTGGGCCCGCCCCGAGTTCCTCGAGAAGGCCGCCGAGGAGGTCCTCAAGGAGGAGTGGGAGCGCCGCAGCTGGAGCAAGCTGCCCGCCGGCGGGGGGCTCGATGTCGAAGGCGTGCGGCTCGGGTGACCCGGCCCGCAACGACGAAGGAGATGACAGGGATGGCCATGGGCGTCATGCAGCTGATCACGGAGGCCAGGTCGCGCGTCGGCTCGGTGTCCCCACGGACGCTGCCGAGCAGCTGAGGGCCGGCACGGCCGTGCTCTGTCGACGTGCGCCAGTCCACGGAGTGGGAGCACGGTCACATCGACGGGTCCGTCCCGGCTCCGCGAGGGTTGCTCGGGTTCTTCGCCGACCCCGCCAGCCCCCGGCACAAGAGGAACTCGATCCGGCACGACCGATGGTCGTGGTGTGCCACTCCGGAGCCCGTGCCGCCCCGGCCGCGGCCACCCTGCAGGACATGGGCTTCGGCGGCGTGGCCGTCCTCGACGGCGGCCTGACCGCCTGGCAGGATGCCGGCTTTCCGGTCACCGAGCACGAGTACGCCGGCATCTGAGGGTCGACCCTCGGCCGGATGACCGCCGACGTGCTCGTGGCCCGTGTGCGACGTGGTGTGACGTGTTCGGTGCCAGGTCGGCCGTCATCCGCCGCGGGTGATCCCCCGCCCTGCCCCTCTTCGTAACCTGTCGACGACGGCGCCGATCCGCCGTGCGACTGCGGCCCGGCCAGCGCCTGCGCCGCCCTGCCACAGCGAGGAGGATCCATGAGCCAGGCCCGAGGTCCCGAGGTCCCGACCGTCGAGCAGGGGAGCCGCCGGCTCATGGTGCTCCTCGCCATGGCGATGTTCGTCCTCGTCGTCGACACCTCCCTCATGAACGTGTCGATCTCGGCGGTCATCGAGGACCTCGACACCACGGCGAGCGGGGTGCAGTCGGCCATCGCGCTCGAGGCCCTCGTCTCGGCGGCGTTCATCCTCATCAACAGCAAGGTGGGCGACCTCATCGGCAGGAAGCGGGCCTACGTGCTCGGCCTGCTCGCGTACGCCGTCGGGGCCCTCGCGATGACCTTGACCCAGAGCCTCACCGCGATCGTCATCTTCTGGGCGATCATCGGCGGGCTGGGCGCCTCGCTGCTGCTCCCGGCGATGCAGTCACTCATCCACGGCAACTTCAGCGGAGCCGCGCAGAAGCAGGCCTACGCGCTCATCGGCGCCGCCGCGGCCATCGCCGCCGCCGTCGGGCCGCTGCTCGGCGGGTTCGTCACGACCTACCTCTCGTGGCGCGTCGGGTTCGCGCTCGAGGTGGTCATCATCGCGGTCGTGCTGAGCCAGATCCGGCTCGTCAAGGACGTTGCCTACACCGGGTCGCGCCAGGTCGACGTCGTCGGGGCGGTCCTGTCCGTGCTCGGCATGGGTGGCGTCGTGCTCGGCATCCTCGTGTGGCAGGAGGGTGGCGAGTTCGTGCTCCTCCTCATGGCCGTGGGCGCCGTGGCCCTGGGCTCCCTGGCCTGGTGGCTCACCCGCCGGAAGCGCGCCGGGCAGGTCACCCTGCTCGACCCCGACCTCTTCCGTTCCCCGAACTTCACGGCCGGCATCTCCGCCCAGATGCTCCAGCAGGTGGCCCTGGGCGGGTCGATGATCGCGCTGCCGCTCTTCCTGCAGATGACGCTGGAGTACAACGCGATGGAGGCCGGCCTGTCGCTCGCGCCGTTGTCCCTGACGATGTTCGCGGCGGCCGTGGTCGCCGGCAAGAGGGCCGGTGACCGCCGGCCGGCACGGATCATCCGCACGGGCTTCATCCTCGCGGCGGTCGGCGTGGCCGTCATCATCGTCATGGTGCCGGTCATCGACAGCGGGTGGTACCTCGCCCTTCCCCTCGTGGTCACCGGGTGCGGGCTCGGCCTGCTCGTCTCGCAGCTGAACAACTACACGCTCGCGCCGATCGAGGAGGAGCGGATCAGCGAGGCCGCGGGAGTGAACTCGGCGGCGGGGTCCTTCGGCCTCTCGTTCGGCCTGGCGATGGCGGGCGGGGTCATGCTCGCCGCCCTGGCCTTCAGCTTCACCTCGCTGACCGAGGCCAGCACGGTCATCCCTCCGGCCCAGCAGGAGCAGATCGCGACCGTGCTCGAGGAGGACGCCGAGATCATGAGCACGAGCGCGCTCGACGCCCAGATCAGCGGCCAGCCCCCGGAGGTCGAGGCGGAGGTCCTCGCCATCAACGACACGGCGCGCAACCGCTCGCTCCAGATCGCCCTGCTCGTGCCCCTGCTCGCGGCGCTGCTCGGCCTGGCCAACTCCTTCCGGATGCTGCGCCTCCCCGATGTCAAGCCGTCCGCCTCGCTCGAGGGCCTCGACCTCGGGTGACGGCCCGGCCCGCGGGCGAACGTGGGTGAACAATCCTTTCCCCGTGGCCCGCCTCGGCGACCACGCTGCCTGACCTCATCCGTCGAGCGCGTTTCGCCCGGGCGTCTCCTGCCATGCCGGTGAGCGCTCGGGCATCGAGTGAGCAGGACACGCGCGGCGTCGCCCTCGATCCCGGGCATGTTCTGCTCACTCGTGTGGTCGATCTGGTGTCGGGTGATGCAGAGGGCGCGTCCTATCGCGCGGTGTGCATCACCGGACTCACCCGTGAACGAGCCGGAACATCCGCTTTCGACGGCGCCCCCGGCAGGACTCGAACCTGCGACCTCGAGATTAGAAGGCTCTTGCTCTATCCGGCTGAGCTACGGGGGCCCGGCACCCGCCCGGATGCCGTCGCCAGTCTAGGTCGGCCGCCTCACCGTCGAAGGGGGAGGCGATGGCCTCGTGCGTCGGTGCCCGCCTCACCGTCGAAGGGGGAGGCGATGGCCTCGTGCGTCGGTGCCCGCCTCACCCCCGTCCTCGAAGGGGGAGGCGGGCGATGACCTCGTGCCGGGGTCGGTGCCCGCGCTCGCGGGGCAGGTGCGACTCGAACACGGTGACCCACGAGGCGGTCCAGGGCGGGCCGGCGTAGGTCTCGAGCACCCTGACCCACCGCGTCGCGTCGCCCGGGCGGGTGAAGCGGCCGAGCGTGACGTGCGCCCGGAACGGGCCGCCCTCCGGGGCCGCCCCGGCGACCGCGCACGCCGAGCGGACACCCCGGGCGAGCGGGGCCAGCGCCTCGTCGTCGCGGATGCCGGCCCACAGCACCCGCGCGCGGGTCACGTCGGGGAAGCACCCGCCCCGGGCGATGCCCAGCTCGAACGGCTCGGTGCGACCGGCGACCTCGCCGACGCGGTCGAGGAGGTCGTCGATGACGCGTTCGGGCGTCCTCCCCATGAACGCCAGCGTCACGTGCCACTGCCAGGAAGGGCTCCACCGCAGGTCGGACCCGGCATCCTGACGGGCCCCGAGGAAGTCCTCGAGGTCCTCCACCGCACCGGTGGACGGCGCGACTGCCACGAACACCCGCATGACGGACATCATCCGCCGCGCCCCGGCGAATGGCCGGCCGACCTGCGCACAGTCGTTAGGCTGGCGCCGTGAGCATCGACGGGGACGTGGAGGCGCTCGTCTCCGCGGTCGAGGCCCTGCGGGACGAGGTCGAGGGGGCGGTGCTGCCGCTCGACGTGCCGAGCCGGGCGCCCGCCGAGGCCTCCCGCCGCCAGCTCCTCCAGCAGCTCGACGACTACGTCCTGCCCCGGCTGCGAGCCATCGACGCCCCGCTGCTCGCGGTCGTCGGGGGCTCGACGGGGGCCGGGAAGTCGACCCTCGTCAACTCCGTCGTCGGCGCCAGGGTCAGCCGCCCGGGGGTGCTGCGCCCGACGACGACGTCCCCCGTGCTCGTCCACCACCCCGACGACCGGCACTGGTTCGCGGACACCCGCATCCTGCCCGGCCTGGCACGGGTCACCGGCCACGACCCCGGGCACGACCAGCCGGGCACGGTGCGCCTCGTGGAGTCGACGACGCTGCCCGCGGGGATGGCCCTGCTCGACGCCCCCGACATCGACTCGGTCGTCTCGGCCAACCGTGCCATCGCGACCCAGCTGCTCTCGGCCGCCGACCTCTGGCTGTTCGTCACGACCGCCGCCCGCTACGCGGATGCCGTGCCCTGGGACCTCCTGCGCACCGCCGCCGACCGCGGCACCGCGGTCGCGATCGTCCTCGACCGCATCCCGCCGGATGCCGTCGACGAGATCCGCCCGCACCTCGCCGCGATGCTGCGCGAGCAGGGACTGCCGACCGCGCCGATCTTCACCGTGCCCGAGACGACCCTCGACGCCGAGGGCCAGCTGCCGCCCGAAGCGGTCGCCCGCCTCAGCGCGTGGCTCGACGCGCTCGCGAGCGACGCACGGGCCCGGGCCATCGTCGTCAACCAGACCCTGCGCGGCGCGGTCGAGTCGCTGTCCGGTCGCACGAGCGAGCTCGTCGTCGCGAGCCGTGACCAGCACGACGCCGCGGAGTCGCTGCGCCGCGCCGTCGACGAGGAGTACGCCGCGGCCCACCGGCGCATCGACGAGGGGATGACCGACGGCACCCTGCTGCGCGGCGAGGTCCTCGCCCGGTGGCAGGAGTTCGTCGGCACCGGCGAGTTCTTCCGCCAGGTCGAGACGACGATCTCGCGGTGGCGCGACAAGCTCACCGCGGCCGTCAAGGGCAACCCGCCGCCGTCCGACGGCCTCGGCGAGGCGCTCCAGACGGGCGTGGCCGCGCTCCTGCGCTCCAACGCCGAGAGCGCGGCCTCGGAGACGGCCCGGGCGTGGCGCCGACTGCCCGGGGGCACCCCGGTGCTGTCACGGCATCCCGAGCTCGCGAAGCCCGCGCCCGGCATCCAGGCCGACATCGAGCGGCTCGTGCGCGACTGGCAGGGCGAGGTGCTCGAGCTCGTGCGCACCGAGGGGCAGGGGCGGCGCACCAACGCTCGGGTCGCGGCCTACGGGCTCAACGCGATCGGGCTGTTCCTCATGCTCGTCGCCTTCAGCAGCACCGGTGGCCTCATGGGGGCCGAGATCGGCATCGCCGGCGGAACCGCGGTGCTGGCCCAGCGGGTGCTCGAGGCGATCTTCGGCGACCAGGCCGTGCGGGAGATGGCGGCCAAGGCGCGCCGACGGCTCCTCGAGCTGTCCGACGAGCTGTTCACGAGCGAGCGCGAGCGGTACGCCGTGGCGCTCGCGGAGGCGACGGCACCCGCCGACCAGGGGTCCCGGCTCGCCGCCGTGGCCACCCGAGTGCGGACGGTGGTGCGGTGAGTCCGCTGCGCATGGGGTCCGCGCGGGGCGCGGTCGTGGGCACCGAGGAGCTGTCGGCCGCCGCCACCGCGCTCGCCGCCGCCGTCGACGCGGGCGGCGAGCAGCTGCCCTCGGCCGAGCGTGAGCGGGCCGACGCGGTCGTCGCGAAGGTGGGGGAGCGCACCGCCCTCGTCGGCGACCACACGGTCGTCGCCCTCGCCGGGGCCACCGGCAGCGGGAAGTCGTCCCTGTTCAACGCGCTCGTCGGCCACGACGTCGCCACCGTCGGCGTCCGCCGGCCGACGACCTCGACCCCCACGGCGGCCATCTGGGGTGAGGCTCCCGCGGGCGAGCTGCTCGACTGGCTCGGCGTCGGTGCCCGCCACCTCGTCGCCCACGAGGCGGGTGGCGGGGATGCCGGGCCCGGTCCGGATGCCGGGCCCGGGTCGGATGCCGGGACGGGGCCTCGCGGTCCGGGTTCCGGGCGCCCGGGGGCGGGTGGCGCCCTCGGCTCGCTCGACGGTCTCGTGCTCCTCGACCTGCCCGACTTCGACTCCCGGGAGACCGGGCACCGCACCGAGGCCGAGCGGGTTCTCGAGCTTGTCGACCTCTTCGTGTGGGTCACCGACCCGCAGAAGTACGCCGACGCCCGCCTCCACGACGACTACGTGGCCGTGCTCGCGACCCACGAGGCCGTGACGATGGTCGTGCTCAACCAGGCCGACCGGCTCTCCCCGGACGAGGTGTCGCAGTGCCGGGCCGACCTCGTGCGCCTCATGGAGCGCGACGGCGTCCCACGGGCCACGGTGCTCGCGACGTCGGTGACGACCGGCGCCGGGCTCGACGAGCTGCGTCAGCGCCTCGCGAACGCCGTCGCCGGTCGCACGATGGCCCGGGCCCGGCTCGCCGGCGACGTGCGGGCCGCGGCCGGTGCCCTCGGTGAGCACGTCGCCGACACCGAGCCGACGGTCGACGAGCCGGCGCGCGCCGAGCTGCTCGACGCGCTCGCCCGCAGCGCCGGGGTCCCGACGGTCGTCGAGGCCGTCGCCCGCGACTACCGGATGGAGGCCGCCTCGCGCACCGGCTGGCCCTTCACCAGGTGGGTCCAGGGGCTGCGGCCCCGCCCGCTGCGCCGCCTACGCCTCGACGGGCGCGACATCCGGGTGTCCGACTCCGACGTGCGCTCGGTGCTCGGGCGCTCGTCGCTGCCCCCGCCCTCACCGGCGGCGCGGTCGGCGGTCGACATCGCGACGCGCCGGCTGGCCGACCGGGCCGGGGAGGGGCTGCCGACGCCGTGGGCCGAGGCGGTCGAGCAGGCGGCCGCGCCCCCGGGTGCCGCGCTCGGCGACGCCCTCGACCGGGCGGTCGTCGGCACCTCGCTGCACGCCCGAGCGCCGCTGTGGTGGGGGGCCGTCGGCACGGCCCAGCTCGTCCTCGCCCTCGCGGCCGTCGCCGGGCTGCTCTGGCTGGGGCTGTACGTCCTGCTCGGCTGGCTGCAGCTCGACGGCGTCGTCGGTGCGCCGCCGACGTGGGGTGTCCTGCCCGTCCCGCTCGTCCTCCTCGTCGGCGGGCTGCTGCTCGGGTTGCTGCTCGCCCTCGTCTCGCGGTGGCTCGCGCGCATCGGGGCGCGGCGCCGCGCCCGGGTCATGGACAAGCGGCTGCGCGCCTCGATCGACGGCGTCGCCCGCGAGGAGATCGTGCTTCCCGTCGAGCGGGTGCTCGAGCGGCACGCGGCGACGCGGGTCGCGCTCAGCCGCGCGGCCGCCGTCTGAGCCACGCGCGGGTCGCTGACCAGCAGTACCGCGCCGGCCGGGACCGCGACGCGGGGACGTGGGGACGCGGGGATGCCGCCTCGGGCGGGACGCGGGCGCGCCGGACCGCGACGCGGGGGCGCCGGGTCGCGACGCGGGGGCACTCGTCGTCCACAACCCCGTGGTCCTCACGCGGCCGTCCACAGGATGCGGTCCTCGCTTGTCCCGCACCGGATGCCGCCGCGAGGCTCGTTCCCGAGGCCCCGAGGTGCGGGGCCGTCGGGAGGGACAGACCATGAACGAGACCTACGTGACCATCAGGGGCCGGCTCGTCGCCGACCCCACCGTCCGCACGACCCGCGCGGGTGCGCCGATGACGAGCTTTCGGATCGCCTCGTCGGTGCGTCGTCCGGTGCCGGGCCAGCACGGCGCCTGGGAGGACGTCGGCACGAGCTTCTACGAGGTCGTCACGTACAAGGCGCTCGCCGCGAACGCCGGGGTGTCGCTGCGCAAGGGGCACCCGGTGAGCGTCCACGGGCGCCAGCACATCGTGTCCCGGCCCCGGGACGACGGCACGACCTGGTGGGGTGTGGAGGTCGTCGCCGACGCGGTCGGCCACGACCTGGCCTACGGCACGACCGCGTTCGCGAAGGTGGGCCGCGCGCAGGACGGCGGCGGCGACAGGGCGTTCGGCCCCGAGCCTCCCGACGGGTTCGTGGACCGCACCTCCGGGTTCGGGACCTCCGGGTTCGGGTCGCCCGACACCGACGCCTACGTCGTCGAGGGAGCGGACGGTCGCGGCCTGGGCCAGCTCGCCGCGCCCGGCGACGACGGATCCTCCGGTGGAGTGGCGACCGGCACCGGGTCCGGGGCCGGGCCCGCGCCCGACACCGGGCCGCTCGTCCCGTCCGGTGACGAAGCGGCCGCCTGACCGCAGCGGTGTCCGGGCCCGCGCTCGACACCGGGCCGCTCGTCCCGTCCGGTGACGAGGCGGCCGCCTGACCGCAGCGGTGTCCGGGCCCGCGGTCGGCACCGGGGCGCTCGTCCCGTCCGGTGGCGAGGCGGCTGCCTGACCGCAGCCGTGCCCGGGCGCGGTGGGCCCGACCGTGCCCGGTACACGGATTCGGGCGGGGGCCGGGCGCTCGAATAGCCTGTGCCCCATGCCCGAGTTCATCTACGTCATGTCGCGTGCCCGCAAGGCGCACGGCGACAAGGTCATCCTCGACGACGTCACCCTGTCCTTCCTCCCCGGCGCCAAGATCGGCGTCGTCGGCCCCAACGGCGCGGGGAAGTCCTCGGTGCTCAAGATCATGGCCGGCCTCGACCAGCCGTCCAACGGCGAGGCGCGCCTCACGCCCGGGTACTCGGTCGGCATCCTCATGCAGGAGCCCGAGCTCAACGAGGACAAGACCGTCCTCGGCAACGTCGAGGAGGGCGCCGGCGAGATCAAGGCCAAGCTCGACCGGTACAACGAGATCTCCGCGCTCATGGCCGAGCCCGACGCCGACTTCGACGCCCTCATGGCCGAGATGGGCCAGCTCCAGGAGGCCATCGACACTGCCGACGCGTGGGACCTCGACTCGCAGCTCGAGCAGGCGATGGACGCCCTGCGCTGCCCGCCCCCGGACGCCGACGTCACGGTGCTCTCCGGTGGTGAGCGTCGCCGGGTTGCGCTGTGCAAGCTCCTCCTGCAGAAGCCCGACCTGCTCCTCCTCGACGAGCCGACGAACCACCTCGACGCAGAGTCCGTCCTGTGGCTCGAGCAGCACCTCGCCAGCTACCCCGGGGCCGTCGTCGCGGTGACCCACGACCGCTACTTCATGGACAACGTCGCCGAGTGGATCCTCGAGCTCGACCGCGGCCGGGCCTACCCGTACGAGGGCAACTACTCGACCTACCTCGAGAAGAAGCAGGCCCGCCTGCTCGTCCAGGGCAAGAAGGACGCCAAGCTGTCCAAGCGGCTCGCCGAGGAGCTGGAGTGGGTGCGCTCCAACGCCAAGGCCCGCCAAACAAAGTCCAAGGCCCGGCTGGCCCGCTACGAGGAGATGGCCGCCGAGGCCGAGCGCACCCGAAAGCTCGACTTCGAGGAGATCCAGATCCCGCCGGGCCCGCGCCTGGGCAGCAAGGTCATCGAGGTGACCGACCTGCGCAAGGGCTTCGGCGACCGGGTCCTCATCGACGGCCTGTCGTTCACCCTGCCGCGCAACGGCATCGTCGGCGTCATCGGCCCGAACGGCGTCGGCAAGACGACCCTGTTCAAGACGATCGTCGGCATGGAGACGGCCGACGCGGGCACCGTCGACGTCGGCGAGACCGTGAAGATCTCCTACGTCGACCAGAGCCGCGGCGGCCTGGACCCGGAGAAGAACCTCTGGGAGACCGTCTCCGGCGGACACGACTACATCAACGTCGGGCAGGTCGAGATCCCGTCGCGCGCCTACGTCAGCCAGTTCGGCTTCAAGGGCCCGGACCAGCAGAAGAAGGCCGGCATCCTCTCCGGGGGCGAGCGCAACCGGCTCAACCTCGCGCTCACCCTCAAGGAGGGCGGCAACCTGCTCCTCCTCGACGAGCCGACGAACGACCTCGACGTCGAGACCCTCGGCTCCCTCGAGAACGCCCTCCTCGAGTTCCCGGGCTGCGCCGTCGTCATCAGCCACGACCGCTGGTTCCTCGACCGGGTCGCGACGCACATCCTCGCCTACGAGGGCGACGAGGAGAACCCCGCGAAGTGGTACTGGTTCGAGGGCAACTTCGAGGCGTACGAGGCCAACAAGATCGAGCGCCTCGGCGCCGAGGCGGCCCGTCCGCACCGCGTCACCTACCGCAAGCTGACCCGCGACTGACCGCCCTCGACTCCTTGCACATCACCCACCGGCGGCCGGGCCAAGGGCGCCCCGTCAGGGTGGGTGATGTGCAACCAGTGCGGGCGCCTGGGCGCGCGGGTGATGCCGTCTCCGGTCGCCGGGAGCTGGGCCACCCGCTTGTAGTGTGGCGGCCGTGACCGAGACGACCGCCCCCGCGCAGCACGAGGTGTCGGTCGTCATCCCGGTCTACCAGGGCGAGCGCACCCTCGCCGCCGTCGTCGACGAGCTCGCCGCCTCGGTCACCGACCGGGTGTCCCCGCAGGGGCGGCCCTACCGGGTCGTCGAGGTCGTGCTCGTCCACGACTGCGGGCCCGACCGCAGCGACGACGCCATCCGGGCGCTCGCCGGCTCCCACGACTGGGTGCGCCCGGTCTGGCTGAGCCGCAACTTCGGGCAGCACGCCGCGACCCTCGCCGGGATCGCCGCCTCCGGGGGCGAGTGGGTCGTCACGATGGACGAGGACGGCCAGCACGACCCGGAGGCCGTCGGCGTGCTCCTCGACACGGCCATGGCCGAGCAGGCCGACGTCGTCTACGCCCGCGCCACGAACGAGCCACCGCACGGCGCCCTGCGCAACGCGGCGTCCCGAGGTGCCAAGTGGCTCGTCGAGCGGCTCGCCAAGGGGGCACCGGCCGCCGACTTCTCGAGCTTCCGCCTCGTCCTCGGCGAGGTGGCCCGCTCGGTGGCCGCCTACGCCGGGCCGGGCATCTACCTCGACGTCGCGATCTCGTGGGTCGCCGGGCGGATCACCACCGCGCCGGTCGAGATGCGCAGCGAGGGCGACCGCCCCTCGGGGTACACGATGCGCCGGCTCGTCTCGCACTTCTGGCGGCTCGTGCTGTCCAGTGGCACCCGGCCGCTGCGCTGGGTCAGCGCGCTCGGGGCCGCGGCCGTCGTGCTCGCGCCGGTGCTCGCCGTCGGCCTCATCGTGGGCCGGGCCCTCGGCAGCTGGGACGTCCCCGGCTGGACGTCGACGATGATCCTGCTCATGGTCACGACCGGGGTCATCCTCTTCAGCCTGGGCGTCATCGCCGAGTACGTCGGCCTCGCGGTCAACATGGCGATGGGCAAGCCGCTCTACCTCCCCGTGCGGGACCGGCGCGAGGGCCCCCTCGGCCGGGACGGCACGTGAGCCCGCAGCCCGATCGCCCGCTCACCTGGGTCGTCGGGGCCGGCGGACTGGTCGGCCGCCACGTCGTCGCCGAGCTCGCCGACGAGGGGCACGAGGTCATGACGACGAGCGTGCCCTGGCACGACGAGGCCGCCAGCGTCGCGGCGCTCACCGAGGCCGTCGCCGGGTTCCGCGAGGCCCGTCGCGACCGGTCGTGGGCCCTCGCGTGGTGCGCGGGTGCCGGGGTCGTCGCGACGGGTGAGGACGCCCTCGCCGCGGAGGTCCGCGTCTTCCGGCAGGTGATGACGGCCGTTGCGGCATCCGTCGGCGAGGGCGAGGACGGCGTCGTCTTCCTCGCGTCCTCGGCCGGCGGGCTGTACGCCGGTTCGCGCCCGGCTCCCTTCGACGAGGGCAGCGACCCGCGCCCGCTCGTCGCCTACGGACGGGCCAAGCTCGCCATGGAGCAGGAGGTGCGACGACTCGCCGCCACCACCGGCCTGCGGGCCGTGCTCGGCCGCCTCGCCAACGTCTACGGACCGGGGCAGGTGCTCGGCAAGCCCCAGGGCCTGCTCTCGCAGCTGTGCCTCGCCGACGCCACCGGGCGCCCCCTGCCCGTCTTCGTCTCGATGGACACCATCCGCGACTACCTCTACGCCGGCGACGCGGCCCGCATGGTCGTGCGCACCGTGGCGCTCGCCCGCGACGAGCCCACGGGGGCCGTCGTCGTCAAGGTGCTCGCCTCGGGCCGGCCGGTCACCGTGGGCTACCTCGTCTCCGAGGCTCGACGGGTCTTCCACCGCCCGCTGCGCACCATCCCCGTCGGCGGGGCCGGCGGGGGACAGGTGCTCGACCTGCGGCTGGGTTCCCGGGTGTGGCCCGAGGTCGACGCGCTCGCGGCCACGCCCCTCGCCGCCGGGCTGGCCCGCACCTCGGCCGACGTGCGGGCCCGCGTCGTCGCCGGCGGGCCGCTCGACGGCTGACCCCGGGTCAGTCCCGGCGGGTCGCGGCGACGAAGACCGACGACCCGAACGGCAGGTCGCCCCGCGCGAGCACGACCCGGTCGAGTCGCGAGAGCCCGAGGAGCGCGGCGTTGACCGGCTTCGGCACCGAGGGCACCGCCACGATGTCCGCGGCCCCGTGGGCGCGCCGACGGCGCAGCCTGCGGGCCAGGCGCTCGGCGGCGAACATGGGGAAGACGCTCGCGAAGCCGTGCGTGACCCGCTGGACGGTGAACCCCGCGCCCTCGACGGCAGCGACGGCCCGGGCCCGGGTGTACCGGCGGTGGTGGCCGTTGGCGACGTCGAAGTCGCTCCACGCCCAGTCGTACGCGGGCACGGACATGACGAAGCGACCGCCCGGCCGCAGCACCCGGCGCACCTCGGCGAGCGCCGTCGCCTCGGGCTCACAGTGCTCGATGACGTCGAACGCCGAGACGACGTCGAAGGCCGCGTCCGGGAAGGGCAGGGCGAGCGCCGAGCCACACACGCCGTCGGAACCCAGCCCTCGCGGGTCGATGTCGAGCGAGACGGTGCGCTGGACGGCATCCCGGAGCCACGAGGCGCTCGGGCCGTCGGCGCTGCCGAGGTCGAGGGCCAGCCCGGCGCCCTCGACGTGCGAGCGCAGGGCGGTCTCGAGCAGGTCCGCACGGGCGACGTACCACCAGTAGTCCGGGGTCGCGATCGAGGGCGAGCCACCGTGGCCCGCAACGGTCTCGGGGTTCGTCACCGCGTCACTCTAGCGACCCGCGCGAAGCATCCTGCCCCGGTCACCGGTGCTCGCCGCGAGTGCTGACCCGCGTCGCCCCCGCAACCGTGTGCGCCCTCACCGCGGGGAGGGGGCGCGCACGAGCCGCACGGCGAGGTCGCCGTACGCCGCCTCGATCGCCTCGGGCGTGTAGCGCACGTCGGGGGCGTACCACCGGGCGACGTCGATGGCCATCGAGAGCAGGGCGAGCGCGGTCGCCGGCACGTCGGCGACCTCGAACTCCCCGGTGGACACCCCGTCGCGCAGGACGTCCGCGACGACCTCGTCGATCTCCTTGCGGAGCCCGAGGACGGCATCCCGGTGCTCGGCGCTGAGGTGACGGAACTCGAACTGGACGATGCGCCCGAGGCCGTAGTGCTCGGCGTGCCAGCGCGAGAAGCCCCCGACGATGGCCCGCAGCGCCTCGGTGGGGGTGGGGGCGGCGGCGGTGGCGGCGACGAGGAGGTCCCGGGCGCGCTCGTGGCCGCGCCGGCTCAGCTCGAAGAGGAGCACCTCCTTGGACGCGAAGTGCACGTAGACCCCAGCGGGGGACAGGCCCGCCCGTGAGGCGATGTCGCGGGTCGTCGTCGCGTGGAAGCCCCGCTCGGCGAAGGCGTCGGCCGCCGCGAGCATGATCCGCACCGCCGTGTCGGCGACGTCGCCGACGGCCGACTGGCGCCCACCCTCGGGGGCGAGGGCGGCGAGGACGGCGGTCTCGCTCATCGGTGTGGGGCTCGGCACGGTTGACAGCATGCCCCACCCCGGCGACACTAAGCAAGCGCTTAGTCAACGTCAGCGCAGCACCGAGTCGTCCCCGGAGGAGTTCCATGCCCCGCAACATCTACGGTCCCGAGCACGAGGACTTCCGAGCGTCCGTCCGCGAGTTCGTCGAGCGCACCCTCAAGCCCCGCGCCGAGCAGATGCTCGAGGTCAAGACGATCGACCGCGACATCTGGAAGGAGGCCGGCACCCAGGGCCTGTTCGGCCTCGACATCCCCGAGGAGTTCGGCGGCATGGGCGCCGACGACTACCGCTTCAACGCGGTCGCCGCCGAGGTGCTCAACGGCTTCAACGCGGCCGTCGGCTCGTGCTTCGGCATCCACAGCGACGTCTGCCCGCCGTACATCGTCGACCTCGGCACCCAGGAGCAGAAGGAGCGCTGGCTGCCCGCGATGGCCGCCGGCGAGAAGATCTGCGCCATCGCCATGACCGAGCCGGGCGGCGGGTCCGACCTCGCGGCGCTCAAGTCGACCGCGGTGCGCGACGGCGACCACTGGGTCCTCAACGGCAGCAAGACCTTCATCACGAACGGCTACCAGGCCGACCTCGTCATCGTCGCGGCCCGCACCGACCCGTCCAAAGGCGCCAAGGGCATCACCTTGTTCATGGTCGAGGACGGCATGGAGGGGTTCACCCGCGGCCGCAAGCTCGACAAGGTGGGCCAGGAGGAGTCCGACACCGCCGAGCTGTTCTTCCAGGACGTCCGCGTGCCCGACACGAACCGGATCGGCCCGGAGGGCATGGGCTTCATCGCGATGATGCAGCGCCTGCCGCAGGAGCGGGTCGGCGCCGCCTGCGCCAACGTCGCCCACGCCAAGCAGATCCTCCTGGAGACGATCGAGTACGCCAAGGAGCGCAAGGCGTTCGGCCAGCCCATCGGGTCCTTCCAGCACAACAAGTTCAAGATCGCCGAGCTCGTCACCGCGCTCGAGGTCGCCGAGGCCTACGTCGACGACTGCATCGAGGCGCACTCCAAGGGCGAGCTCAGCGCGGTCGACGCGGCCAAGGCGAAGTGGTGGAGCGCGCAGGTGCAGAACGACGTGCTCGACGAGTGCGTCCAGCTCTACGGCGGCTACGGGTTCATGAACGAGTACCGCGTGGCCCGCGCCTGGCGCGACGCCCGTGTCACGAAGATCTGGGCCGGGTCGAACGAGATCATGAAGGAGCTCATCGGCCGCGACCTCGGCCTCTGAGCGCCGGGACGACGACGTCCGGATGCCGTCCGCTCACCGGGAGCGGACGGCATCCGTCGTCGTGGGCCGGGCACCGTGCCGGTCCTGCTCGCGCAGGACGCCGGCGACGATGAGCAGCTGCGCGGCGACGTAGGTGGACATGACCCAGAAGCCGTGGGCCGGCAGGTCGACGCCCTCCGCGAAGGCCTCGAGGGCGATGAGCCCGTCGGAGACGAGGAAGAGCGCCCCGCCGACGGCGGTGGGCAGGTTGACCCCCGTCGCCAGCACGGCCATCGTCCCGAGGCAGGCACCGTAGACGAGGACGGGCCCGAGCAGGGCGTCGGCGCCGCCCGCGCACGCGGCCACGAGGGCGGCCACCGCCGCGACGTAGGCGAGGAGCAGCGGCCGGCGCCGGTGCAGCACGCTGCGCGCGCGGTAGGGCAGGAACGCCGCGATGTAGGCGACCTGGGCGAGGAGGAAGAACCCCACCATGAGGAGGAAGCCGGCGTCGCCCGACGCGAGCCGCGGGGCGGTGTCGCCGAGCCACGACAGCCCGAGGGCGAGCAGGGTCAGGGTGACGAGGCGACCGCGGGGGGTCTCGGTCTCGAGCCAGAGCGCGCCGGCGAGCAGCGGCATGAGCAGCACCTGGGTGACGGCGGCCACGGTGTCCGAGCCCGTGAGCTGGGCGAGGAGGTGCACGCCGGTGACGGCGAGCAGTGCCGCGAGGAGGGCACGGGCCGGCATCCGGCGGGGCAGCATGCGGCGATCGTAGCGACCGCCCGCACCCGACTTGTCGCACATCACCCACGCCGGAGGCCACCTTCTCGGGCGCCCTCGTGTGGGTGGTGTGCCATCAGTCGAGGGGGCCGCCGGCGACGTAGACGACCTGGCCCGACACGAACCCGGCCTCCTCGGACACGAGGAAGGCGATCGTCGCGGCGATGTCCTCGGGCTGGCCGACCCGCGCGACGGGGATCTGCGCGGCGGCGTGCGCGAGGAAGTCCTCGAAGGGCACCCCGACCCGCTCGGCCGTGGCACGCGTCATGTCGGTCTCGACGAACCCCGGCGCGACGGCGTTGGCCGTGACGCCGAACCTGCCGAGCTCGATGGCGAGGGTCTTCGTGAAGCCCTGGAGCCCCGCCTTGGCCGCGGAGTAGTTGGCCTGGCCGCGGTTGCCCTGTGCCGAGGACGACGACAGGTTGACGATGCGGCCGTACCGCTGCTCGGTCATGTGCGCCTGGCAGGCCCTCGTCATGAGGAACGCGCCCTTGAGGTGCACGGCCATGACGGCGTCCCAGTCGTCCTCGGTCATCCGGAAGATGAGGTTGTCCCGGATGATGCCGGCGTTGTTGACGAGCACGACGGGCGGGCCGAGCGCGTCGGTGACCCGGGCGACGCCGGCCTCGACCTGCGCGGGGTCCGTGACGTCGACCCCGACGCCCAGGGCGCGTCCGCCGGCGTCGCGGATGCCGGTCGCGACGGCCTCGCAGGCGGCCTCGTCGAGGTCGAGCACCGCGACGGCGAACCCGTCGCGCGCGAGGCGCTCCGCGGTCGCCGCCCCGATGCCACGGGCGCCTCCGGTGACGATCGCGACTCTCTGCGTGCTCATGGGACTCCTCCGGGTGG
The DNA here is from genome assembly GCF_039541575.1 of Fodinibacter luteus. Taxonomy (NCBI): domain Bacteria; kingdom Bacillati; phylum Actinomycetota; class Actinomycetes; order Micrococcales; family Intrasporangiaceae; genus Fodinibacter (ex Wang et al. 2009); species Fodinibacter luteus. Next base: position 132,839 of record NZ_BAABGM010000015.1, on the reverse strand, counting down.
TGACGCGGGCTGGGTCGGGGTGGTGCGTCGACTCGCGGCGCCGACGGCAGGTCGGCGGCGACGGGCCGACCCTACCGAGCCGGGCCGTCGAAGCTGGCGCGGGGCCGGGGGTGACGTTTTCGCGGCGTCGGTGAGGTTCGGTAGGTTGACCCCCACCGCCGCGGGCCCCCGGTCCCGCGGCGAGCCCAGCACCGTCGCTGGTTTCTTGACCACACACGGAAGGCAACCAGTGGAGATCTGGCCCGGAACGCCCTACCCCCTCGGCGCCACCTACGACGGCAGCGGGGTCAACTTCGCCCTGTTCAGCGAGGTCGCCGATCGGGTGGAGCTCTGCCTCGTCGCCGACGACGGCGTCGAGACCCGCTACGACCTGCCCGAGGTCGACGGTTTCGTCCACCACGCGTACCTGCCCGGTGTCCAGCCCGGGCAGCGCTACGGCTTCCGCGTGCACGGGCCGTACGAGCCCGAGCACGGCCACCGCTGCGACCCGAGCAAGCTGCTCCTCGACCCGTACGCGAAGGCGATCGAGGGACAGGTCAGCAACGACCAGTCGCTGTTCTCCTACGACTTCGAGGACCCCACGAAGCGCAACACCGACGACAACCTGGGCAAGACGATGCTCTCCGTCGTCATCAACCCCTACTTCGACTGGGGCCACGACCGCCCGCCGCGCCACGAGTACCACGAGACCGTCATCTACGAGGCCCACGTCAAGGGCCTGACGATGACCCACCCCGAGGTGCCGGAGGAGATCCGCGGCACCTACGCCGGCATCGCGCACCCCGCGATCATCGACCACCTCACGACCCTCGGTGTCACGGCCATCGAGCTCATGCCGGTGCACCAGTACGTCCAGGACACCTCGTTGCAGTCCAAGGGCCTGACGAACTACTGGGGCTACAACACGATCGGCTTCCTCGCGCCGCACAACGGCTACTCGCGCGGCCGCCGGGGCGAGCAGGTCACCGAGTTCAAGGCGATGGTCAAGGCGCTGCACGAGGCGGACATCGAGGTCATCCTCGACGTCGTCTACAACCACACGGCCGAGGGGAACGAGTTCGGCCCGACGCTGTGCTTCCGGGGCATCGACAACGCGGCGTACTACCGGCTCGTCGACGACGCCAAGGACCACTACTACGACACGACGGGCACGGGCAACAGCCTGCTCATGCGCCACCCCCACGTGCTCCAGCTCATCATGGACTCGCTGCGGTACTGGGTCACCGAGATGCACGTCGACGGCTTCCGCTTCGACCTCGCGGCCACCCTCGCCCGCCAGTTCCACGAGGTCGACAAGCTCTCGGCCTTCTTCGACCTCATCCAGCAGGACCCGGTCATCTCCCAGGTCAAGCTCATCGCCGAGCCGTGGGACGTCGGCGACGGGGGCTACCAGGTCGGCAACTTCCCCCCGCTGTGGACCGAGTGGAACGGCAAGTACCGCGACACGGTGCGCGACTTCTGGCGCGGGGAGCCCCGCACGCTCGGCGAGTTCGCCTCGCGGATCACCGGGTCGAGCGACCTCTACGAGCACAGCGGTCGCAAGCCGATCGCCTCGATCAACTTCGTCACCGCGCACGACGGCTTCACGCTGCGTGACCTCGTCTCGTACAACGACAAGCACAACGACGCCAACGGCGAGGGCGGGCGCGACGGCGAGAGCCACAACCGGTCGTGGAACTGCGGCGAGGAGGGCCCGAGCGACGACCCGGAGGTCAACGCCCTGCGACTGCGCCAGCAGCGCAACTTCCTCACGACCCTGCTGCTCAGCCAGGGTGTGCCGATGATCGCCCACGGCGACGAGATCGGCCGCACCCAGCAGGGCAACAACAACGTCTACTGCCAGGACAACGAGCTGTCGTGGGTCGACTGGGACCTCACGGACGACGAGAAGAGCCTCTACGCCTTCACCGCGGCGCTCACGACGCTCCGGCGCGACCACGCGGTCTTCCGCCGGCGCCGCTTCTTCGCCGGCAGCGCCGACCACGGCGGCCAGTCCGAGATGGGCGACATCGCCTGGTTCCGGCCCTCCGGCGAGCCGATGGGCGAGTCCGACTGGTCCGACCACGAGGCCAAGACCGTCGTCGTCTTCCTCAACGGGCACGCCATCCCCACGCCCGACTCGCGGGGCCGACGGGTCGTCGACGACGACTTCCTCGTGCTCTTCAACGCCGACCACGAGCAGCACAGCGTCACCCTGCCCGGCACCGAGTTCGGTGAGCGCTGGCTCGTCGAGATCGACACCGGCGCCGACGTCGTCGACCCCGGCTGGCACGAGGCCGGGGGCGCCCTGTCGCTCCTGCCGCGGTCGGTCGTCGTCCTGCGCTCCCCGCGCGAGACCCCGCCGCCGCCCTCGGGAGCCGCGACGTCGACCCGGTCGTGACGATGGGCGAGGTCCACCGACCCGACCCCGGCCGGGTCGTGCCCACGGCGACGTACCGACTCCAGGTGCACGCCGGCTTCGGGTTCGACGACGCGGCGCGGCACACCGCGTACCTCGCCTCACTCGGCGTGTCGCACCTCTACCTCTCGCCCGTCCTGCAGGCCGCGCCCGGGTCGGTGCACGGGTACGACGTCCTCGACCACACCCGGATCAGCGTGGAGGCCGGGGGCCGCGGGGCCTTCGAGCGGCTCGTCACGGCCTGCCGCGAGAACGGCCTCGGCATCATCGTCGACGTCGTGCCCAACCACATGACCGTGCCCCGGCCGGCGCACCTCAACGCGCCGTTCTGGTCGCTGCTGCGTGACGGCCGGCGCTCCCCGTACGCCGGGTGGTTCGACGTCGACTGGGTCGCCGAGGAGGACCGCCTCCTCATGCCCGTGCTCGGCGGCACCCTCGGGCAGGCGCTCGACCGCGGTGAGCTCGTCCTCGCCCACGACGGCGGGCCGACGGCATCCGACCACGTGCTGCGCTACTACGACGCCGAGTTCCCGGTGGCGCCCGGCACCGAGCACCTCCCGCTGGCCGAGCTCGTCGAGGCTCAGGCCTACCGGCTCTCGAGCTGGCGCGAGGCGGGCGAGGCGCTCAACTACCGCCGCTTCTTCGACGTCACCTCGCTCGTCGCGGTGCGGGTCGAGGACCCCGTCGTCTTCATGGCGACCCACGCCCTGCTCCTCGCGCTGCACGGGCACGGGGCGGTCGACGGGTTCCGGATCGACCACCCCGACGGCCTGGCCGACCCGGGGGGCTACCTCGAGCGGCTCGGCGACGCCACCGGTGACTCCTGGGTCGTCGTCGAGAAGATCCTCGAGGGCGAGGAGACCCTGCCGGGCACGTGGCGCTGCGCCGGAACGACCGGCTACGACGCGCTCCTGCGGGTGCAGCAGGTGCTCACCCCCACCGCCGGGCTCGAGGCGCTCGACCGGGTGTGGGCGGCCGCCGCCCCCGACCGGGTCGTGCTCGCGGACGTCGTCGTGGAGTCCAAGCGGCTCGTCGTCGACGACGTCCAGGCCGCCGAGGTCGACCGGCTCATGCGGCTCGTGCGGCGGATCCTCGGCGACGTCGACCGAGCGGCCGTGCGCCGCGCGCTCGAGGCGCTGCTCGTCGCCATGGACCGCTACCGCGCCTACGTCGTCCCCGGCCGGGGCGTCGACCCCGAGCAGGCCGCCGTCGTCGAGGGGGCCGCCGAGCGCGCCCGGGCCCTGCTCGCGCCGAGCGACCACGAGGCGCTGGCGACCGTCGTCGACCTCGTGCTCGGCCGGGAGGTGCGCCAGGCGCAGCTCGACACCGGAGCGCTCGCCGACGACTTCCGGGTGCGGTTCCAGCAGACCTGCGGCCCGGTCATGGCCAAGGGGATCGAGGACACCGCCTACTACCGGTGGTTCCGGCTCGCCGGGGCGAACGAGGTCGGCGGACACCCCGACCACCCGTCGATCACGCCGGAGGAGTTCCACGCCTGGTGCGAGCGGCTCGTCTCGACGTGGCCGACGTCGATGACGACCCTGACGACCCACGACACGAAGCGCTCCGAGGACGTCCGGGCCCGGCTCATGGTCCTCGCCGAGGACGGCGAGGGCTGGGCCGCCTGGGTGGAGGAGGCGCGAGCACTCGCCGCCGAGCACCTCACCGAGCGCGTCGACGCCCCGACCGAGTACCTCGTGTGGCAGACCCTCGTCGGCGCGTGGCCGATCACCGGCTCGCGGCTCGAGGAGTACCTCCTCAAGGCCGTGCGCGAGGCAAAGGTGCACACCGCGTGGGTCGACGGCGACCACGAGTACGAGGATGCCGTGACGGGCTACGCGCGGGCGCTCTCGCGCGACCCCGCCGTGCAGCGGCACCTCGACGCCTGGACGACGGGACACGAGCCGTCGGTGCGCGCGAACGTGTTGTCGCAGAAGCTCGTCCAGCTCACCATGCCGGGCGTGCCCGACGTCTACCAGGGGTGCGAGATCGTCATGCTCTCGCTCGTCGACCCCGACAACCGCCGCCCGGTCGACTGGACCGACCGGGGCGAGCGCCTCGACCGGGTCGTCGCGGACGAGCCGGCCTTCGACCTCGACGACGAGAAGCTGCGGGTCACCGGGCGCGCCCTGCGGGTGCGCCGCGACGACCCCGCGGCGTTCGTCGGCGAGGGCACGACGTATGCCGCGCTCCCGACGACGAGCGAGCACGCCCTCGCCTTCGCCCGTGGCGACGGCGACGGCCTGCGGGTCGTCACCGTCGCGACCCGGGCGGCGGGGCTGCTCGCCGCGGCCGGTGGGTTCGGCGACGCGACGGTCGAGGTGCCCCCCGGCACGTGGCGTGACGTGCTCTCCGACCGCGACGACGTCGTCGAGGGTGGGCCCGTGCTCCTCGCGGATCTGCTCGACCACCGGCCGGTCGCCCTGCTGGTGCGCCAGCCGTGACGGGTCGGCCCGCGGTGCCCGCCGTCTCCGCCGCCCGGCGTCCGGGGGCCGGGCGCACCCCGATCGAGGTGTGGGCGCCGCGTGCCGCCCGCGTCGAGGTCGAGTGGACCGTCGTCCCGCACCCGACCCGCTCGTCCCAGCCGCGTCGGGACGCGCAGCCGCGTCGGGACGCCATGGCACCCATCGGCGAGGGCTGGTGGCGCTGGGAGCCGCCGGCCGACGTCGTCGGGGGCACGCCGGCATCCGACCCGCTCGTGCTCGACTACGCCTTCGTCCTCGACGGTGCCGAGCCCGCCCTCCCCGACCCGCGCAGCGCCTGGCAGCCGCACGGGGTCCACGGCCCGAGCCGCACCGTCGACACCGGCACCTTCTCGTGGACCGACGGCGGGTGGCGCGGGCCCCGCGAGGGCCACGGGGTGCTCGGCTCGGTCGTCTACGAGCTGCACGTCGGCACGTTCACGCCCGAGGGCACCCTCGACGCGGCCGTCGGGCGGCTCGACCACCTCGTCGCGCTCGGTGTCGACGTCGTCGAGGTCATGCCGGTGGCGGCCTTCCCGGGGCGGTGGAACTGGGGGTACGACGGCGTCGGGCTGTACGCCGTGCACGACGGCTACGGCGGTCCGTTCGCCTTCGCGCGGTTCGTCGACGCGTGCCACGCGCGCGGCCTCGGTGTGTGCCTCGACGTCGTGCACAACCACCTCGGCGCGAGCGGCAACTACCTCGCCCGGTTCGGCCCGTACTTCACCCAGGCGCACCGGACCCCGTGGGGCCCGGCCGTCAACCTCGACCACCGGGACGCCGGGCAGGTGCGGGGGTTCCTCGTCGAGAACGCCCTGCGGTGGTTCCGCGACTTCCACGTCGACGCCCTGCGCCTCGACGCCGTGCACGAGCTCAAGGACGCCTCGGCCCACCACTACCTCGCCGAGCTCTCGGACGCCACGGCGGCCCTGTCGGCCGAGCTCGGCCGCTCCCTCGACCTCGTCGCCGAGAGCGACCTCAACGACACGGTCATGGTCACCCCGACCGCCGACGGCGGCCTCGGCATGACGGCCCAGTGGGACGACGACGTCCACCACGCCCTCCACGTCTCGCTCACCGGCGAGCGGCACGGCTACTACGCCGACTTCGCCGGGGGAGCGGGGCGCGACGAGGCGGGGCCGCTCGAGGTGCTCGCCAAGGTGCTGACCCGCGGCTTCCTCCACGACGGCACGCTGTCGTCGTTCCGCGGTCGCGACTGGGGGCGCCCGGTCGACACCGAGGCACTCGACGCCCGCCGGCTCCTCGGCTACCTCCAGACCCACGACCAGGTCGGCAACCGGATGGCGGGCGACCGCATCTCGGCCACGCTCGACCCGGGAGCCCAGGCCGCGGGGGCGGCCCTGTACCTCCTCGCCCCGACGACGCCGATGCTCTTCATGGGCGAGGAGTGGGCCGCGTCGACCCCGTGGCAGTTCTTCACGAGCTTCGAGGAGGACTGGCTCGCGGATGCCGTGCGCGCCGGCCGCCGCGACGAGTTCGGCTCGCACGGCTGGTCCGCCGACGAGGTCCCCGACCCCCAGGACCCGGCCACCCGCGACCGCTCGGTGCTCGACTGGTCCGAGCTCGCCGAGGCCGAGCACGCGCGGATGCTGCGCTGGTACCGCGCCTGCACCGCGCTGCGTCGTCGCCTGCTCGGCACGGCGTCGACGCGGTTCGCCGACGTCGAGGTGCGGTACGACGAGGCCGCCCGCTGGGTGGTGGCGGTGCACGCCCCGGCCGGGCGCACGGCATCCGCCGTCGCGGTCAACCTCGCCGACGAGGCCGCCGAGCTCCCCCTGCCGCCCGGGCCCGCCGAGGTCCTGCTCGCCTGGGCCGACGCCGGCACCGCGCTCGTCGGGGACGGAGTGCGGGTGCCCGCCCGCTCGGTCGCGGTCGTCGCGGTCGAGGGCCGCCGCGGGCGCTGAGGAGCCCGGTCGAACCGGTGCCGCTCCGGTCCGCGTGCGGTACCACCTCGATGCCGACGGAGGATCCCCGGGTCGAACCGGTGCCGCTCGGGTCCGCGCGCGGTGTCACGTCGACGCCTGCCGGTCAGGGCTGGGGGAAGCGCATCATGCCTTCCTGGGCGACGGTCGCGATGAGCCTTCCGTCGCGCGCGAACATCCGCCCGATGCCGAGCCCCCGGCCGCCCTGGGCCGACGGGGAGTGCTGCGCGTAGAGCAGCCACTCGTCCGCGCGCGCGGGCCGGTGGAACCACATCGCGTGGTCCAGGCTCGCCACGCGCAGACCGCGGTTCGTCCACGCCTTGCCGTGGCGCCGGAGCACCGACTCCAGCAGTGAGTAGTCGGAGGCGTAGGCCAGGACGGCGTCGTGGACGAGGGGCTCGTCCGGCAGCTCGCCGATCGCCCGCATCCACACCCGCTGGTCGGCCACCCGGTCCGACGCCGGGGCGACGAAGAGGTTGCCCTCGACGTGCCGCTGGTCGATGGCGCGCTCCGTCGCCATGTGACGGGCGCCGGGGTGGTCGACGCCCGCGAAGATGTCGGCGAGCGAGGCGACCGTGAGGGGGTCGGGCGCATCGGGCATCTCGTCCTGGTGGTCCAGACCCCGGTCGGGCGCCTGGAACGACGCGCTCATCGACAGGATCGGCTTGCCGTGCTGGATGGCGTGCACCCGCCGGGTCGAGAACGAGCGTCCGTCGCGCATCCGCTCGACGCTGAACGTGATCGGCTGGGTGTCGTCGCCGGGGCGCATGAAGTAGGCGTGGAGGGAGTGCAGACGGCGGTCCTCCTGGCCCTCGACGGCGCGCACCGTGCGGCCGCTCGCGACCACGCCCTGCGCCAGCACCTGGCCGCCGAACACCCTTCCGTGCGGCTGCTTCTGGCTCTGCCCGCGGAAGAGGGTGATGTCCTCGGCGAAGACGTCGGGCAGCGGCACCGGGGCCTCCCCGGCGAGGGCCCCGGCCGTCGACAGGGGCTGGACGCTCACCTGCGCCGAGCCCAGCTCCTCGAGGTCGAGGGTGGCGAGGAGGTCGAGGAGGGGGGCGGGCTGCTCGGTGGTCACCGTCGCAACGATAGCCAGCCGGGGGCCTGCTCCCCGACCCGCCGCGGTGGATGCCGGCTGCGCGCCACCGCGCGACCCACACCACGAGTGCGCGGCCCGCGCCACTCACGCCACGAGCGGTCGGCCGGTACGGCGCGACTCACGCCACGAGCGGTCGACCGGTCCGGCGCTCACCCGTTCGGCCGGCCGTCCGGCGGGCGGTGCCCCGGCCCGTGGTGCGCACGGACTCCAGCGCCCCGGCGAGGCGATCCACGGCCTCGACCATGACGTCCGGGCGCAGGACGTAGGGCAGGCGCACCCACCGCTCCAGCCCACCGACGACGGCGAACCGCGGACCGGCCGCGACAAGGAGTCCGGCGTCCTCGGCGGCGATGGCGACCGTCGTGGCGTCGAGCCCCTCGGGCAGCTCGCACCACAGCGAGAGCCCGCCGCGCGGCACCCGGAACCCGAGCTCCGGCAGCCGGGCCCTCAGGGCGGCGACGAGTGCCTCCCGGGAGGCGCGGAGGTCGCCGCGCCGCTCGGGCGTGAGGCCGGGCGCGGCCCGCATGAGCTCCAGGAGCACGAGCTGCTCCAGCACCGGCGCCCCGAGGTCGGTCGTCACCCGCGCCTCGACCAGAGCCGGGAGGACCGAGCGCGGCGCCCGCATCCACCCGGTGCGCAGGCCCCCCCAGTGCGACTTCGACGAGCTGCCGACGGACACGGCGCGGGGGTCGTGGGCGGCGAAGGGCACCGGCAGGACGCCGGTGCCGTCGAGGTCGACCTCGGCGATCGTCTCGTCGACGACGGGCACCGTCCCCGCCGACCGCAGGGCCCGGGCCAGCACGGCCCGGTCCTCGTCGGCCATGAGGGCACCGGTGGGGTTGTGGAAGTCGGGGATGAGGACGGCGGCGGCGGCTCCGGCCGACCGGACCGTGCGGGCGGACTCCGCGACGTCCCACCCGTCGGGGTCCATCGCGAGGGGCACGAGCCGTGCCCCGCCGCGGCGCAGGGCGTCGACGGTGTTGGGGTAGGTCGGGTTCTCGACGATGATCCGGTCGCCGTGGCCGAGCAGCGCGCGAAGGACGATCCCGATGCCCGCGACCGCTCCGGAGGTCACCAGGACCTCGTCGGGGCTGGTGGGGAGCCCGCGCGCGGTGTAGCGGTCGGCGATGACCTCGCGCAGCTCGGGCATTCCCAGGGTGAGGTACCCGGCCCCCGTGAGGTGGGCCGGCAGCTGCTGCACGGCCCGCTCGTACGCCTCGAGGACCCCGGCCGGGGCTCGCGTCGCCGCGCAGGTGAGGTCGATGATCCCCTCGCCGGCGTCCGCGGGGAAGAGCGAACCCGCTCCGCGCGGGCGGGCCCCCGAGGGCAGCGTCGCGACCGATCCGGACCCCCGCCGCGAGGTGAGGTAGCCGCTCTCGCGCAGGACGGCATACGCGCGGGTGACCGTCGTGCGGCTCACGTCGAGGGCGGCCGTCAGGTCGCGCTCGCTCGGCAGCCGGGTGCCGGCGGCGATCCGTCCGTCCGCGACGGCAAGGCGCAGTGCGTCGGCGAGGGCCCGGTATGCCGGTCGGCCGGGTGCAAGGGTCCCGACGAGCCGGGCGGTGCGCGCGGCGGAGACGGTGGGCGTCGGCATGTGGCCACTATTGCAGGATTGGCCATCGAAGTGAAGGCCACTTCCGGGGCAGGATGGTGCCCATGACCCCCATCAAGCTGCTCCGCCGCGGTGTGCAGCGCCGTGTCGAGCTCGTGCCGATGAACCCCGTCGAGCAGCTGCGCGCGGGTCGGCTCGCGCACCGGGTGACCCAGCTGCTCGCCGGGCTCGTGCTCTTCGGCGTCTCGATGGCACTACTGCTGCGCGCCGACCTCGGGCTCGAGCCGTGGGGGGTGCTGCACTACGGCCTCATCCAGCACATCCCCCTGTCCTACGGCGTGATGAGCATCGTCGTCTCCTTCGCGGTCCTGCTGCTGTGGATCCCGCTGCGGCAGTGGCCGGGTCTGGGCACGGTGCTCAACGCCGTCGTCATCGGCCTCGCGATCGACGCGACCCTCGCCCTCGTGCCGCCCGTCGAGGGCCTGGGCTGGCGGGTGCTCGTCATGCTCGTCGCGATCGTCGGCAACGGTGTCGCGGGCGCCATGTACATCGGAAGCCAGCTCGGACCAGGGGCGCGCGACGGGCTCATGACCGGGCTCGCCCGGCGCACCGGCCGCTCGATCCGCCTCGTCCGCACCTCGCTCGAGGTCACCGTCGTCGTCGTCGGCTTCCTGCTCGGCGGCATCGTGGGGGTCGGGACGGTGCTCTACGCCCTGCTCATCGGGCCGGTGGTCCAGCTCTTCCTGCCGATGCTCACGGTCCGCGTCGAGCGGCCGGCGCCCCGGTCGCCCCGGGTGCCACGCGAGCCCGCCGAGGCGGCGGGGCCGGTCGCGGCCGAGGTCACAGGACCTGCGGCAGGCTGACGAACGAGTAGCCGGCCTCCCGGAGCCCGTCGATGACCGCGGGGAGCGCGTCGGCGTCGAGGGTCGTGCCGTCGTCGGGGTTGGCACCGACGTGCATGAGCACGATGAGCCCGGGGCGGGCGGCGCCGAGCACCCGGTCGCGCACCCTCGCGCTCGTCATCCCGCCGCTCGTGCCCTTCCAGCCCAGGCTGTCGACGCTCCATCGCACAGCGACGTAGCACTCCTCGTTGACGAGCCGGATCGTGCGGTCGTCGCGCGCCCCGAACGGGAAGCGGAACCACGGCGCCGTCGTGCGGCCCGTGACCGAGCGGATCGTCGCGGCGCCGTCGCGGACCTCGTCGACGACGGCCGTCGACCGCAGCGTCGTGAGGTCGGGGTGGTTCTCGGTGTGGTTGCCGACGGGGTGGGCCGCGGCGATCGCCCGGGCGGCGGCGCGGTGGTCGCGGGCGAAGTCACCGGTGAGGAAGAAGGTGGCAGGCACCCCTTCGCGGGCCAGGGTCGCGAGGATCGGGGCCACCGCCGCGTCGCTCGCGCCGCCGTCGAAGGTGAGCGCCACGACCCGCCGGCTCGTCCGGACGACCTCGACGTCCTCCCCGAGGTGGCGCCCCGCGACGGTGCAGGCCGGGTCGGTCGCCGGGACAGGGGGCGCGACCGGCCGGGTCGGTGCCGGCCGGGTCGGAGCCGGCCGGGTGGGGGCCACCGGTGTCGCCGGTGTCGTGGGTCGGGTCGTCGGCGACGGGGATGCCGTGCCCGGCGGCGGCGTCGTCGTGCTCGGCGGGACCGTCGGGATCGTCGTGGATGCCGTCGACGTGGCATTCGGCCGCGGGGTGGGGGTCGGGCTCGGGGCGGCGCCGGGCGTCGACGGGCCACAGGCCGCGAGCCCCACGAGGAGGGCCGCGACGGCGGGCCCAACCACACGGCTGCCGGACATCGTCGCCTCCACCCTCATCGTCACCCCGGGACGTGCCCCCGTGGTGGACGTGTGGCGCACGGATCAGAGCGGGCGCGCAGCCGCCGCAGTGGACGGCCCGCTCGCCGGCGACGTCCGGTGCCGGGGCACCCCTGCGGCGGCCCGGCCCTCAGCCGTCGACCGCGAGCCGACGGCCCGCTCGCCGGCGACGTCCGGTGCCGGGGCACCCCTGCGGCGGCCCGGCCCTCAGCCGTCGACCGCGAGCGCGAACGGCAGCACCCCGGGCGCCCCGGCCAGGCGTAGGGCGCGCCCGGCCACGGTGAGGGTCCACCGCGACGAGACGAGGTCGTCGACGAGCAGCACCGGGCCACGAAGGCCGACGAGGGCCCTCGCGAGCTCGGGGCCGACGACGAGACGCTCCCAGACGCCGGCGAGCCGGAACGCGCTGTTGCCCCCGGCCTCCCCGGTCGGGCCGCCGTGGGTGAGGTCGAGGCCGCCGAGCAGGGGCAGTCGCCCGATCTCGGCGAGGCCGGCCGCGAGGGAGCGCACGAGGGCGGGGTGCGCGCGGGACGGCACGGCGACGACGCCGACGGGGCGCTCGGCCCAGCCCCACTCGGCGAGCACCGGCACGCAGGCACGCAGCAGCTCGGGGCCCGCCGGGGTGTCCTCGCGCAGCAGCTCGCGCAGCCGCTGGCCCCACGCGAGGTCGGACAGCCGGGCCAGGGCCCGGCCCGCGAGGATCGACTCCTCGACCGGGATCCGGCCCTTGACGGGAACCCCGAGCCGGTCCATCCCCGTGGGCCACTGCACCCGCGGGTCGAGGTCGACGCCCGCCCGGGCGAGGCGCTCGCGAGCGGCCCCGACGACCCGGTCGGGCACCTGCGTGGGGTACCACGGTCCGGCGCAGCCGTCGCAGCGACCGCAGGGCACGGCGGTGTCGTCGTCGAGGGTCTCCTGCAGGAACGCCATCCGGCAGGCGTCCGTGCGCTCGTAGTCGACCATGAGCTGCTGCTCGTGGCGCCGGGCGGCGGCCACCCGCTCGTAGCGCTCGGCGTCGTAGACCCACGGCACCCCGGTGGCGACCCAGCCACCGGACACCCGCTGCACCGCGCCGTCGACGTCGAGCACCTTGAGGAGCAGCTCGAGCCGGGTACGTCGCACGTCGACGGCGGTCTCGAGCGCGGCCGTCGACAGGGGGCGGCCGGCCTCGGCGAGGGTGCGCAGCACCGCCTCGGCCTGCTCCTCGCGCGGCATCGACACCGACGCGAAGTACGACCAGATGTCGCGGTCCTCCGGGCCGGGCATGAGCAGGACGTCGGCCCGGTCGGTGGCCCGCCCGGCGCGCCCGACCTGCTGGTAGTAGGCGACGGGCGAGCTCGGTGCGCCGAGGTGCACGACGAAGCCGAGGTCGGGCTTGTCGAAGCCCATGCCGAGGGCCGAGGTCGCGACGAGGGCCTTGACCTCGTTGCGGCGCAGGGCGTCCTCGAGGCGCTCGCGGTCGGCGGGGTCGGTGCGGCCGGTGTACGACGCGACGGGCAGCCCGGCATCCGACAGCGCTGCCGCGACGTCCTCGGCGGCCGACACGGTGAGGGTGTAGACGATGCCGCTGCCCGGCAGCTCGTCGAGGTGGGCGACGAGCCAGCCGAGGCGCTGCTCGGGCGACATCGAGCGCAGCACGCCGAGGCGCAGCGAGTCGCGGGCCAGCCCGCCGCGCACCGTGAGCACGGGGCGCCCGCCGACCTCGAGCTGCTCGACGACGTCGGTGACGACGCGCGCGTTGGCCGTGGCCGTCGTCGCGAGCACGGGGGTGTCGGCCGGCAGCCCGGCGAGGAGGTCGCGGATGCGTCGGTAGTCGGGACGGAAGTCGTGCCCCCAGTCGCTGACGCAGTGGGCCTCGTCGACGACGAGCAGGCCGCAGCGCCGGGCGAGGTCGGGGAGCTGCTCGTCGCGGAAGCGCGGGTTGTTGAGCCGCTCGGGGCTGACGAGGAGCACGTCGACGGCGTCGTCGGCGAGGGCGGCCCGGACCTCGTCCCAGTCCTGGGCGTTCGCCGAGTTCATCGACACCGCGCGGATGCCGGCCCGGGCCGCGGCCGCGATCTGGTCGCGCATGAGGGCGAGGAGCGGGCTGATGATGACCGTGGGGCCGGCGCCCTCGGCGCGCCGCAGTGCCGTCGAGACGAAGTAGACGGCCGACTTGCCCCAGCCGGTGCGCTGCACGACGAGCACCCGTGACCGGTCGGCGACGAGGGCCGAGACCGCCTCGAGCTGGCCGTCGCGGAAGTCGGCGTCCGGGTGCCCGACGAGCCGTCGCAGGGCCTCGCGGGCTCGGTCGGTGAGCTCGGGCGCGGGGGAGGAGGGCGCGGGCGCGGGGGAGGAGGGCGCAAGCGCGGGGGAGGAGGGCGCGGGCGCGGGGGAGGAGGGCGCGGGAGGTGCGAGGGCGGCATCCGTCGGGTTCGTCATGGTGCGACCACCGTATGCCGGGTGGCCGACAGCGCCTGCGCGTCGTCCACAGGGCCCCACCGTTGACACCATCGAGCGCCACCCCCGACGCTGGAAGGCCCCGGGGCAGGAGGGAGGGCCGATGGTCGCCGCGCCCGCAGCCGCGTCGGGGCTCGTGCCGCGAGCCCGGACCATTGCCGGTCTGCCCCTCGTCGTGCTGTTGCTCGCCCTCGGCCCCGCAGCGGGTGCCGGCCCTGCCGCGGGTACCGGGGCCGCGGTGGATGGCGGGACCGCGGTGGATGCCGGGATCGTCGCGGATGCCGGGCCCGTCGCGACCGCGCCCGGCACCGCGCCCATCCGCGCCCCGGGCCCCGTCGTCGACGAGCAGCGCCTCGCCGCGGTCGAGGCGTACCTCGAGGAGGAGCGGGTGGCGCTCGGCGTCCCGGGGATGGCCGCCGTCCTCGTCTCCGGGGGCGAGCCCGTGCTCGAGGTGGGCCTCGGCACCGCGGACGACGTCGGCACACCGGTGACGCCGACGACGCCGTTCCTCATCGCGTCGCTGTCGAAGTCGGTGACCGCGCTCGCGGTGGCCCGCCTCGTCGAGGACGGTGCGGTCGACCCCGACCTGCCCGTGACGACCTACCTGCCCGAGCTGGCTCCCGGCGGGGACACCGTGACCGTGACCGACCTGCTGAGCCACCGGGCGGGTCCGACGACCCGGGACGGGCTCGACTCGTTCTCGGGCGGCACCGGGTCGACCCTGGAGGGCAACGTCGAGCGGCTCGCGGACGAGCTGCGGCCGTCGGCGTTCGCGTACACGAACGCGGGGTACGACGTCCTCGCCCTGCTCGTCGAGCGGGTGTCCGGGCGCGACTACGAGGAGTTCCTCGGTGCCGAGGTGTTCGGGCCGCTCGGGATGACCGCCTCGACCACCGACCCGGGCGTCGCGCAGGAGGCCGGGCTCGCCCTCGGTCACTACCGGTGGCTCGCGCTCGGGTACCGGCCGGAGCGACCGCGCATGCCCGACGGGATGGTCGGGTCGTTCCGGATGTTCTCGAGCGCCCGCGACCTCGGGCTGCTCCTCGCGGCCCACCTCGGCGAGGCGCCCGCGTTCACCGCGGCCTCGTGGGAGTGGCTGCACACGGGCGCGGACACCGGCTCCGGGAGCGGCTACGGCGGCGGGCTCGTCGTCCTCCCCGCCGACCCCGCGGCGGACGACCCGCTGCTGCAGCGAGAGGTGCTCGCCCACGACGGCGCGTCCCTGGCCTACCGGTCGATGATGTGGATGGTGCCCGAGGACGACCTCGGCTTCGTCGTCCTGGCGAACGCCAACGACACCACCGACGAGGGCCAGCTCGTCCGGGTCGCGTACAACGTCCAGCGGCTGCTCCTCGGTGTGCCCCTCGCCGAGCGCGAGCCCCCGCCCGACCCCCTGTACCGCTGGGGCAAGCAGGCCCTGGCGCTGCTCGTCGTCGTGCAGGTCGGTCTCGGGCTGGTCGCGCTGCGCGCGGTGCGTCGGCGCTCGGGAGGTGGGCGGTGGCGCCGGGTCGACCGCGTGGTGGTCCTGCTCGCGGGGCTCGTCGACGTCGCGGCGGTGATGGCCTTCCTCGTCGTCGTCCCGGCGCTCGTCGACACACCGGTGCGCGTCGTCCTCCAGTCACCCGACCTGCGGCTCCTGGCGACCGTCGCGGTGCTCGCGGCGGTGCTCGGGGTCGTGCGCCTCGTGCTGCTCGCCCGGTCGCGGCCGACCCGCCCCCGGTCGTCGACCGCTCAGGCCCAGCCGGCCTCGTCCACCCCGCCCGGGACGTCCGCCGTCGGGTCGTAGGGGGTGCGGGTGAAGCGGAACGAGGCGAGGTCGAGGTGCGACACGGACCCGTCGCGCCGCCGGACCACTCGCAGCGGCTCGCCCGCGTGGTAGCCGTCGAGACCCTCCCAGACGTCGCCCCCCACCCGCCGGAAGCGTGACCCGCGGCCGGCGCCGGGCTCGCCGAGGACGAGGTGCTCACCGACGACCGTGGCCACCTCGACGGCCGGTCCCCAGTGCCACGTCCCGACGAGCTCGAGCAGGCCGGCATCCCCGCCCGCCGACCACGGCTGGACCGGCGCCGGCTCGTGCGCCGCGAGGGTCGCGAGCAGGTCCGAGGCGAGGGTCCGGGTGGCGGGGCTCGACGTCGTGTTCGTCAGGAGCACGACACCGTCGCCGGCCGCCCCGCCGGCCGCCCCGAGCGAGCCGGATGCCGTGCCGTCGCCTCCCGAGGGCCGCAGGCCCGCCGCCGCCCCGCCCGCCGGCACGCCGGCATCCAGCCGCACCCTCAGGGCCGCGAGGAAGCCGGGCATCGACCCGCCGTGACCGGCGTACCGGGCCCCGGCGACGTTCCACACCTGCCAGCCCAGGCCGTGCGCTCCCGTCCAGGGCTGGCCGGGGTCGTCGACGACGTGGTGCGGCTCGAGCATCTCGGCGAGGGTCTGCTCCGACAGCAGCCCCTGGGTCGCACCCCCGAGGAAGGCCGCCCACCGGGCGAGGTCCTCGACGGTGGTCCACAGCTGCCCGGCGGGCGCCATGGCCCCGGCGTCGTGCTCCGGCTCGGGGAGGAGCACGTCGGCGAAGGGGTGCACCGCCAGCCCGTGGGCGGCCGCGCCGGCCGGCCGCGTCGTGGTGCGGCTCATCGCGAGGGGCTCGAGCAGCTCGTCACGCACGACGTCCGCCCACCCGCGGCCGTGGTGCACCTCGAGCAGGCGGCCGAGCGCGGCGTACCCGACGTTGGAGTAGTGGAAGCGCCGGCCGCCCCGGAAGCGCTGGCCGACCGGCCCGGCGACGAGCGCCTCCCAGTCCCCGCCGGGGCTCCGCTCCCACCACGGGCCGCCGGTCTCGGCCTGCACCCCGCCGGCGTGCGTGAGCAGCTGCTCGAGGGTGACGTCGTCGAGCGCGGAGCCGGGCACGTGCGCGCCGAACCGGTCGGTGAGGTCGAGCCGCCCCGCGTCGCGCAGGCGCAGCACGCACACCGCGACGAACGTCTTCGTGATGGACCCCATCCGGTACTGCGTGTCGGCGTCCGCAGGACGCCCACCCGCCCGCCCGTCGACGGTGCCGACCGCTCCGCTCCACACGAGCTCGCCGCCGCGCACGAGCCCGGCGGCGACGGACGGCAGGCGTCCGTCGCGCTGCGCCGTGGCGAGCAGGTGGTCCAGGCGGGTCGTCGTCGAGGCGAGCAGCGGCATCGGCCCAGCGTAGGCCCGCCCGTCCGACGCCCCCCGCAGCGCGGCCGACGCCCCGCAGCGCGACGTCCGCCCGCAGCGCGACGTCCGGCAGGTCGGGGTCCCTGACCCCCAGGGTGCCGGACGTCCGCGTGGGGGGGTCCGGGGACGTCCGGCAGGTTGGGGCCCCTGACCCCCGGGGTGCCGGACGCAAGCGCCGAGCGCCCGGGGCGGCGAGGGGCTGAGAGGATGGTCCACATGCCAGACGCCGCCGTGCCCCAGCCCTACCGCGTCGAGGTGCCGTTGCGTTGGTCCGACATGGACGCCTACGGCCACGTCAACAACGTCCAGTACCTCCGGCTCCTCGAGGACGCCCGCGTCATCGGCTTCCGCGTCTGGTTCCCCGACCGGCCCACGCTGCTCGACGAGGGCATCGTCGTGTCGCGGCACGCCATCGAGTACCGCGCCCCGCTGACGTACCGCCCGGAGCCCGTCGAGGTCGACATGTGGGTCACGCACGTGCACGGCGCCGGCTTCGACCTCGGGTACACCGTGCGCGACCCCGAGGGCGTGGGCGAGCACGTGTACGCCGTCGCCGAGACCGGGCTGGTCCTCTACGACTTCGCGACGGCCCGCCCGCGGCGGCTCACCGCCGAGGCCCGCGAGCAGCTCTCCGCGCACCGAGGGGAGCCGGTGCGCTTCCGCTGGGCGAACCGGTGAGCGAGGTCCTGCGGCTCGCCGACCCGCAGTCCCTCGCGGACCTCGGCCGGTTCGCGGCCCGGGCCCGCGCCGTCGACGACGAGGGTGCGATGCGCCTCCAGGCGGACGGCGGGGTGCTCGCGGCGTGGGTCGGCGTGCTGCCCGGCACCGGCATCCTCGCCGAGGGCACCGTGCTCGGCCTGCGCACCTTCACGCTCGCCGAGGCCGCCGAGGTCGACGTCGTCGTGCCACTCGGGGCCGTCACCGACCGGACGGCCCGCGACGTCCTCGGTACCGATCTGCCGCTGCCGCCGACCCGGGCGCTCGCGCCCTGGTCCGCGCTCACCCCACCGCGCGGGCCGTGGGAACCCGCCGGGACCCTCCCCGGTGACCTCCTCGCCGCCGTCGCCCGCGACGGGCTGGCGGAGGTCTCGGATGCCGTGCGCGAGCGGGGTGCCGCCGCCGGGTTCGTGCGCGACCGGGTCTGGGCCCGTGACGTGCTCGAGGCGGCCGGCCCCCACCCCGACCTGCTCGCCGCCGCACCGGGCGGGATGCCGGGTGGCGAGGTGGCCGTGCGGGCCGGCGGGGCCTTCGCGGCGTACGCCCTGGGTTTCCTCGCGCCGGGGGAGGACGTGCGGGTGTTCCGCTCCAACCGGTGGACCCGGCTCACCGCGGCCGGGGGTCACGTCCTGATGCGCTGACCCGCCGGCACGACGACGGCGGCCCCGGCGGCGAGCCCGAGGAAGATCGCGGCGAACAGGGCGTCGTCACGGCCGGGCACGTGGCGGGCGGCGAACAGGGCCGTCGCCGCGGCGATCCCGAGGACGCTGCCGAGGACGTCGGCGAGCTGGAGCGACGACGACGCCTCCCCGTGCTCCTCGACCGGGCTCAGCTCGAGCGACAGCACCGTCGTCGTCGTGACGCCCAGGCCCATCGCCACCCCGGTGAGCACGAGGGCGAGCGGGACGAGCCACCACGGGAGGCCGAACCCCGCGACCACGGCGACGACGGCGAACCCGGCGGCGAGCAGCGCGCCCCCGATCTCGACGAGGCGGTACCGGGGCAGGTGGAGGGTGTCGTGCCCCTGGTACCAGGCCCCCGCCGCCCAGCCGACGGCACCGACGGCGAGGGAGAGCCCGGCGGTCTGCAGGCTCAGCCCGCGCTGACCGACGAGGAAGAGGGGCACGTAGGTGACGCCGGCGTAGAAGGCCCCCGTGAGCAGGGCCCGCGACAGCATGACGCTCGGCAGCCCACGCGCCATCCGCCACGTGCCGCGCGGCACGAGGAGCGGCGCGACGAGGACGACCCCGACGAGGCCGGCGAGGGCCAGCCCGGTCCTCGGGGACAGGTCGAGGACGAGCTCGTGCGTGCCGACCTGCACCGCCCCCGCGGCGAGGGCGATGCCGACCCCGGCCCAGGCCGCCCTGACGTGCGCCGCGTGGTCGCGGCCAGACACGGCGACGCTGAGGCTCGCCGCGTCGACCCGCCGGCGCGCGTGGGCCAGGGCCGCCATCGTGACGAGCACCGGTGGCACGACCCCCCAGAACACCCACCGCCACGACAGGTGGGTCGTCAGCCACGCCGAGACGGGTGCGCCGAGCAGCGACGGCAGGACCCACGCGGCCGACACGTACGTGAACAGCCGCGGTCGGATCGACTCGGGGTAGAAGCGTCCCGCGATGACGTAGAGCATGACGACGAGCAGCCCGCCGCCGAGGCCGGTGAGCGCCCGCCCGGCGAGGAACACCGGAAGCGTCGACGCGAACCCGCAGACGGCCGACCCCGTGGCGAGCAGCGCCTGCCCGGTCACCGCCCCGACGAGGGGGCCGGAGCGGTCGGACCACACCCCGGCGAGGACGATGCCGAGCAGCTGCGCGGTGAGCATGACCGAGAACGCGAAGCCGTAGGAGCGCACGGCGTCGAGCTCGCGGGCGACGGTCGGCATCGCCGTCGAGACCGCCATCGACTCGAACGCGACGATGGTCACGAGGGCCAGGACCGACAGGGTGACCTCGAGGTAGCCGCGGCCGAGGGGGCCGGGGGCACGGGGTGAGGACGCGTCGTCCACCCGCTCCACGGTAGTGCCGGGCACCACGTCGTGCCGACCTGTCGTCGCGCGCCTCACCGCGCTGGGCACCACGTCGTGCCGACCTGTCGTCGGGCGCCTCACCCCGCCGGGACGAGCGGGTGGCCCCGCTCCGCGAGGACGTCGCGCAGCACGTCGATGTGGTCGGTGACGATCCCGTCGACCCCGAGGTCGAGGAGCCGGTGCATCTCCTCGGCGTCCTCGCGCGACCAGGCGTGGAACCACACGTGGACGTGCTTGCCCAGCCCGTGTGCGCGCCGCACCAGCCCGGGGGTGACGAGGGTGACCGTGCGACCGGCCACGGGATGGGTCGCGGGGATCTGGAGCACCGGCGCCGGGGTGTGGAACATCCGGCTCACGAGCGCCGGGGTGAACCGCAGGAAGGCGGTGCCGACCTGGCCCGCGGCGGTCGCGACCCTCGGTCCGAGGGCGGCGCGGGCCGCCCGCAGCCGGCGCTCCGAGAACGAGCCGATGCACACCCGCTCGCTCGCCCCGTGCCGCTGCACCTCCCGGACGGTGGGCGCGAGCGCGGCGTCGGACTTGATGTCGATGTTGACGCGCACCTCTGGGAACTCCTCGAAGAGCTCGGCGAGCAGCGGGATCGGCTCGCTGCCGCCGATCCGGGCCTCGCTCACCGCGTCGTAGGGCAGCGCCGCGATGGCTCCCTCGGCATCCGACACGCGGTCGAGCACGCGGTCGTGGAACGCGACGAGGTGCCCGTCGCTCGTCGCGTGCACGTCGGTCTCGAGGTAGCGGTAGCCCATCGCGACGGCCCGGCGGAAGGCCGCGATCGTGTTCTCGAACCCGATGTTCGGGGCGTACCCCGCACCGCCCCGGTGGGCCAGGGCGAGCGGGGTGGGGTGGTCGAGGTAGGTGAAGTCGGTGGCGCGCACGTCACTCCCGCGGCAGGCGGACCCAGGCGGTCGTGTCGCCGGGGAGCGAGCCGTCGTCGTCGAGCGGGGCCGAGCTGATGAGGACGTCACCGGCCGGGAGCGCCACCGGGGCGTCGCCGAGGTTGGTGACGACGAGCAGGGTGCGCTCGCCGTCGCCCGAGGTGTTGCGGAAGGCGACGACGGTCGACGACGTGAGGGCGTCCCACTCCAGGCTCCCGTGCCCGAAGCGGTGCTTGCGGCGGTACTCGAGCAGGGCGCGGTAGAGCTCGAGCGTCGAGCCCTCGACGCCGACCTGCTGGTCGACCGCGAGACCGGCGTACGCGTCGGGTTGCGGCAGCCACGGGTCGGACCCCGGGCCGAACCCGAGGCTCGGCGCGTCCCTGACCCACGGCATCGGGACCCGGCAGCCGTCGCGGCCGGTCACGGCGCCGTGGGTGCGGTGGAACGTCGGGTCCTGGCGGTACTCGTCGGGCATCGTCGTGTGCTCGGGGAGCCCGAGCTCCTCGCCCTGGTAGACGTACGCGCCCCCGGGGAGCGCGAGCATGAGCGCGGTCGCCGCGCGCGCCCGGCGCAGGCCGAGCTCGGCATCCGGCTGCGGGTCACCGGCCCGGATGCCGTTGGGCCGCGGACGGCTCTGGTCCAGGCCGAGGCGCGACGCGTGGCGCACGACGTCGTGGTTGGACAGCACCCACGTCGTGGGCGCGCCGACGGCGTCGTTGGAGCGCAACGACGACTCGATGACGGTCGTGAGCGCGGTGGCGGCCCAGTGGGCGTCGAGGAAGTCGAAGTTGAAGGCCTGGTGCATCTCGCCGGGCCGCACGTAGCGGGCCAGGCGCGACTCGGGTGTCACCCAGGCCTCCGCGCACAGGATGCGGTCCGGCGAGCCGTAGGAGTCGAGCACCTCACGCCAGCCGCGGTAGATCTCGTGGACGCCGTCCTGGTCCCACATCGGGGCGGCGCCGGTGGCGGTGTGGTCGAGCACCTGGCCGTCGGTGGACCGGATCGCCTCCGCGTCGCGCCCCACCCCGGTCGGGCCCGTGTCGGCGTCGACCTCGTCGTAGAGGCCGACGGGGCCGTGCCAGTCGGGCAGTCCCTCGCGCTTGACGAGGCCGTGCGCGACGTCGACCCGGAAGCCGTCGACGCCGCGGTCGCACCAGAACCGCAGGATGTCGTGGAACTCCTCGCGCACCTCGGGGTGCTGCCAGTTCAGGTCCGGCTGGGTGACGTCGAAGATGTGGAGGTACCACTGCCCGGGCGTGCCGTCGGGCTCGGTGACCCGCGTCCACCCGCGGCCGCCGAAGACCGAGGGCCAGTTGTTCGGCGGCTCGTCGCCGCCCGGACCGCGGCCCTCGCGGAAGACGTACCGGTCGCGCTCGAGGCTGCCGGGGCCGGCCGCGAGGGCGGCCCGGAACCACGCGTGCTCGCTGCTCGTGTGGTTGGGCACGAGGTCGACGAGGACCTTGAGGCCGAGGTCGTGCGCGGTGGCGATCATCGTGTCGGCGTCGGCGAGGGTGCCGAAGCGCGGGTCGACGTCGCGGTAGTCGGCGACGTCGTAGCCGGCGTCGTTCATCGGCGAGACGTAGAACGGGCTGAGCCACACGGCATCCACGCCGAGGTCACGCAGGTACGGCAGCCGTGCCGTGATGCCGGGCAGGTCGCCGATGCCGTCGCCGTCGGCGTCGGCCCACGAGCGCGGGTACACCTGGTAGATGACGGCGTCGCGCCACCACGGTGCCTCGGGGGAGTCGGCCGGGTGGACGACCTCGCCGGGGGCGGTCACGTTCTCGAGGGTCGGTTCGCTCACCGGCACCATGCTTCCGTACACCGTGTCATGTCACGAAATGCGCGGCCCGGCACGTCAGCGCTCGAGGGAGGGCGGCGGCGGGGTGGCACCGGGGGTGTTGACGAGCATGTGCGCGGCCCGCAGGAAGTAGTCGCGCATCTGCTCGGCCTGGGCCTCGGGCAGGTCGAGGGTGTCGAGCGCGGCGAGCATGTGCCGCATCCACCGGTCGCGCATGTCGAGGGTCACCGGGTAGGGCGCGTGCCGCATCCGCAGGCGAGGGTGACCGCGCTCCTGGCTGTACGTCGTGGGGCCACCGAAGTACTGGGTGAGGAACATCCGCAGCCGCCGCTCGGCGGGCGCGAGGTCCTCCTCGGGGTAGAGCGCCCGCAGCTCGGCGTCGGCCGCCACCCCCTCGTAGAAGGCGTGCACGAGTCGCTCGAACGTCGGTGCGCCACCGACCTTGTCGTAGAGGGTCACGGGGGGCCTCCGACCGGCCCGCCCAGCTGGCCGACGGGCGGGGCCTTGACGCCCGCGGCGTCGAGGGCGGTCTTCATCCGTTCGCGCAGCTCGCGCTGCACCGCGAAGTGCTCGCCGGGGGCGCACTGGGCCACGGTGCGGATGGTCATCGTCATGCCGACGATCGACTCGACGCCGAGGACCTGCGGGGGCTCGACGAGCCGGTCGGACCACTCGGGGGACTGGCCGAGGCCGTCGGCGACATCGCGGATGATGCCGACGACGCGGTCGACGTTCTCGGCGTACGACACGGGCATGTCGACGATGGCCGTCGAGTAGCCCTGGGACCGGTTGCCGATCCGGATGATCTCGCCGTTGCGGACGTACCAGGTGACCCCGCTGGCGTCGCGCAGCCGGGTGATCCGCAGGGTGACCTCCTCGACCGTGCCGATCGCCTCGCCGGTGTCGACGACGTCGCCTACTCCGTACTGGTCCTCCATGATCATGAAGATGCCGGCGAGGAAGTCCTTGACGAGGCTCTGGGCGCCGAAACCGAGCGCGACGCCGGCGACCCCGGCCGACGCGAGCAGCGGGCCGAGCGGGATGCCGAGCAGCGCCATGATGGTGAGTGTCGCGAGCGTCACGACGACGAAGGTGACGATGCTGCGCAGCAACGAGCCGACGGTCTCGACCCGTTGGCGCTGGCGCTCGCCGGCCATCCCGGTCGCGGTCGCGAGGACCTTGCCGGCCCGCCCCGACTCGGCGAGGCGGCGCGCGGACTTCGAGGTCATCGTCGCGACGACGCGGTTGATGAGCCGGCGGAGGAACCACACGGCGACGACGGCGAGCACGAGGGTGAGCAGGATGCGCAGCCCCACGGTCGTGAGCCAGCGCTGGGTCTGCTCCCAGGTGACGGCGACGAGCCGGAGGTCGGGCACGGGCAGCAGGGGGGTGGCGGAAATGTCAGTCACGGGCATCGCGCTCCTGCGCCGCGAGCGCCCGCGCGACCGGGTCGCGGTTCTCGACGACGAGTCGGCGCAGGGCGGGGGGCGCGTCGGCGCGGGCGTCGAGCCAGGCCTGGGTCGCGTCGTGCAGCGCGCGGTCGGCGAGCGGGCGCGGGTAGAACCCCATGACGACCGACTCGACGATGGCGTGCGAACCGCGCCCCTCGACGCTGTCGAGCATCGCGTGGTACCGCTCGACGAAGGGTCGCAGCAGCTCGGCGGGCGTGCCGGGCCGGGCGAAGCCGGCGGCGAGGGCGTCGACGACGGCGTTCGGCAGGCCGGTGCCCTCGACGGCCGCGGCCCACGCCTCCTCCTTGGCCTCGGGGATGGGCCGTGCGGCGCGGGCCCGGGCTGCACGCTCCCGACCAGTGGCGGTGTCCTCACGGGCCCGCTCGGCGTCGATCTCGTCGGCGTCGGCGGCGCCCGCCGCGGCGAGCGCGGTGAGCAGGGTCCACCGCATCTCGAAGTCGACGGCCAGGCCCTCGAGCACCTCGGTGCCGTCGAGCAGGGCCCGGGCGGATGCCGGGTCGTCGCCCGCCGTCGTCAGGGCCGCGGCCGCGGCGACGAGCTGGAGCTGGGCGTCGCTGCCGGGCTGCGCGGCCCGGGCGACCTCCCACAGGCGGTCGCGGGTCGCGGCCCGGGTGGCCTCGCGGTGCTCGGGAGCGGTGTACGAGAGCACGGCCGTCTGCAGCTGGGCGATGAGGGTGCGCAGCAGGGTGGAGTCGCTCTCACCGGGCAGCGTCTCGAGGACGACGTCGACGAACCGGCGGGCGCCCATCTCCGCGTCGCGGGTCATGTCCCACAGCGACGCGAGCACGAGCGAGCGCGGCAGCGAGGAGGTGAAGCCGCGGGGGTGGGCGAGCGCGGTGGCGAGCGAGCGCTCGTCGAGACGGATCTTGGCGTAGGCGAGGTCCTCGTCGTTGACGAGGAGCAGGTCGGGCTGGTCACGACCGACGAGCTCGGGCACCTCGGTGCGGGCGCCGTCGACGTCGAGCTCGAGGCGGGCGGTGCGGTGCAGGGCCCCGTCGCGGACGGCGTACGTGCCGATGGCGAGGGTGTGCGGGCGCAACGTCTCGAACCCGGGGGCGCAGGTCTGCTCGATGACGGCGGCGCAGACGCGGCCGCGGTCGTCGACCTCGACGAGGGGGCGCAGCGTGCTCACCCCGGCGGTCTCGAGCCAGAGCTCGGACCACGTGCGCAGGTCGCGCCCCGAGGTCGCCTCGAGCTCGACGAGCAGGTCGTCGAGCGTCGTGTTGCCCCAGGCGTGCTTGGCGAAGTAGGCGCGCAGCCCGTCGCGGAACGGCTCCCGGCCGACGTGGGCGACGAGTTGCTTGAGGACGGACGCGCCCTTGGCGTAGGTGATGCCGTCGAAGTTGACCTCGACGTCCTGCAGGTCGCGGATCTCGGCGACGATCGGGTGCGTCGAGGAGAGCTGGTCCTGGCGGTAGGCCCAGTCCTTCTCGTGGGTGCCGAAGGTCGTCCAGGCGTCGGCCCAGCGGGTCGCCTCGGCCTGGCAGGTCGTGGACGCCCACTCCGCGAACGACTCGTTGAGCCACAGGTCGTTCCACCAGCGCATCGTGACGAGGTTGCCGAACCACATGTGGGCCAGCTCGTGGAGCACGGTGAGGGCACGCCGCTCGACGAGGGCCTCGGTGACCTTGGAGCGGAAGACGTACATCTCGTTGAGGGTGACGCAGCCGGCGTTCTCCATCGCGCCCATGTTGTACTCCGGCGTGAACACCTGGTCGTACTTCTCGAACGGGTAGGCGCAGTCGAACTCCTCCTCGAAGAACGCGAAGCCCCGCTTCGTGAGGTCGAAGAGGTTGTCCGCGTCGAGGTAGGGCGTGAGCGAGCGGCGGCAGAAGATGCCGAGGGGCACCTCACCGCGACGGCTCGTCAGGGTGTCGCGCACGACGTCGTAGGGGCCGGCGACGAGGGCGGTGATGTAGCTCGAGATCCGCGGCGTGGGGGCGAAGCGCCACGTCGCGGTGCCGTCGCCGGCCGGCTCGGGATCGGGGGTGGGGGAGTTCGAGACGACCTGCCAGTGGGCCGGGGCGGTGACCGTGAAGGTGAACGACGCCTTGAGGTCGGGCTGCTCGAAGACGGGGTACATCCGGCGGCTGTCCGGCACCTCGAACTGGCTGTAGAGGTAGACCTCGTCGTCGACGGGGTCGACGAACCGGTGCAGCCCCTCACCCGTGTTCGTGTAGCGCCCGGTGGCCGTGACGACGACGACGTTCTCGGCGGCGAGGCCGGTGAGGCGCACCCGGCTGTCGGCGTAGTGCTCGGCCGGGTCGAGCTCGGTGCCGTTGACGGAGATCCCCTGCACGCCGTCGCCGACGAAGTCGAGGAACGTCTCGGATGCCGGGTCGCTGCACCAGAAGCGGATGGTGCTGCGGGTCGAGAAGGTCTCCGGGCCGGTCGTGACGTCGAGCTCGACGTCGTGGCTGTCGACGGTGACGAGCGCCGCGCGGGCGGCGGCCTCCTCACGGGTGAGGTTCGTGCCGGGCACGGGGTCTCCTTGCGTGGCGGTGCGGGGGGTGCGCTGCGGATGCCGGTCGGCCCCGCTTGGCGTGGCCCATCCTGTCACGGGAGCCCGCGCACCAGCCTCTCTGTGGACGGGCGCGGACGGGCGCTTCCCCTGTGGATGAGAGGATGGGGCGGTGTCCGTCTCCACTGATCCCACCCCCCTGACCCCCGCCGCCGACACGTCCGCCGGCCCCGGCGCCGAGTTCTGGTTCGACCCGATGTGCCCCTGGGCCTGGATGTCGTCGCGCTGGATGACCGAGGTCGAGAAGGTCCGCGGGGTCAACGTCACCTGGTCGGTCATGAGCCTGGCCGTCCTCAACGAGGGGCGTGACCTCGACGCCGACTACCGCGACTTCCTCGACCGGGCCTGGGGCCCGGTGCGGGTCGTCGTCGCGGCCCGCGAGGCGCACGGCGACGAGGTCGTCAAGCCGCTCTACGACGCGATGGGTGAGCGCATCCACCACCGCGGCGAGCGCGACGTCGACGCCGTCATCGCGGGTGCGCTCGCCGACGTCGGCCTCCCGGCCGACCTGGCCGAGGCCGCCACGAGCGAGGCCCACGACGACGCGCTGCGCGCCAGCCACGAGCGGGCCATGGAGCTCGTCGGCGACGAGGTGGGCACGCCCGTCGTCGCCGTCGACGACGTCGCCTTCTTCGGGCCGGTCGTCACCCCGGCGCCCAAGGGCGAGGCGGCCGGGCGGCTCTGGGACGGCTGCGTCCTCGTCGCCGGCACCGAGGGCTTCTACGAGCTCAAGCGCACCCGCACCCGCGGGCCGATCTTCGACGTGGAGGGCTGACCGGTGCGGGTGCACGTGGGCGGCGACCACGCGGCGTACGACCTGCTCGTCGACCTCGTGTCGTTCCTCGAGGGGGAGGGGCACGAGGTCACGAACCACGGCCCGCACGGCTACGACCCCGTCGACGACTACCCCGTCTTCGTGCTGCGCGCCGCGGAGGCCGTCGCCGCCGACCCCGGGTCCTTCGGCATCGTCCTCGGGGGCTCCGGCAACGGTGAGCAGATGGCCGCCAACAAGGTGACCGGCATCCGCGCCGCGCTCTGTTACGACGACGAGCTGGCCCGGTTGGCGCGCGAGCACAACGACGCCCAGGTCATCTCCGTCGGGGCGCGGATGACCACCGTCGAGCAGGCCCGCTCCATGGTGCGCGTCTTCCTCGGCACCCCGTTCAGCGGTGACCCGCGGCACGCCCGCAGGATCGCCATGGTGCAGGCCTACGACGAGGGGGGCACCCTCCCGCCGCTCTCCGCCTGACCTGCGACCCGGCATCCTCGCGACGCCCGACGGCCCGGCCTCTGGCGGTGCCGTGACCGCGCCCACTAGGGTGTGCGCGCCTACCGACCCCAAGGGGTGACCATGCCGAACGAGGTGCTGCAACGACCGCAGCTCCGCCGTGGTGACCTCCTCGCGCGCCGGCTCGTGGGCGGACACCGGACCCCGCTCGGCAGCGAGGGGGGCCTGCTCGTCCTCTTCCTCGTCGGCATCCTCACCCTCGGTCTCGCGGTCGTCCGGTGGCCCGACGACGTGCCCATCTCGCTGCTCTTCCCCGTCGTCGTCGTCGCCGGCCTCGTGCTGCGCCCGGGGCCGCTCCTGTGGGTCTACGGACTCGGCTTCGTCACCGTGCTCTTCTGGATGCCGGTGTCCGGCATCTCGTACAGCCGCTCCGCGCTGCTCGCGCTCTCCCTGCTCGCCGTCATGGCCCTCATGGTGTTCGCCGCCAGGTCCCGCTCCCTCATCGGCACCCGCGGCTTCGGCAGCGACCGGATGTTCGCCGAGCTGCGCGACCGGATCGCCCTCGTCGGCCGGCTCCCCGACCTCCCCGACGGGTGGGGGGCGTGGTCGTGCATCCGGTCGGCCCACGGCGAGCACTTCTCCGGGGACTTCGTCGTCGCCCACCTCAGCCCGTCCGGGTACCGCCTCGAGATCGTGCTCGTCGACGTGAGCGGGAAGGGGACCCGGGCGGGCACCCGGTCGCTCCTGCTGTCCGGTGCGCTCGGTGGGCTGCTCGGGGCCGTGCCCTCGGCCGACTTCCTTCGTGCCGCCAACGACTACCTCCTGCGCCAGGGGTGGGAGGAGGGCTTCGCGACCGCCGTGCACCTCGACCTCGACCTGCGCACGGGCGAATACTCCATCGCCAACGCCGGCCACCCCTTCCCGGCCCTGTACACCTCGGGGCGGGCCCGCTGGAACCTCCTCGACGGGGCCCGCGGCCCGCTGCTCGGGGTCGTCCCCGGGGCGTCCTTCCCCCGGCAGAGCGGGCGGCTCGACCGCGGCGACGCGCTGCTGCTGTACTCCGACGGCATCATCGAGGCGCGGGGGCGCGACCTCGTCGACGGCATCGACCGGATGCTCGGCATCGCGGCACGCTCGGTGCTCGGCGACGCGAACGTGGCCCGCGACGTGTGCGAGTCGGCCCGGTCGGGCGAGGACGACGACCGGGCGGCACTGGCCGTCCGACGCCTGTGACCCCGTCCGAGGGGACCGCCGCCGGGGGAGCCGGGCCGGGGCTCGACCACGCCCCCCGCGAGGGCGTGCGCACGTTCACGCCGCGCTGGCGCAACAGCCCGCTCACTGACGAGCGGATGGCGACCCTGCTGCCCGGGCGCTCGCTGCCCGAGGGGCCGCTCGTGCCCGTCGAGGCCTTCGGGCGGGTCGGGCCGGTCGTCGTCGAGATCGGTTCGGGCCACGGGGCGGCGGCCATCGCGTACTGCCGGGCCCATCCCGAGACCGACCTCGTCGCGCTCGAGGTGCACGTGCCCGGCGTCGCCCGGATGCTCGCCGCCGCCGCGGACGCGGGGGTGCGCAACCTGTGGGTCCACCCGGGGGACGCGCTGCCCTTCCTCACGGACCGGGTCGCACCGGCGTCGCTCGCGGCGGTGCACCTGTTCTTCCCGGACCCGTGGCCGAAGAAGAAGCACGCCAAGCGCCGGTTCGTCCAGCAGCACACCCTCGACCTCGTCGCGTCGCGCCTCGTTCCGGGTGGGGTGCTGCTCGTCGCGACCGACATCGCCGAGTACGCCGCGCACGCCCGTCGCCAGCTCGCGCACCACGGCCGGTGGGACGTCGTCGAGGGGGAGCGCCCGCCGTGGCGGCCCGACGACGGGTTCGAGGCCAAGGGGGTGCGCGCCGGGCGCACGGTCACCGAGCTGACCTGCACGCTCCGGCCGTAGCGGCCTCCGGTGATGCAGCTCGCGCGCCAGGTCGCGCGCCGTGCATCACCGGACGCCTCGGGCATGCAGCACGCGCGCCAGGTCGCGCGCCCGTGCATCACCGGACGCCTCGGGTCCCGGCAGCCGACCCGGTCAGCGCGGCGTGGGCGCGGGCGACCTGCGCGAGGAAGGCGTCGGGCGCCAGGCGCAGCCCGAGCACGGGGATGCGCAGCACCATCCGCTCGTCGAGCGTGACCTCGTTCTGGCGCAGGGCGTCATCGATGGGGTTGAGCGCCAGTGCGTGGTGGCCCCCGTCGACCTCCACGACGAGGCCGATGTCCTCCCACGCGACGTCGAGGTAGAGGCGCCCACCCGGTTCGGTGCGCACCCGCTGCCGGCTGGGCGCCGGGAGGCCGACGGTTCGACACAGCCGCGCGAAGTCGAGCTCACCCAGCGAGTGCGCACCGTCGCAGACATCGGCGAAGACGGCGTCGAGGAACACGCGACGCCGGCTGGAGCGCACGCGGCGCCAGGCGGCGAGCAGCCGCAGTGGTGAGACGAGGCGCTGTTGCACGACGAGGCAGACGATGAGCGCCGCCGCGCGATCCGTCGCCGCCCACTCAGCGGCTCGCACCGTCGCCATCTCGGGTCGGGCCCTGGGGATGCCGGCTCCGGCCGTCGGCCCCACCTCCCGACGCCGCCGGACCCTGACCCCGGCGACGGGGCGGCTCCGGCTGCACCGGGGCACCGTCACGTCGATGCGGCGCTGGGTGAAGCCGGTCAGCCCGGCGGCGTGCAGCGCACTGACCCCGTCGAGCACTGCTCCCGGGCCCGACTCCCACACCGCTTGCCACCGTCGGGCCCGCTCCGACATCGGCCCCGTGCCGATGACCACCGTGTGGGTCCCGACGCCCTGCCAGCGCCCGGCAGCGATCTCGGTGCGGACGTCCGCCCGGGTGACGCCTGCGCGGCGCAGGTCCGCGCGGTGGGCGATGCCGTCGTGCTCACGGGCGACCTCGGCCGCGACCCGGGCACGCTCGCAACGAGGAAGGCGTCGGCGCGGGCCTGCGGGCATCCCCCGAGGGTGGTCGATCGAGGGGGACCCCCGCTCCGAGCCTGTGGACAACCTCCTCGGGTGATGCACACAGCGCGACATGCCGCGCTCCCTGCATCACCGCAGAGGGTTCTCCGTCGGGGTAGCCGGAGCCGCCGTCGCCGCCCCCACTCCTTCGTCGCGGTGCCGGCTCCCGCTCCCGGCATCCTGCTCCCACGACGGCGAACGGCCCGCAGCGCGGAGCGCAGCGGGCGTTCTCCGTCGGGGTAGCCGGATTTGAACCGGCGGCCTTCCGCTCCCAAAGCGGACGCGCTACCAACCTGCGCCATACCCCGCCGCCCGCCGCACCGGCATCCGACGCCGACGAGGTCGACGAACGGATTTCGGATCCCGCGAGCGCGGCCACTAGGCTAGCGGTGCCCTCGGGGTGAGTGCTCACGAGGTGCGCGGGCGTAGCTCAATGGTAGAGCCCCAGTCTTCCAAACTGGCTACGCGAGTTCGATTCTCGTCGCCCGCTCCACGCCGACGCGTGACCCGGCACCCGGGCGCCCGGCATCCGACGGCCCCGCAGGCACGCGCCGAGGCACCACACAGCGGATGCCGTCCGCCCGGCCGTGGATGCCGTCCGCCCGCCTCTGCCACATCGCCGACCGGGCAGCCGACACGCGCCGAGGCGCCACCACAGCGGATGCCGTCCGCCCGCCCGGGCCGCACCGCCGACCGGGCAGCCCGCACCCACGCCGTCCCGGGACGCCACGCCCCGCACGGCCGCCTCTGTCACGATGGCCCCGTGCTCCTTCGCACCCAGGGCCGCGGGCGCGGCGTGCGCCGACCGGTCCTCCGCCACCCGGCCCAGGTCGTCGTCACCGCCTTCCTCGTCGCCGACCTCATCGGCACCCTCCTCCTCATGCTCCCTGCCTCGCGGGCCGGCGCGGGGTCGGCCCCGGTCGTGACGGCCCTGTTCACGTCGACGAGCGCCGTCTGCGTCACCGGCCTGACGACCGTCGACACGGCGACGTACTGGAGCCCGTTCGGCCAGGCCGTCATCCTCGGGCTCATCCAGGTCGGGGGCTTCGGGATCATGACCCTGGCCTCCCTCATCGCCCTGTTCCTCTCGCGCCGGATGGGGCTGCGCACCCGGCTGACCGCGGCGGCGGAGACCCGCAGCGTGGGGCTCGGCGACGTCCGCCGGGTGCTGCGCGGCGTCTTCGTCGTCACGGTGGTCGTCGAGTCCGTGACGGCGGCGCTGCTCACCGCGAGGTTCCGCACCGCCTACGACGACGACTGGGGCACCGCCGCGTGGCATGGGGTGTTCCACGCGGTCTCCTCGTTCAACAACGCCGGGTTCGCCCTGTTCAGCGACAACCTCATGGGCTTCCTCACCGACGCCTTCGTGCTCCTGCCCATCTCGGTCGCCGTCATCATCGGCGGCCTCGGCTTCCCGGTGCTCATGGAGCTCGCCCGGCGCGTCCCGGTGCGGCGCTGGAGCCTGCACACCCGGCTCACGCTGTCGATGACGGCGGCGCTGCTCGGCGGCGGCACCGCGTTCGTCACCCTCGCCGAGTGGGGCAACGACGGCACCGTCGGCGGCCTGCCGCCCCTGGCCAAGCTGCTCGCGGGGTGGTTCCACGCCGTCCAGCCGCGCACCGCCGGCTTCAACGCCTGGGACTACGGCCAGGTGACCGACGAGACGCTCATGGGCACGATCCTGCTCATGTTCGTCGGGGGCGGGTCGGCCGGCACCGCGGGCGGCCTCAAGGTCACGACGTTCATCGTGCTCTTCTTCGTCATCGTCGCCGAGGTGCGCGGTGACCGCGACGTCATCGCCTTCGACCGGCGCATCGACCACCGCGTGGTCCGCCAGGCGACGACGGTCGCGCTCCTCGGGGTGGCCGCGGTCGTCGGTGGCACGATGCTCCTCACCGAGCTGACCGACCTCCCGCTGCCCGACGTCATGTTCGAGACGACGTCGGCGTTCGCGACGGTGGGCCTGTCCACGGGCATCACCCCGCAGGTGGGCGAACCCGGCCAGCTCGTGCTCGTCGTGCTCATGTTCCTCGGCCGACTCGGCCCGATCACGCTCGTGTCGGCGCTCGCCCTCCGGCAGCGGACCCGCCGCTACACCCTCCCGGAAGGAGCACCCCTCATTGGCTAGGAAGATCGCGGAGGCCGGAGGAGTCGTCGTCATCGGCATCGGCCGGTTCGGGAAGTCGCTCGCCGACGAGCTCGAGCGCGACGGCGTCCAGGTGCTCGCCATCGACAGCGACCCCAAGCGCGTGCAGGACCTCGCCGGCCGCTGGACCCACATCGTCGAGGCGGACGGCACCGACCTCCAGGCCATGGAGCAGCTCGCCGTCGGCGACTTCTCGCGTGCGGTCATCGGCATCGGCAACAACCTCGAGGCGAGCGTCCTCACCGCGTTCGTGCTGACCAAGCTCGGCGTCAAGGACATCTGGGCCAAGGCGATCACCGCCTCGCAGGGCGAGATCCTCTCCCAGGTCGGCGTGACCCACGTCGTGCGGCCCGAGCACGCGATGGGCAAGCGGGTGGCGCACCTCGTGCGCGGCCGGATGCAGGACTACATCGAGTTCGACGACGGGTACGCCATCGTCAAGATGCGCCCACCCGAGAGCATCCTCGGCCGCACCCTCGCCGAGGCGGGCGTCCGGGGACGGTGGGGCGTGACGATCGTCGGCATCAAGAGCGAGGGGCAGGACTTCTCGTACGCGACCCCCGACTCGGTCGTCCACGACGGGGACCTCATCATCGTGTCCGGGGAACGGCGCAGGGTCGAGGTCTTCTCCGACGCGGACTGACGGCGACTGCGGATCCGGGGCCCGAGCGGCGGATTGGGTGCCCTCCACCCCGGCCGCTAGCATGGACCCTTGGTGCTGGTCCCGGATGCCGCGCGCTCGCGTGCCGCCGGACGGTGCCGGTCCGCGCGGCCGGCCACCCGGCATCCGCCCGCAGTTCCCCCCGATTCCCCCATGGTTGTGGAGTGCCTGAAGTGAAGAGTGCCGTCGAGACCATCAGCCCGACCCGGGTCAAGCTCAGCGTGGAGGTCCCCTTCGAGGAGCTCAAGCCGATGCTCGACCAGGCGTACCGGACCATCGGTGCCCAGGTGCAGATCCCGGGCTTCCGCAAGGGCAAGGTCCCGAGCCGCATCATCGACCAGCGCGTCGGCCGGGGTGCCGTCGTGCAGGAGGCCGTCAACGAGGCCCTCCCGCGCTTCTTCGCCGAGGCCGCCGAGGCCGAGAACCTGCGTGCCATCGGGCAGCCGGAGGTCGACGTCACCGCGGTGCCCCTCGAGGACGGGCAGGACCTGACGTTCACCGTGGAGACCGACGTGCGCCCCGAGGTCGAGCTGCCCGAGCTCGAGGGCATCGCCGTCGAGGTCGACGAGGTCGCCGCCTCCGACGAGGACGTCGAGGAGCGGCTCACCGCGCTGCGCGAGCGCTTCGGCTCCCTCGTCGGCGTCGAGCGCGCGGTCGAGGACGGCGACTTCGTCTCCATCGACCTGTCGGCCGTCATCGGCGACGAGGAGATCGACTCGGTCACCGGCGTCTCGTACGAGGTCGGCAGCGGGAACATGCTCCCGGGCATGGACGAGGCGCTCATCGGGATGGCGGCCGGTGAGTCCAAGGACTTCACGGCTCCGCTCGCCGGCGGCGACCACGAGGGCGAGGACGCCGACTGCACCGTCACCGTGCAGTCGGTCAAGGTGCGCGAGCTGCCCGCCCTCGACGACGACTTCGCCCAGCTCGCCTCCGAGTTCGACACCCTCGAGGAGCTGCGCGCCGACGTCACGACGCAGGCCGAGCAGGCCAGGCGCTACGAGCAGGGCATCCAGGCTCGCGACCGGCTGCTCGACCACCTCCTCGAGATCGTCGACGTCCCCGTGCCCGACGGCGTCGTCGAGGCCGAGGTGCACCAGCACCTCGAGGGCG
Source organism: Fodinibacter luteus (assembly GCF_039541575.1). Lineage (NCBI taxonomy): Bacteria > Bacillati > Actinomycetota > Actinomycetes > Micrococcales > Intrasporangiaceae > Fodinibacter (ex Wang et al. 2009) > Fodinibacter luteus. The sequence continues at coordinate 98,361 of NZ_BAABGM010000015.1, read as the reverse complement.
AGAACCGCCTCGACGACGACGAGCACCGCGCCGAGGTCGAGGAGAGCACCCGTCGCGCCCTGCGCGCCCAGTTCCTCCTCGACGCCGTCGCCGAGAAGCTCGAGGTCCGCGTCGAGCAGCCCGAGCTCATCGAGTACCTCGTCATGAGCGCCCAGCAGTACGGCATGGACCCGAACCAGTTCGCCCAGGCCATCGACCAGCAGGGCCAGATCCCCTCGATCGTCCAGGAGGTGGCGCGCCGCAAGGCCCTCGCCGCCGTCCTCGACCAAGCCACGGTCACCGACACGGCCGGTGTCGAGGTCGACCTCGACGCGCTCGTGCCGCAGGCCCCGGGCGTCGAGACGGTCGAGGTCGAGGAGGGCGAGGGTGACGTTGCCGTCGCCGACGCCGAGACGGCTGCCGACGAGGTCGCCCAGACCGCCGACGACGCCACCGAGGTCGCCGACGACGCCGCCGAGGCGGCCGCCGACGAGGTCACCGACGCCACCGAGGCCGCCGACGGCGAGGCCGAGACCGCCAGGGCCTGAGCCACGACCCGCGAGAACCCGCACCCGGCCCGACGCCGGTGCGGGTTCTCGCCGTTTCGGATGCCGTGGCGCGGGTTCGGGCGTCCCGCTCGCGGGGTGCCGTCCCGGGTGTCCGCGCTCAGCGCGCCGCCTCGTGTGTGCGCTCAGCGCGGCGACGGCGGCGGTGCGCTCGTCGTGCCGACGCGCAGCCGCACGGGGAACGGCTCGTCACGCACCGGACGGCCCTCGAGGGCGTGCCGCACGAGGCGCCCCATCCGGCGCCCCTTCTCGGCGCCGGGCTGATCGACGGTCGTCAGCACGTGGTCGAGCCAGGGCAGGTCGACCCCGTCGAAGCCGGTGACGGTGAGGTCGCCGGGCACCCGCAGCCCCCTCGCCTCGGCGGCCCGCACCGCACCGGCGGCGAGCAGGTCGGCTTGGGCGACGATCGCCGTGGGCCGCTCGTCGTCGGGGACGTCGAGGAGAATCCGGGCCGCGGCCTCGCCCGCCTCGACCGTGAGGTCGTGGGCCTGCACGACGGGGGCGTCCGGCCCCGCGAGCGCGCGGAAGCCGGCGAGCCGGCCCGCGGCATCCGGGTAGGTGGCACCAGCGACGTCGGGCTCGGTGACCCGGGAGGTGGGGGCGCCGGCACGCAGCGGCATCGTGAGGTGCGCCAGCCGGCGGTGGCCGAGGTTGAGCACGTGCCGGGTCGTGAGGGCCATCGCGGCGGCCTCGTCGGTGAGCACGTGCGCGACCCCAGGGTGCACGGGGGCGCCGCTTCCGACGAGGGGGACCCCGCGGGCGAGCAGGTGGTCGACGACGGGGTTGTCGCGCTCGCCGCAGAGGGGGAAGACCGCGGCGTCGACGGCCTGGGTGGCGAGCTGCGCGACGGCACGCTCGGGGTCCTCGACGGGCTGGGCGACGAGGAGCATCGAGCGGCCGGCGGCGTCGAGCTCCTCGGCGAGGCCGTCGAGGATGGCGAGGGCGAACGGGTCGTGGAAGGCGTAGCGCAGCGGCCCCTCGACGACGACGGCGACCGTGCCGACCCGCCCCTGCCGCAGCGAGGAGGCGAGCGGGTCGGGGCCGGCGTAGGCCAGGTCGGCGGCGGCGGTCCGCACCCGCTCGGCGGTGCCGGAGGCGACCGGTCCCTTGCCGCTGAAGACGAGGGATGCCGTGGACGTCGAGACCCCGGCGCGCCGCGCGACGTCGCGCAGGGTCGGTCGGCGACCGGCGCGGGTTTGACGCGTGGGGGGCATGCGGGACACAATATCGAATCGATTCGATCGAATCGATTCGACCCGCTCGTTCCCGCCGTGGGTGCCCAACCGGTCGCCCCGGCGACCACCTCAGCACCCAAGGCGGGATTCGACCCGCCCACGTCCGTCCGAAGGAACCGATCGTTGTCCGCCATGACCGACACCACCTCCCTGCCCCAGCCGCTCGACCGCGCGCGGGTCACGAGCGCGCGCACGGCGGTCTTCGTCGTCTTCGCTCTCGCGGGGCTCGTCTTCGCGTCGTGGGCGTCGCGGATCGCCGACGCCAAGGCCGCGCTCGGGCTGAGTGCCGGCGAGCTCGGCCTCACCCTCTTCGCGGCGAGCGTCGGGTCGGTCACCGGGTTGCCGCTCGCCGGCCGGATCTCCGACCGCATCGGTGCGTCGCGGGCCGTGGCGCTCGGAATCGGCGTCGGCCTCGCCGGGCTGCTCGCCGTCGGCCTCGTCGTCGACGCCGAGGGGCCCCGCCTCGGTGTCGCCGCCGGCCTCTTCTGCGTCGGCCTCGGCGTCGGGGTGTGGGACGTGTCGATGAACCTCGAGGGCGCGGACGTCGAGCGCCAGCTCGGCACGTCGGTCATGCCGCACTTCCACGCCGCGTTCAGCGGCGGCACCGTCGTGTCCGCGCTCATCGGCGCCGCGATGTCGTGGGGGGGCGTCCCTCTCACCGTGCACTTCCTCGGTGCCACCGTGCTCACGGTGGGCCTCGCCTGGTGGGCGCTGCCGCGGTTCCTGCCGCGCAGCGCGGAGCACCACGAGGCCGCCCGGGCGGCTCGCGAGCGGCACCGCTCCGCCTGGCTCGAGCCGCGCACCCTGCTCATCGGCGTCGTCGTCTTCGCCGCGGCCTTCACCGAGGGCACCGCCAACGACTGGCTCGCCGTCGCGTTCGTCGAGGGCCACCACCTGCCCGCCTGGGCCGGGGTGCTCGCGTTCGCCACCTTCCTGGCCTTCATGACCCTCGCCCGCCTCCTCGGCACCGGGCTGCTCGACCGGCGCGGCCGGGTTCCGGTGCTGCGGGCCAGCTTCGCCCTCGCGGCCGTGGGCGCGGCCCTCGTCATCTTCGGCACCCCGTGGCTCGCCTTCGTCGGCGCGGCCGTGTGGGGCATCGGTGCGGCCCTCGGCTTCCCGGTCGGGATGAGCGCCTCGGCCGACGACGCGGAGCGTGCGGCGGCCCGCATGTCCGTCGTCGCCACGATCGGCTACGTCGCGTTCATCGCGGGCCCGCCCGTGCTCGGCCTGCTCGGGGACAGCGTCGGTGTCCTGTACTCGCTCCTCGTCGTCGGGGCCCTCGCGCTCCTCGCGCTCACCGTCGTGCCCGCGGTGCGCGAGCCTGCCGACGACTGAGCCCCCGCCCTCACCCCTCGCAGGTGATGTGTCGCGCGGGCGCGCGCGCCAGCATTGCCGCGCAGGGCCTTGATCGTCAGCGCCCTGAACCGGAACGAAGGCAGGACGCGGATGCTCGGCCACGACAGGCGAGAGGGTGGAGCCAGCCGGTCCACGCCCGCGACGCCATGGGGTCCGCAGGGCCCGACGGCTGCTCGCTCTTCGAGGTCACCCCGGCGATGACCACTCCTGCACGCGGGCGCTGCACCACCGACCCGGCCCGCGGCGAGCCGTCCGCTCGGGCGCCGTCGTCGACCCGATGTCCGGGACCGGGTCCCAGGGCAGTAAGGTTGCCGAGGTTTCGACGACGCGGTCGAGGGCGTGCGACACCCCTGGGTCGAGGCTGCGTCCGGTCGGACGAGGCGCTCTCCTGGCGGTCACGGCCTGCATCGACCCGTTGACGAACGGCTGAGCGCCCCGGCTCTCCGGCGTGCCTCCGGCATCGCCAGCACCACCCCCTCTACCATCACCACAACACACCACCTGAAAGGTGACTCACACGATGGGCATCAACAACATCGACAGCTTCGGCGAGGTCCTGCTCTGGAGCTTCTGGTTCTTCATCTGGATCTCCGCGATCATGATCTGGTTCCGCTGCATCTTCGACCTGTTCAGCGACAAGACGCTGAGCGGCTGGGGCAAGGCGGGCTGGGCCATCGTGCTCATCTTCCTCCCGTGGCTCGGCGCCCTGATCTACCTCATCGCCCGCGGCAAGAGCATGGGCGAGCGCCAGATGGCGGCGATCGCCGACGCCCAGGTGCAGCAGGAGAAGTACATCAAGTCCGTCGCCGCCCAGACGGCGAACCCCGCCGATCAGATCGCGAGCGCCAAGCAGCTGCTCGACTCCGGGGCCATCAGCCAGGCCGAGTTCGACGCGCTCAAGGCCAAGGCCCTCGCCTGACCCGACGCGTCACGCACCATCCACCCGTGGGGGCGGAGCCGACCGGCTCCGCCCCCACGGGCGTGCCGACGCGGCATCCGGCCCGGCCGCGCACCGCCCGGCACGGCATCCGGCCCCACGGGCGTGCCGACGCGGCACCCGGCCCGGCCGCGCTTGCCCCGCCACGGCATCCGGCCCGGCCGCGCACCGCCCGACGCGGCATCCGGCCCGGCCGCGCACGGCCCGGCGCGGCATCCGGCCGGTCCGCCGCTCGCCGTTGTGCTCACGGCGAACACGGCCCCGGGTGGGGAGTGGACCGTCGGAACCGGGCGTTAGGGTCACTGACAAGCAGCACCCGACCTGACGAGGAGCGACTCCAGCGTGACCAGCACCGAGATCGTCGCCGCCGGCCCGGGCCCCCAGGCCGGCCTGGACGACCACATCTACAACCGCCTCCTCAAGGAGCGGATCATCTTCCTCGGCTCCGACGTGCGCGACGACAACGCGAACGCGATCTGCGCCCAGATGCTCCTCCTCGCCGCCGAGGACCCGAAGAAGGACATCTGGCTCTACATCAACTCGCCCGGCGGGTCCGTGACCGCCGGCATGGCGATCTTCGACGTCATGCAGTGGGTGCCCAACGACGTCGCCACTGTGGCGATGGGCATGGCGGCCTCGATGGGGCAGTTCCTGCTGTCCGCCGGCACCCCCGGCAAGCGCTACGCCACCCCGCACGCCCGGGTCATGATGCACCAGCCCTCGGGCGGCATCGGTGGCACCGCCTCCGACATCAAGATCCAGGCCGAGCAGCTGCTGCACATCAAGAAGCAGATGGCCGAGCTCATCGCGCAGCACACCGGGCAGACCGTCGACCAGATCGAGGCCGACTCCGACCGCGACCGGTGGTTCACCGCCGAGGAGGCGCGGGAGTACGGCTTCGTCGACCAGGTCATCACGAAGGCGACGATGGCCGGACCGCAGGTGGACAACCCGGTGACCGCGGACTGACCCGGCGACGACGACGCGAGAGAGAGACATGAACGCAGACCTGACCGGCCGCCTCCACGTGCCCGGCCCCTCCAGCCGCTACATCCTGCCGCAGTTCGAGGAGCGCACCTCGTACGGCATGAAGCGCCTCGACCCCTACACCAAGCTCTTCGAGGACCGCATCATCTTCCTCGGGGTGCAGGTCGACGACGCGTCCGCCGACGACGTCATCGCCCAGCTCATCGTGCTCGAGTCCCAGGACCCCGACCGCGACATCCTCATGTACATCAACAGCCCCGGCGGCTCGTTCACGGCGATGACCGCGATCTACGACACGATGCAGTACATCCGCCCCGACGTGCAGACCTTCGTCATCGGCCAGGCCGCCTCCGCCGCCGCGGTGCTGCTCGGCGCCGGCGCGAAGGGCAAGCGGTTCGCCCTGCCGAACAGCCGTGTGCTCATCCACCAGCCGGCGATCGAGGGCACCGGCGGCATGGCCTCCGACCTCGAGATCCACGCGAACGAGATCATCCGGATGCGCGAGTGGCTCGAGGAGACCATCGCCCAGCACACCGGCCGCCCCGTCGAGGCCGTCCGCAAGGACATCGAGCGCGACAAGATCCTGTCGGCCGACGCCGCCAAGGAGTACGGCCTCATCGACGAGGTGCTCGCCTCGCGCAAGAACACCGTCTGACGGGTCCTCGACCCACGACGTGCCGGATGCCGTCCGCTCACCGAGGGCGGACGGCATCCGCACGTCCGGCGGTCAGGGGGTCAGCCGATGAGGTCGGTGAACACGCCGCACCAGTCGGCGTGGAACATCGGGTGCGGCCCGGCCTCCTTGACGAGGACCTCGTCGAGGACGAACCCGCCCGGCTCGCCGTCGCTGAGCGTGTCGAAGGTGTACACCCATCGCAGGAGCCCGGTGTCCCGGGCAACCACCTTGCCGTCGGAGTCCAGGATGGTGACCGGGTTGCCGGCCTCCGAGTACGTGTGGGTGAAGACGCCGTCGGCGACCTCGGTCGCCGGTCCTGACTCCTTGAGGAGGCCACGGCTCACGATGCGCAGCCACTCGCCGGTCTCCGGGTTGGTGAGGACCTCTTCGCTGCGAACGGCGATGGAGGCGAACCACAGCTCATCGGTGCCGTGGACGGTCCGAATGACGGTGGTGCCGGACGAGCTGAAGTCCGACTCGATGGTGAACCCGCAGTCGTCGAACGAACCCGTCTCCTCGAAGGACCAGGTGAACTGGTCGAGGATCCGGGCTTGGGCGGGTGCCGCGGCGACGACAACGGTGGCGACAGCGGCGAGGGTCGCCGCCGCCAGCTGGGTGCGAATGCGTGTCATTGACGTGCTCCGTCCGAGAGGGGACGCCGACCCCACGCCGGCGGTGCCCCGCATGGTCCTGCGGACCGGTAACGGTGCGGTATCAATGACCAGGCCGGTCATTCGCGCCGGTCCTGGGCTCGCCCCACGACCCGGCTGATGAACCGGACGCCGCTTCGAGGGGCCGTTGCGCTGACAGCGGACAAGGGAGACGCGCCCCTCCCGCGCGGGCTTCAATGGGTGCACTGGAGGGCACCGGCGGGTAGCGTCGGACCTGTTGTCTTCAGGTGAGGGAAGGGACGTCCGTGGCACGCGTGGGAGAGACGAGCGACCTGCTGAAGTGCTCGTTCTGTGGCAAGTCACAGAAGCAGGTCAAGAAGCTCATCGCGGGCCCGGGCGTCTACATCTGCGACGAGTGCATCGACCTGTGCAACGAGATCATCGAGGAGGAGCTCGCCGAGTCGAGCGAGCTCGGGCTCGACGAGCTGCCCAAGCCCCGCGAGATCTTCGACTTCCTCGAGCAGTACGTCATCGGCCAGGACGTCGCGAAGAAGGCCCTCGCCGTCGCGGTCTACAACCACTACAAGCGCATCCAGGCGGGGGAGTCGGCGCTCGGCAAGAAGGACCCCGACCACGTCGACATCTCGAAGTCGAACATCCTGCTCATCGGGCCGACCGGCTGCGGCAAGACCTACCTCGCCCAGACCCTCGCGAAGATGCTCAACGTCCCGTTCGCCATCGCCGACGCGACGGCGCTCACCGAGGCCGGCTACGTCGGCGAGGACGTCGAGAACATCCTCCTCAAGCTCATCCAGGCCGCCGACTACGACGTCAAGAAGGCCGAGACGGGCATCATCTACATCGACGAGGTCGACAAGATCGCCCGCAAGAGCGAGAACCCCAGCATCACCCGTGACGTGTCCGGGGAGGGGGTCCAGCAGGCGCTGCTCAAGATCCTCGAGGGCACGACTGCGTCGGTGCCGCCCCAGGGCGGGCGCAAGCACCCCCACCAGGAGTTCATCCAGATCGACACGACGAACGTGCTGTTCATCGTCGGTGGCGCGTTCGCCGGCCTCGAGAAGCTCATCGAGTCGCGCAACGGCAAGAAAGGTCTGGGGTTCGGCTCCGAGCTGCACACCCCGAAGGACCTCGCCGAGAGCATCCACGACGTCATGCCCGAGGACCTCATGAAGTTCGGGCTCATCCCCGAGTTCATCGGGCGCGTGCCGGTCATCACGACCGTGGCGCCCCTCGACAACGACGCCCTCGTGCGGATCCTCACCGAGCCCCGGAACGCCCTCATCAAGCAGTACCAGAAGATGTTCGAGATCGACGGGGTCGTGCTGGAGTTCACCGAGGATGCCGTCGCGGCGGTCGCCGACCAGGCCCTGGCCCGCGGCACCGGGGCGCGCGGCCTGCGCGCGATCATGGAGGAGGTCCTCCTCCCGACGATGTTCGACGTGCCGAGCGACGCCGAGATCGCCAAGGTCGTCGTCACCGCCGACGTCGTGCGCAAGAACGTCAACCCGACGATCGTGCGCCACGACGACGACACCGGCCGCAAGCGCGCGCCCCGCAAGCGCTCCGCCTGAACCGGGCCGTCGTCCGGGAGCAGGCACAGGGCCACCGACCGGCCCGGCCGTCCGACGCGTTCGGCGCCGGCCGCCCCCGGGCTCGACCGCAGCGGCAGGGTCCTCGACTGGACCCTCGCGGAGTGCGCCGGCATCGGCACTGACCTGTTCTACCCGATCCACCAATACGACGACTGGCGCACCCCGAAGGCGATGTGCGAATCGGCCGTCGCCGGCTCGAGGGGCGTCAGTCAGCCCGTGCCGGGTCGGGTCCGGGCCCGCAGCTGCCACAGCAGCCCGGCGACGAGCGCCAGCGCGACGGCACCGAGCCACGGCGCCCAGCCCTGCGGCGTCGCGGCGGCGAGCGCGCCCGCACCCGCCGCCGCGACCGCGACCCACACGAGGGCGGCCGCCTGGAGTGACCACCGCCGCGCCGTCCCGTGCGGAAGGTCAGCGCGGCGCGGCCACGACCCGAGCAGGGTGAGGGCGAGGTGCGTGACGACGACCGCGGCCCCGGCCGCTGCCGCGAGCGCCCAGCCGGCGACGGTGTCCAGCGGTGAGCCGGTCGCGCCCACGCCGAGCACCTGGACGACGACGAGGGCGAACGGGCCCCAGCCCGAGGGTCGGGCGACCGCCCACAGCGTGGCGACGGCGAGCACCGGGAGGAGGAAGGGCAGGAAGCCGGGCAGCGAGGTCCCGGCGACGAGGAGCACGACGAGGTCGGCACCGGCCACGGCCGCGACGACCGCGGCGCGCCACGTTCGGTGGGGGATCACCGGGCCACGACCCGGGGGCGGCGCGAGCGGCGGGTCGACTGGCGCAGCACGGTGTCGAGCGACCCCGGCCCCCGCCAGGGGATGACGGGGACGCCGGCGGCGGCGCAGCGGCGGGCCTCGCGTTCCCGGTCGAGCAGCCGCAGCCGCCAGACGAGCCGGGCCACCCGGACGTCGTCGACCCCGGTCACCGCGCACACCGCCTCGTCACCGGCATCCACACTGCTCAGCTCGGGGGGCAGGGTGTCGACGACGACGACCTCGTGACCGCTGCGCCCGAGCCGCACCGCGTGGGCGAGGGGCTCCGCGGACACGAGGGCCGACAGCAGCACGACGAACGCGCCGGGTGGGATGCGGCGCGCCAGCTGGGCTCGCAGCGCCCGCTCCTCGCCCACCGTGCCGCTGCTCGGTTCGGCGCGCCCGAGCCCGAGGAGGACCCGGGCCAGCTGGTGGCGCCCCCCGACGGCGGGCACCTCGACGAGCCCGCCGCCACCGAGGACGCTCAGGCCGACCCGGTCGCCGGTGCCGAGGTAGTGGGCGGCCACGGCGCCGGCCGCCTCGACCGCGACGTCCAGGCTCGAGCGCCGGCCGTGGGCGGGGTCGCGCTCGCCGAGGTCACGGATCGCGTCGACGACGACGCGGACCTCGGCATCCTGGTCGGCGTACGTCGTCGTGACGTGCAGTGCGCCGGTGCGCAGCGACACCGGCCAGTGGATCCGGCGCAGCCGGTCGCCGGTCCGGAACGGGCGGACGTCGAACAGCTCGGTGCCGCCGCCCGCCCGGGCGCCCCGGTGCTGGCCGACGAGCCCGACGGGGTGGGGCAGGCCGGCCCGCGAGGTGAACGTGCCGGGCGTGGGCACCGTCGCGACGGCCTCGAGGCGCTGCTCCGGCCACGTCCACGCGAACGAGGCGAAGTCCCCGAAGGCACCCACCTGTGCCGGCCCCAGCCGGCGCACCCCCCAGCGGTCGGTGCGGGCGAGGACACCGAGCGGCACCGTGGCACCCCGCGCCACCGAGCCGGCGACGTGGCCGTGGGCCGGGGTCGTCGTCGTCCAGCGGTCGCCGGGAAGGTGCGCCACGGCATCCCGCAGGCCCGGGACGACCGTGACGTCGACCCGCCAGGTCACCGTGTCGCCCTCGTGGGTCAGCGCGTCGGTGACCGCGCTCGTCGCGACCGGCCCGGCCGTGGGCCGGGTGACGAGGGACCACACGACGAGCGCGACGAGCGGGGCGCCGACGACGGCGAGGTCGCCGCGCCCCCCGACCGCCGCGACGACGAGCACGACGAGCCCGATCGCCGCGGCCCGGCCGAGCGCCCGGGTGGGCCGCCAGGCGGACCTCACGACGGGCGCACCGCCGTCCGCGGGGTCGGGACGGTGCGCAGCAGGTCGGCGACGATGCCCCGCGAGGAGACCTCGCTCATCCACAGCTCGGGGCGCACGACGACCCGGTGCTCGAGCACCGACGGGGCGACGGCCTTGACGTCGTCGGGGGTGAGGTAGTCGCGGCCGCGCAGCACGGCGTAGGCGCGGCCGACGAGCAGGAGGGCGAGCGAGCCGCGCGGGGACGCGCCCATGAGCGCGTGGTCGTGCTCGCGCGTCGCCCGGGCGAGCGCGACGCAGTACCGGCCCACCTCGGGGGACACCGTGACGTCCTCCATCGCCGCCTGGAGCTCGAGCAGCTCGGCGGCGTCGACCACGCGTCGCACCTCGGTCTCCTCGCGGCGGCGGGCCATCCTCCGGCCGAGCACCTCCCACTCCCCGTCGGCGTCCGGGTAGCCGAACGCGACCCGCACGAGGAAGCGGTCGAGCTGGGCCTCGGGGAGCGGGTACGTGCCCTCGTACTCGACCGGGTTGGCCGTCGCGAGCACGTGGAAGGGCTGCGGCAGCGCGAAGGTCTGCCCCTCGACGGTGACCTGGTGCTCCTGCATCGCCTCGAGGAGCGCGGCCTGGGTCTTCGGCGGGGTGCGGTTGATCTCGTCGGCGAGGAGCAGCCCCGTGAACACCGGCCCGCGTCGGAACTCGAACGTGCCGGCCCCCTGGTCGTAGACGAACGAGCCGGTGAGGTCGGCGGGGAGCAGGTCGGGGGTGAACTGGGCCCGGGCGAAGTCCAGGCCGAGGGCGCGGGCGAAGGTGCGCGCCGCGAGGGTCTTGCCGAGGCCCGGGTAGTCCTCCATGAGCACGTGCCCGCCGGCGAGCACGGCGGCGAGCACGACCTCGGTCGCGGAGCGCTTGCCCACGATGACGGTGTCGACCTCGTCGAGCACGGCGTTCGCGCGGCGGTGGACGGTGGGAAGGTCCATCAGTGGTGCTCCTTCGGGGGGAGGGCCTCGAGCTCGGTGACGACGGCCTCGGCCTCGGCGAGGTCGAGCCGTCGTGGCGGACCGTCGAGGTAGGTCGCGAGTCGTCCCGGGCCGACGGGGCGGCCGTCGGCCCGGTCGGCCGCGATCGCGCGGACGAGGGCCTGGAGCTGCTCCGGCGCGTCGGTGTCGCGGTCGTTGGGGTCGAGGAGGCGGCGCAGCGTCGCGATGCCGGGCTCGGGCGGCACCTCACGGGCCCGGTCCGGCAGCCAGTCCCAGTCGATGCCGTCGTGGCGCAGCAGCGGCGGCACCGCGAGGACGAACCCGGTCAGGACGGCGACCGTCGCGGCGGCGAGGATGGCGACCGGGCCCCTGGCGAACGCGAGGAGCACGACGGCCGCGGCCAGTGCGGCGCCGGCGAGGAGCGGTCGCAGGCCGGGACGGGCGCCGGGGCGGGCGGGGGGACGGGCGGCCGGACCGGCGCGGGCTCGGGCGGAGGGACGGGCGCGGTCAGCCACGACAGCCTCGGCCCGCGCCTGGCATTCCGGTCCGCAGGGCGGAGGGGCGGGCGCGGTCAGCCACGGCGGCCTCGGCCCGCGCCCGGCATCCCGGCGCGCAGCGCGGCGTCGAGCGAGCGGTAGGCGGCGGCCGCCCGGGCCCGGTCCTCCTCGGTGAGGGGATGCCGTGAGTAGCGCGCCTCGCGGTACAGGCCGGCGAGGGCCCGCAGGGCGTCGGGGTCGACCGCGAAGCGCTGCAGCACGTCGAGGGTGACCTCGGTCGACGTCCGCGACGCGGCGAGCGGCACCCCCGCTTCGTGGAGGGTCGCCTCGAGGTGCGCCCAGGCGGCGACGATCCCCTGCGCGGGGGTGCCGGCGGACAGTGCGTCGAGGCGCTGCGTCGCGTCGGTGGTGACGGCGAGGGCGAGGGCCTCGAGGTCGAGGTCGGCCGCGGCGCCGGCCTCAGGGGTGCGGTCCTCGCGCGCCGTGACGAACGCCCGCACGAGCAGGACGAGGGCCACGAGCGCCCCCACGCCGAACAGGATGATCGTGGCCCAGCCGAGGACGAACGCCAGCGTGTCGCCGGTCTGGTCCCACGGGCCGGGGACCCGCCGCAGGCCGAGGTCCACCTCCGGGCCGGACACCGTCTCGTCGTTGGCCCCGATGTGCCGCACCTCGATGCCGGTGCGCAGCCCGGGGATGACGCGCTCGGGGCGCGGGACCGCGGCGGCCCAGACGACGGCGAGCAGGGTGAGCACCCCGAGGGCCGCCACCACGGGGGGCCTGCCGAGGGCCGTCACGACGCTGGAACGATCGGCCACGGACACACCCAACCAGAGGGGGTGGTGGCGCCGCACCCCCCGACGCGGTAACGATTGGGGGGTGGTGATGGCCTATCGACTCCGCGCCGGTGACACCGGTCCCGTGCAGCAGTCCCCGGTGACGTGTGGGTCCGCCTGCCTCACCGTCGCCCGCATGCACGTCGACCCGGTCTTCGCCGGGTGGGTGCGCACCGGGCAGCCGAACCTCCCGGGCTCGCCCGTCGGCGCGACCCCGGGGGAGCGCTTCGCCGCCTACGAGCGGGTCGTCATGCGCCGCACGAACGGCCTGTTCGCCGGCGAGCACCGGCTCAACCTGCCGTGGCCCCGGCGCCTGGGCACTCCGCCCTGGGGCGCGCTGCGAGAGCTGGAGTACGGTGCCGCCCGGCTCGGCACGCAGTACACCCTCGACGTCCTGCGTGTCGACGGCGAGGAGGACCTCGTCGGGTCGTTCGACACCCTCGTCGACGTCGTCGCCGAGGGGGAGCCCGCCCTGCTCTACGTCGGCAACGAGCTCACCCCGCGGCACGTCGTGCTCGTCCTTCCCGGCGACGGCGACCGGATGCTCGACGTCTACGACCCGGGCAACGGCAGGGTGACCCACCTCCGCCGGGACGCCATGGTCGAGCGCCGGCTCGCCCTGAGCGGCTGGGACGTGCCGTGGATTGCGGTGCGCCCCACCGGACTGCGCTCGGTGCGATCGAGGGCGTATGCCCCGGCGCCGGGTGCCGCTCCGGCCTGATCGTCCGCCGGCGTGCAGCCCTCCGTGTGGGGCAGAGGTCAGGTGGTGGGCCTGGCCACCGGCACGAGCTCGATGTCGCGCGCGCCCACCTCGTCACCGACGGCGTAGGCGAGGGCACCGGTGAGCCGGCCCGCCGCGCGCAGGTCGGCCTCGGCCGCACGGACGAGCGCGATCGCGGCATCCGGGGCGACGAGGGTCATCGACGGCACCTCGGCCCGCATGCCGACCTTCGCCTCGGACTTGGCCTTGCGCACGACGGCGAGGGCGGCGCCGACGGCACCGACGAGGGCGGCGTCACCACCGGCCGGCACCTCGTCGACGCTCGGCCACGAGGCACGGTGCACCGAGCCATCGTGCGTCCAGGACCAGACCTCCTCGGTGACGTACGGCAGGATCGGCGCGAGCAGGCGCAGGACGACGTCGAGCGACATCCGCAGGGTCGCGCGGGCGCTCGCGGCGGCGGCATCCCCCTGGGCGCCGTAGGCGCGGTCCTTGACGAGCTCGAGGTAGTCGTCGCAGAAGGCCCAGAACCACTGCTCGGTGACCTCGAGCGCGCGGGTGAAGTCCCAGGCCTCGAAGCCGGCGGTGGCCCGGGCGACGACGTCGCGCAGGCCGGCGAGCAGCGACCGGTCGATCGGCTCGCTCACCTGGGCGGCGAGGTCGCCGGCGACCTCGCCGAAGGAGAGCGCGAACTTGCTCGCGTTGAGCACCTTGATGGCGAGCCGACGGCCGACCTTGATCTGCCCGGTGTCGTAGGCGGCGTCGGTGCCGAGGCGACCGCTCGCGGCCCAGTAGCGCACGGCATCCGCGCTGTGCTCCTTGAGGACGTCCTCGGGCGTCACGACGTTGCCGCGCGACTTGGCCATCTTCTTGCGGTCGGGGTCGAGGATCCAGCCGCTGATGGCGGCGTCGGTCCACGGCACCGAGCCGTGCTCGAAGTGCGAGCGCACGACGGTCGAGAACAGCCAGGTGCGGATGATGTCGTGGCCCTGCGGGCGCACGTCGAAGGGGAAGACCTTCTCGAAGAGCGGGTCGGATCCGGTGCCGTCGGCGTTGCGCCAGCCAGCGGCGATCTGGGGGCTGAGCGAGGACGTCGCCCACGTGTCGAGGACGTCGGGGTCGCCGACGAACCCGCCGGGGACGCCGCGCTGGTGCTCGGTGTAGCCGGCCGGAGGGTTGGCCGCCGGGTCGACGGGCAGCTCGGCCTCGCTCGGCACGATCGGCTGCACGTAGTCGGGCTCGCCGTCGGCGTCGAGGGGGTACCAGACGGGGATCGGCACGCCGAAGAAGCGCTGGCGTGACACGAGCCAGTCGCCGTTGAGGCCGCCCACCCAGTTCGCGTAGCGCGAGCGCATGAACGAGGGGTGGAAGTCGATCTCTTCGCCGCGGGCGACGAGGGCCGCGTTGAGGTCGGCGTCGCGGCCCCCGTTGCGGATGTACCACTGGCGAGAGGTGACGATCTCGAGCGGCTTCTCGCCGCGCTCGTAGAAGTTCGCCTTGCGCTGGGTGGGCGTCGGCTCGCCGTCGAGGTCTCCGCTGGCGCGCAGGGCGGTGACGACCGCCTCTCGGGCGCCGAACGCCGTCTTGCCCGCGAGCTCGCCGTCGTAGAGGTGCTCGCCCGGACCGCCGAGGAGCCACTCGGGCACCTCGCGCTGGAGCCGGCCGCTGCGGGTGATGACCGAGCGGGTCGGCAGGCGCAGCTCGCGCCACCACAGCACGTCGGTGAGGTCGCCGAAGGTGCAGCACATCGCGATGCCGGCACCCTTGTCCATCTCGGCGGCCGGGTGCGCGAGCACCGGCACCTCGACGCCGAAGAGCGGGCTGTGCACGGTGCTGCCGAACAGCGGCTGGTAGCGCTCGTCGTCGGGGTGCGCGATGAGGGCGACGCAGCTCGGGATGAGCTCGGGCCGGGTCGTCTCGACGTGGACCGGCCCGGCGGGGCCGTGGAACGCGACCCGGTGGTAGGCGCCGGGGTAGTCGCGGGCCTCGAGCTCGGCCTGCGCGACGGCCGTCTGGAAGGTGACGTCCCACAGGCCCGGGGCCTCGGCCTGGTACGCCTCGCCGCGGGCGAGGTTGCGCAGGAACGCCTGCTGGGCGGTGGCTCGCGAGTGGTCGTCGATGGTGCGGTAGGTGATCGACCAGTCGTAGCTGTGCCCGATGCGGCGGAAGAGGGACTCGAAGGCCTCCTCGTCGCGCACGGTCAGCTCGTCGCACAGCTCGATGAAGTTCTGCCGCGAGACCGGGGTCTCGTCGGCCGCCTTCGTGCTGCGGGCGTCGCCGCGAAAGGGCGGCTCGAAGCCGGGGTCGTGGTGCAGCGAGGCGTCACCGCGCACGCCGTAGTAGTTCTGGACCCGCTTCTCGGTGGGCAGGCCGTTGTCGTCCCAGCCGATGGGGTAGAAGACGTTGAACCCCGCCATCCGCTTGTAGCGGGCGATGCAGTCGGTGTGCGTGTAGCTGAAGACGTGCCCCATGTGCAACGAGCCGGATGCCGTGGGCGGGGGCGTGTCGATCGAGAAGACGGCGCCGCGCGGCCCGGCGAGCGCCGCCTCGCGGTCGAACGCGTAGGTGTCCTGCTCCCGCCATACCGCGGCCCACTTGTCCTCGAGGCCGTCGAGGGACGGCCGGTCCGGGACGGAGGCAGCGCGAGATGGGGAGAGGTGCTCGGTCATGCGGCTCATCCTCCCAGACGGCAGGGGTCGTGCTCACCCGGGTTGGGGTCGGGAGGCACGGGTGGCTGGCCTAGGCTGGGCGCATGGCCGAGCGCGTGTACCGACCCGTCATCTCGGGCGTGCGGACGATGTTCTTCCTCCAGGGCACGAGGTTCCGGATCCGCGGGGAGGAGCACGTGCCCGCGACCGGTGGGGCGGTCATGGCGATCAACCACACCTCGTACCTCGACTTCATGTACGCCGGGCTGCCGGCGTGGCCGCGCCGGCGTTACGTGCGCTTCATGGCGAAGAAGTCGGTGTTCACCCACCGGGTCACCGGGCCGCTCATGCGCGGCATGCACCACATCTCCGTCGACCGCCACAAGGGCGGTGAGGCCTTCGCGGAGGCCATCCGGGTGCTGCGGGCCGGGGAGATCGTCGGCGTCTTCCCCGAGGCGACGATGTCGCGCTCCTTCGAGCTCAAGGAGTTCAAGCCGGGCGCCGTGAAGATGGCCCAGGTGGCCGGGGTCCCGGTGCTTCCCGTGACGATCTGGGGCGGGCAGCGGGTGTGGACGAAGAACCTCCCGAAGCACATGGGGCCGGCGGCCCGGATCCCGGTGAGCATCACCGTCGGTGAGCCGCTGTGGATCGAGCGGCGCGAGGACGTCGCCGCCGCCAACGAACGGCTCCGGTCCGCCATGCAGGCCCAGCTCGACGTCCAGCAGGCGGAGTACCCCACGCTGCACGGTGACGACCTGCGCTACCTGCCGGTCCGGCTCGGTGGCACCGCGCCCACCCCGGAGCAGGCGCGCGCCGCCGACCACCACGACATGACGCGCACCCGCGACAAGTTCACCGGCTGAGCCCGGCACCGTGTGTTTCGACCGTCGGCGAAAGGGCAGAGCAGTGGGGACGCCGACTGACAGCGTCCCCAGCGCCGTCCCAGCCGAGGAGGAGTGCCGCGTGGACCACCGCAGGGCAGGCCGTCGCGCTCTCGGCGTCGCCGTGGCCGTGGCCGGTGCGGCGCTGTTCCTCGTCCCGGGGGCGCAGGCCGCCCCGGGGGGTGGGTTCGTCGCGTCCGACCGGGCCGTCGTGTCCCTGGCGGGGATGCCGGCCGACCCGCCCTTCGACGTCACCGACGAGCTCACCGACCGCTCCGGCGTGCTCGGTGACACCGACGCGCTGCGGGCCGACCTCGACGAGCTTCGGTCCGAGCACGACCTCCAGCTGTTCGTCGTGTACGTCGACAGCTTCGACGGCGCCTCGGGGGAGGAGTGGGCGCGGCAGACCTTCGAGGTGTCGGGCATGGGCGGCAACGACGTCCTGCTCGCCGTGGCGACCCAGGACCGCCGGTACGCGACGTGGACCACGAGCGAGTCGGGGCTCACCGCGGACCAGGACCAGCAGGTGCGGTCGCAGTACATCGAGCCGGCGCTGTCCGACGACGACTGGGCCGGGGCCGTGCGCGGGGCCGCCGAGGGGTACGCCGCGGCAGCCGCCGGCGAGTTGGGAGAGGGAGACACGTCCTCTGCCGACGCTGACGGTGACACATCCGGCGGAGGGGGCAACGGGTTCCCCTGGTGGCTCGCGGTGCCGGTCGGCGGTGTCGCGGTGTTCGCCCTGGCGCGCCGCCGGTCGAAGCGGGCGAGCGCGCAGCCGCCCGGCCAGGGCGGGGGTGCGCAGCCCCTCCCGACGGAGGCGCTGCGCCAGCAGGCCGCAGCCGCCCTCGTGGCGGTCGACGACGCCATCCGCTCCTCGGCCGACGAGCTGGCCTTCGCGGAGGCGCAGTTCGGCGTCCAGGCCACCCAGCGCTTCCGGGAGGTGCTCGAGACGGCCCGGGCCCGGGCCGCCGACGCCTTCCGGCTCCAGCGCGCGCTCGACGACGACGAGGCGGCAGGAGTCGTCGACGAGCCGACCCGTCGGGTCCGCCTCGAACAGATCCTGACGCTCGCGTCCGAGGCCGATGCGAGCCTTGACGAGCAGGAGGCCGAGTTCGCCCGGATGCGCGACCTCCAGGCCCGGGTCCCCGACTTCCTCCGCGAGCTGCGCGGGCGGCGCGACGAGGTCCTGCGCCGCGTCCCGGTGGCCGAGCAGGAGCTGGCCGGGCTCCGGGCGCAGTACCGTCCCGAGGCGCTGCGCACGGTCGAGGGCAACGTCGACCAGGCGGAGCGGCTGCTCGAGTCCGCGCAGGACTTCATCGAGACGGGTCAGCAGCACCTCGAGGCGGACGACCGGGCCGCGGCGGTGGCGGCGGGACGCGCGGCGGAGGAGGCGGTCGGTCAGGCCGACCTTCTCCTCACGGCGGTGGGCCACGCCCGGGCCGAACTCGCGGACGCGCCGCAACGCATCGAGGCGGCCCTGGCCTCGATCTCCGGGGACGTCGCGGACGCCGAGCGGCTCGGCGCCGACGACCAGCTCACCGTCACCGCCCTCGGGGCGGCCCGCGAGGCGATCGCCGAGGGCACCGCGGCCCGCGACGGGGGAGACCCCCTCGCCGCCCTTCGCACGCTGGCGCGGGCCGAGCAGGACCTCGACAACGCCCTCGCCCGCTACCGCTCGGCGGAGGCCGACGAGGAGCGCAGGCGAGGGCTGCTGGAGCAGCGGGTGGCCCAGGTGGGTGCCCGGCTGGCCAGCATCGACGAGCTCATCTCCAGCCGTCGCGGCGCGGTGGGCGGGCCGGCCCGGGCGCACATCGCCGACGCCCTGCGCCTGTTCGAGCACGCCAGGTCGGTGGTCCCCACCGACCCGGTGCAGGCCGCGGGCCTGCTCACCCAGGCCGAGGCGGAGGGCGAGCAGGCGCTCCGGCTGGCGCACCAGGACATCGGCTCGTGGGGGCAGGGCGGCTTCGGCGGAGGTATCGGAGGGGGGATGCCGCAGGGGCGTCGTGGCCTCGACCCGGCATCCGTGATCCTCGGGGGGATCCTCTCCGGTGCCTTCGGCGGTCGCGGCGGTGGCCGCGGCGGCGGCTGGGGCGGGTCGGGCGGCGGCTTCGGCGGGGGCGGGGGCTTCGGCGGCAGCGGCGGCGGCTTCGGCGGGGGTGGTCGCTTCTGACCCGATCGAACGAGGACCGGCCGGCGCACGGCATCCCCTGACGCCACGGCATCCACCAGACTCACCGGCACCAGCCACACCGACCGAGACAGACGACGTGACCGGCCCCCCGGGCCAGGAGGAGTTCCCATGACGCAGAAGACCAGCATCCTCGGACGCATCAGCCAGCTCGCCAAGGCCAACATCAACGCCCTGCTGGACCGCGCCGAGGACCCCGAGAAGATGCTCAACCAGCTCGTGACGGACTTCACGAACTCCATCGCGGAGGCCGAGGAGGCGGTGGCACAGACCATCGCGAACACGCGGATGGCCGAGCAGGACCTGCAGATCGACAAGGACGCCACCGAGGAGTGGGGCCGCAAGGCCGCGGCTGCCTCCGCCAAGGCCGACGAGCTGAGGGCGGCCGGTGACGCCGCCGGCGCGGAGAAGTTCGACAGCCTCGCCAAGGTCGCGCTGGCCCGCCAGATCGGCTTCGAGCGCGAGGTGAAGGAGGCCGAGCCGCGCATCGCCCAGCAGAACGCGACCGTGCAGCAGCTCAAGGACGGGCTCACCGTCATGCGCACCAAGCTCGAGGACCTCAAGAGCCGGCGCTCGCAGCTCGTGGCCCGCGCCCGTGCCGCCGAGGCCCAGGCGCAGGTCCAGGAGTCGATGAGCTCGATCGACGTCATGGACCCCACGAGCGACCTCGCCCGCTTCGAGGACCGGATCCGCAACCAGGAGGCCCTCGTCCAGGGTCGCGCCGAGGCCCGGGCCACGACGCTGGAGGACCAGTTCGCCGAGCTCGAGGACCACGGTGACGACGCCGAGGTCGAGGCGCGCCTCGCGGCGCTGAAGAACAAGGGGGTCTGACCCGGGGGCGCCGCGCCCGGAGCCGCGGCGGCGGGCTCCGCTGCGCTCCGGGCCGCTCAGGCGGAGTGGTCGCTGCCGCTCAGGCGGGCTGGCCGTGCCGCGCAGGCGGGATGGTCGGCCCGCGCCGGCGGGGTAGTCGGGGCCGCTCAGACGGGATGGCCGAGGTGGGCCAGGGCCTGGCGCAGGAGCACGCCGTGGCCGCGGTCCATCTCGGCCTGCACCGCCGGGTCCAGGGCCTGCTCGGGTGTGAACCAGGTGAGGTCGAGGGAGTCGTTCTGCGGGGCACAGTCGCCCGCGACCGGCACGACGAAGGCCAGCGACACGGCGTGCTGCCGCGGGTCGTGGAACGGGGTCACCCCTCGGGTCGGGAAGTACTCGGCCACGGTGAACGGCTGCGGGCTCGCGGGGATGCGGGGCAGCGCCATCGGGCCGAGGTCCTTCTCGATGTGCCGCAGCAGCGCGTCGCGCACCCGCTCGTGGTGGAGCACCCGGCCGGAGACGAGCTCGCGGCACACGTCGCCCTCCGGCCCGAGCCGCAGCAGCACGCCGACGGCGGTGACCGTGCCGCGGTCGTCGACCCGGACCGGCACCGCGTCGACGTAGAGGATGGGCAGCTTCTCACGGGCGGCGTCGAGGTCCTCGCGGCTCAGCCACGCGGCGTCGCGGTCCAGCTCAAGGGGGCTCATGGGCTCGATCGTGCCACGTCCGTCCGCGACCGAGCCGGACCGGATGCCGGGCCGTCACCGGCCGCCGCGTGTCCGGCATCCGCGTGCCCGAGACCCGGCAGCCCGGCATCCGCGTGCCCGAGACCCGGCTGCCCGGCCGCCGCGTGCCCGGCATCCGCGTGTCCGGCATCCGCGTGTCCGGCACCCGGCTCCCCGGCATCCGCCGTCGGGGGCGACGCGAAGGCGACCGGCTCCTCGAACGCCGCGCGTCGGGCTGCCCGCCGCAGGGCGCCGAGCACGGCCCGCCCGGTGATGAGCACGAGCACCGCAGTCGTGATGGCCCGACCGATGTCCCATCCCAGGCTCGTCGCGAGGGTGAAGACGAGGAACCGGTGGAGGTTCTCGGCGGCGGGGGCGCCGGCCTCGAAGGACAGCTCGCCGGCCATCCCGGTGGCGAACGGCCAGAACGACAGGTTGAGCAGGAGGCCGTAGGCGAGCCCGGCGAGCGCGCCGTACCCGGCGAGCATGAGCACCTCGGCCCGACCGCGCAGGGGCGGGAGCAGGCCCGCGCCCCAGCCGACCCACGCGGCGCCGAGCATCTGGAACGGCAGCCACGGCCCGACGCCACCGGTGACGAGTGCCGACGCGAACAGCGTCGTCGCGCCGAGCACGAAGCCGAAGCCGGCCCCGAACACCCGGCCGCCGAGGACGAGGAGGAAGAACACCGTCTCGAGCCCGGCCGTCCCGGCGCCGAGCGGGCGCAGGGCGGCGCCGATCGCGGCGAGGACGCCGAGCATCGCGACCGCCTTGACGTCCATCCCGCCCTCGCTCAGCTCGGCGAGGACGACGGCGAGCAGCAGCGGCAGGACGAGGGCGAAGACGAGGGGGGCGTCGGTGCCGTGGGCCAGGCCCGACTCCGGCGCGACGAGCAGCGGCCAGCAGAACGCGGCGAGCCCGGCGACCGAGACCATCGCCACGGCCGCCGCCGACCGGGGCCGCAACGCGAGAGCCCGGGTGCGGCCGGTCACCGGACCGTGCGGCGCGCTCACGACGCGACCCCCGAGAGGGCCTCGCGCACGTCGGCCACCGTGAGCCACGGCCCGGGCGCGGTCACCTTGGACACCTGCGGCGCGAACGCGGGGGAGGACACGACGACCTCCGCCGTCGGCCCGTCGGCCACCACCTCGCCGCCCGCCATGACGACGACGCGGTCGGCGCTCTCAGCGACGAACTCGACGTCGTGCGTCGCCACGACGACGGCCCGCCCCCGCGCGGCGAGCCCACGCAGCACCCGGCCGAGCACGGCCTTGGCCGTGGGGTCCAGGCCGCGGGTCGGCTCGTCGAGGAGGAGCACCGGGGGGTCGGCGCTGAGCTGCACGGCGAGCACGAGGGCCAGCTTCTGCCCCTCGGACAGGTCGCGTGGATGCCGGTCGGCCGGGATGCCGGGGGTCACCTCCGCGAGCAGGGCTGCGCAGGTGCCGGGTTGAGCGCCGCTCTCGCGGTCGGCCTGCGCGCACTCGGCGCCGACGGTGTCGAGGTAGAGCAGGTCGGTCGCCGACTGCGGCACCATGCCGACGAGGGACCGGCGTTCTGCTGCGCCGAGGGTGCGCGGCTCGACGGTCCCGCCCGCGGGGTCGAGGTGATGTCGCTCGGGATGCCGTGCGCCTGCGGTTCGACCCGGCTCACCCGCGCGCGGGCGCCTGGCGAGCACCGCGCCGGACGTCAGCGTCCCACTGCCCTGGAGCGCCCAGAGCAGCGAGGACTTCCCCGACCCGTTGCGGCCCATGACGGCGGCGACCTCGCCGGCCCGCATGTCGAGCGACACCCCCGCGACGGCGAGCACGTCCCCGGGGTGGCGCACGACGACGGCGCGGGCCGACAGCGCGACCGGTGCCCCGGCATCAGCGCCGGAGAGTGAGCCCGCAGCCGCGGCGGAGGCCGAGGACGCCGCCGCACCCAAGGGCGAGACCGAGGACCGACCAATGGGTCGGCGGCCGGTGGGGCCGGACGCAGCGAGCGCCGGCAGGGTCGCGGCGAGGTGGGAGCGCAGGTCGCCGGCGGCGCGCCGTGCGTCGCGCACGGACAGCGGCAGCGGCGACCACCCGGCGTAGCGGCCGAGCTCGACGACGGGAGAGGCGATGTCGCTGTCGACCATGACGTCGGCCGGCGGACCCGAGCGCACGGCGCCGTCGGGGGAGACGTGCACGACGGTGTCGGCGTGGTGCAGCACCCGCTCGACTCGGTGCTCGGCGACGACGACTGTCACGGCGAGGTCGTGCACGAGCCGCGTGATCGTCGCGAGCACCTCTTCCGCGCCGGTGGGGTCGAGCGCCGAGGTCGGCTCGTCGAGCACGATGACGCGCGGGTGCGCGGTGAGCACCGACCCAATGGCGACCCGCTGCTGCTGCCCGCCGGACAGCTCGCGCAGCGCGGCGTCGCGCAGCTCGGCGATGCCTAGCAGGTCGAGGGTCTCCTCGACCCGCTTTCGCATCGTCGGGGCGGGCAGCCCGAGCTGCTCCATCCCGTAGGCGAGCTCCTCCTCGACGGTGTCGGTGACGAAGCCGGCGAGCGGGTCCTGCCCGACGACCCCGACGAGGTCGGCGAGCTCGCGCGGTCGGTGCTCACGGGTGTCGCGCCCGTGCAGCCTGACGTGGCCGGTGAGGGTGCCCCCGGTGAAGTGCGGCACCCGCCCGCACATCGCGCCGAGCAGGGTCGACTTGCCCGACCCGGTGCGGCCGACGACGAGCGCGAGCTCGCCCTCCTCGACGACGAGGTCGACGTCGCGCAGCACCGGCCGGTCCGAGCCGGGCAGCGCCACGGACACCCGCGAGAGGGAGATCGCGTGCTCAGGCACCGGCCTCCACCTCCTCGCGGGCAGCGCGCCGCGGAGCGCGGGATGCCGGTCGTGGCGGCTCGGGCGTCAGGACGGCCGGGAGCGCGGCGACGAGCAGGCCCGCGACCGCAGCGAGCGGTAGGGCGGGCACGGCGAGGGGGGTGAGCGGCATCGCGAGGTCGTCGGGCACGGTGCGCGACAGGACGACGAAGACGCCGGCGACGACCACGCCGCACCCGAGGGTGAGCCACTCCGCGCCACGCCACGGGTCCGGCCGGTACGTGCTGCGGGCGACGTGCCGGCCGCCGAGCCACAGGCCGAGCGCCGAGAGCCCCAGCCCGAGGAGGAGGGCGGGGGTGCCCATGACCGCCGGGGTCGTCGCGTCGAGCACGCCGTAGATCCCGACGGCGCTCGCGAGCAGGCCGCCGAGGGTCAGGCCTGCGGTCGCGAGCCGGTGACCGCGCGGGGCGTCGCCGGTGCGCCCGTAGCCGCGCGAGTCCATCGCGGCGGCGAGCAGCAGCGAGCGCTCGAGGGTGTCCTCGAGCACGGGGAGCGCGACTGCGGGCACCGACCGGATGCCGCGGCTCGTGTCCCCGCGCAGCTGCCGGGCCCGGCGCACCCGCTGGACGCTCTCGGCGAGCTGGGGTGCGACCGACACCGAGACGACGACGGCCGAGCCGATCTCGTGCAGGGCCGCGGGCAGGGAGCGCAGCAGCCGCTTCGGGTTGGCCAGGGCGTTCGCGGCCCCGACGCACGCGATCATCACGGCGAGGCGCAGGCCCTGGAGGGCCGCGGCGAGCAGCCCCTCGAGGTAGACGGTGCCGCCGAGCTGGATGCCGGCCGCCCATGCCGGGAGGGTGATCTCGGGCAGCTCGAGCACGACGATCGTGCCGAACTTGAGCCCGACGAGGACGTGGAGGACGACCCGCACGACGACGATCGCCAGACCGAGCCACAGGTAGAGCCGGAACGCCCGCGCCCACGGCGAGGACCCCCGCCGGGCCGCGACGACGAGGGCCGCGACCGCGAGCGCGAGGAGGAGCAGGATCGGGTTGGTCGTCGTGCTCACCGCGACGGCCAGGCCGAGGGCCCACCCCCACCACGCGGCCGGGTGGACCGCGCGGGGGAGGGTGGCGCTCATCCGGGTCATCGCCTCACGCGCGTCGCTTCCAGGCCGCGTACCCGGCGCCACCGGCGACGAGCGCCACGAGGGCGGCGCCGGCCAGGAGGGTGCCGGGGCCGGCCGCGTCGTCGCTCGGCTGGGACGTCGGCGCTGCGGCGACGGTGCTCGGCTCGCTCGCCGGCGCGGTGCCGGTGGCGCTCGCGGACGCGGTCGTGCTCGGCGATGCGGATGCCGTTCCGCTGGCCCAGGGGCTGGCTGACGGGCCGGCCGTGGGCGAGCCCGTGGCGCCAGGGGCCGAGCCGTTGGGCGTCGTCGACGTCGTCCCGGAGGTCGAGCCGGACGTCGAGCCGGACGTCGTGCGAGGGGCGGCGGTGGCCGGCTTCGGCGTCGTCTTCTTCGTCGTCGACGTGGCCTTCGGCGTGGTCGTCGTCGGGGCCGGCTGGCTCGTCGCCGGGGGCTCCGGCGGCGCCACCCGGGGCTGCTGGCCCGACCCGAAGCGGAAGCCGACGACCGTGCCCGGAGCGGGGTCGTAGCTCGCGACGCCACTGGAGCCGTAGACCCAGCTGCCGCCACGCTTGGCGTGGAAGAACGCCCAGTAGGCGTCGGCCGGGGGCATCCGCACGCAGGGGTCGGACTCCGGGTAGCCGTCGATGCGGCAGACGACCGAGCCCGGGTACTGCTGGGGGTAGGTGACCGAGAACCCGGCGGCGGTGAGGGCCTTGAGCGCCGAGGATGGGTCACCGGAGGCGCACCGCGTGCTCTTCGAGCCGCCGGTGTCGACGACGACGGTCACCCCCGAGGTGCCCGAGCAGGCGGCGGCGCTCGCCGGGGCCGCCGCGACGACGAGCCCGGCGAGGGCCAGACCGGATGCCGCGGCGGCGCCGGCAAGGCGGTGCAGCCGCCGGCCCGCCCCGCGTCTGGCACGGTGGCCACCGGCGGGGAGAGCTGCCGGACGTCGCGCGACGGTGAGCAAGTGCATCACGTGTGCACACCCCGGCGGCGGGTCGCCGCGATCGCCACGGCACCGACGAGGACGAGGACGAGCCCGAGCCCGACGGGCAGCAGGAGGTCACTGCCGGTCTGTGCGAGCGACCCGGTCGAGCTGGCGGCTCCGGCGTCGGCCTCTGAGGCCCCCGAGCCGGTGTCGTCCTCGCCGTCGGCCTCCATACCCGCCCCGGAGGTGGCACTGCCGGTGCTCGTCGGCTCGGACGTCGACGTCGCCCCGTCGGTGCGGGTGGGCTCGGACGTCGACGTCGCGCAGTCCATCGGGGTGGTGCCGGACGCGGCCTCCTCGGACGCCTGCACCGACAGCAGCGACTGCCCGGCGAAGCCGAGCGTGCCCTGGGGAGTGGCGCGCAGGTCGGAGTCGGCGACGGCCGTCGTCGAGCGGGTCGCCGTTGAGAAGGCGAGACCCCCGCGCAGTGCCGCCGGCGCGGTGCAGCCGTACTGGAGCGAGACGAGGAACGCCTGGGCGTCCGCGAGCTGGGCGTCGCGGCCACCGGCGGCGAAGGCCTGCGCCGCGACACCGGTCGTGTTGGCGTTGGCCGCGCCGTCCGCGCTCTCGAGCGAGCCGTCGCCGGCCTGGGCGGCGGCGAGCCAGTCGAGGGCGTCACCCGCGGCGGCGTCCTCCCCGACGGCGACGAGGGCCTGGGCCGCGAAGGCGGTGGCGTCGGGGTCACTCGTGCAGCCCGACGCTCCGATGTCGCCGCGGAACCCGCCGTCGGCGCACTGCTGGGCAAGGAGGAGGTCGACCGAGGCCGAGCTCGGCGTGACACCGGCCCGCACGAGGGCGAGGACGGCGAGCGACTGGCCGATCGTGTTCGAGTAGTCGCCGTAGGTGGAGTCGTCGCTGAACCGGCCGTCCGCCGTCTCGAGGACGGTCAGGGCGGCGACGAGGTCGCGGCCGGCGAACGCGGTCGGGTCGCCCCCGGCGACGACGACACCGAGCAGGGCCTTGGCCGTCGGCCCGGCATAGGCCTCCCCGGCGCTGCCGGTGTAGCTCGCCAGGTTGTCCCCGAGGTAGGCGAGCGACTCACCGAGCTGCGTCGCGCCGGAGCCGGACGCGGCGAGGGCGATGATGCCGTCAATGGTGTTGCCGCCGTCGAACCAGGTGCCACCGGGGTAGACGTAGTGGTCCCCGCCCGCGGCGAGGGTGCGGGCGACGAAGTCGGCCGCAGCGGCCGTCTGCGGCGCCCGTGTGCCGGCGGCGGCGAGGAGGGCCGACGACGAGAGGCGCGCCACGGCATCCGGGGTCGGCTGCCCCTGCGGGACGGTGGGCTCGGTGGGGGTCGTGGTGCTGGGAGCGGGATCGGTGGTGGTGGTGCTGGTGGTCCCGGCGCTGGGGGTGGTCGTCGGGCTCGACGCGTCAGCCGACGGGCTCGGGGACGCCGACGTGGTGGGGGTGGCGGTGCTCGACGTCGGGTCGGTGGGGGCCGCGACGGCGGTGGCCGCCGGGACTGCGACGAGGGCGACGGCGGCGAGCAAGGTCCCGGCGCGGCGCAACAGGGCGCCCCGGGCGGTGGTGGGGGTGGACATCGGTGCCTTCCTGAGCGGTTCGGGACGAGAGGCCCGAACCACCGGGAGACCCGGTCACTCGGGCTCCGTCCCGCGTTCCTCGACGGTGTGTGGAGCCGCTCGCACCTGCCGGGCATTCCGACTCGCCGCGACGTGGTGGTGTCGCGACCCACGGCTGCGGGACAGTGCCGGACTTGGACCGGCTTCCCCCGAACAGGTGCGCGTGGTGTCGCCCCTCCGGGCGACGCCGTGACTCTACTCCTTCGGACGCGTCGCCTCACAGGAGTGTCACGTGGCTCTCAGAACGGGGGAGGGTCGGTCTCGGGAGGGAGCCGGTGGCGGTGCATCCGCCCCGGGCGGCGCGGTCGGTGGCCCGACGGCTCGACGACGAGGATGCCGTGCGCCCGGGTCACCTCGACGTCGTGACCGCGGTCGTCGCGCCAGGGGGAGGGGCGGTCGCGCCAGGGGGAGGGGCGGTCGCGCCAGGGGGATGGGCCGTCGGGCCAGGGGGAGGGACCGTCGGGCCATGGGGAGGGGCGGCGTGGCGGTGCCGTCTCGGCGAGGTGCTCGAGGCGGAACTCGAGGGCGCTGTGCGGCGCGTCCGGCAGGACGGTGCGCGACGTATTGGGGCCGTGGTCGGGCTCCGGCGTCGCAGCTCCGGGGACGACGAGCGAGTGGAGGGCGTCGACCGGCGCACTGGTGCGCACCCGGCCCGTCGGGTCGGTCCACGTCGTCACGCCGTCCGGGGCGAGCACGACCCGCCAGCCGGGTCGCTGCTTGACCCGGTGATGCCGTCTGCAGACGCTCATGAGGTTGTCGGGTGTCGTGCGGCCGTGCGGCCAGGGGCGCACGTGGTCGAGATCGCAGAACCGGGCGGAGACCGAGCACCCCGGGAACCTGCAACGCCGGTCGCGCGTGCGGACGAGCTCGGCCACCCGCGCCGTGGGCCGGTACCGGTCGGCTCCGGCGCCAGCCAGCGCGGCTGCCGCCACCCGGGCGACCACCTCGTCGCCGCCTGTGGGCTCCCGGCGCTGACCGACGGGGCCGGGCCCGAGACCGAGGTCGAGAAGGGCGCCTGTGGTCGGGTGGCAGCCGGCCAGCCGGACCGCACCAGCACCGGCCATCGCGGTCAGCCATCCACGCGGCACGAGGACCGGCTGGTTGCGGTGGGGGCCGGTCACCTCGACGAGGTCCTCGTGCCCGGCGCCGGTGTCGTGCACGTCGCGCGCCTCGGTGGAGGGGTCAGCGGCGATGCGCTTCTCGGGCGCGGGGTCTTCCACGCTGGGCACCTCGGGTGAGCGGTCCGACACGGCGGGCGTCTCGGGTGAGGGATCCGACACGGCGGGCGCATCGGGCGACGGCTCCGGGACGGTGCGCGACCCGGGTGAGCGGTCCGGGACGGTGCGCGCCCTGGACACCGGGTCCGGCACAGCGGGCGCCTCGGGTGGGGGGTCTGGAGCGGCGGGCGCCTCCGGGCGGACTGCGGGAGCCTCGGGTGAGGGATCCGGGACGGCAGGCGGCTCCGGGCCGGGCTCTGCCTCGGAGCCGGGCACTGCCTCGGGGTCGGGGACGGCGCGCTCCTCGGGCTTCGTCTCGGAGCCGGGCACCGCCTCGGCCGGGACGGTCACGATGAGCGTGGTCTCGATGGTGGCGTTCCCGGCCACGAGGTCGGTGAGCGCCTTGGCCCGCGCCCGGCCGATCGTCGAGCACATCCCGTCGGCGACGTACTGCTGCGCGAGCGCGTCGATCGCAGCCCAGGCCTGAGCGGCCTCCTCCGAGGGGAAGGTGCCCTCCCACTTGTCCACCCCGGGCTCCTCGGCCCACCGGCGCAGAGACGACTCGGCCCGCGCGCGCCGCGCCCGCTGGCGCAGCAGGTCGGGGCTGATCTGCTCCAGGGCGCGCCGGCAGCGGCGCCTCAGGTGGGTGCCGTCCTCGGCCTCGAGGTGCTCGTCGAGCGCGGCGACGACCGCGGCACGAACCTCCGCGGGCGCCTCCTCGAGCTCGTCGGCGATGACCGAGGCCCGGTAGGCGTCGAGGCGACCGGCTGCCATGGCTTCGTGAAGGCCGCCGAGCCCGGTCTCGGTGTCGGTGCCCGCGGGGCCGTCCGCGGCCAGTCGCAGTGCCGAGCGCACTCGGCGCTCAGCCCACACCGCGGACACCGAGAGCACGCCCGACACGATGGCCGGCGCGTCGAGGGCGGAGTACCCCAGCGCCCGGTGCGACTCGACCAACGTGCCGTCCTCGAGCAGCTCGGTCTCGATGGCTGCCAGCCGGGCGATCGCAGCGTCCTGGGCCGCGGAGGCGACGTCGACCACGCGCTGGAGCGCGCCCACGGCAGCGGCCCACTCGGCCACCGAGCCCGTGACGGCCGACTCGGTGAACGCATCGGAGAGCGCCGAGACGGCATTCTCGGACGCCGTCTGCACTGCGGCTGGTCCGTCCCCCACGACTGCTCCCCCTCTTTTCCCCGCACCCCGATTCTACCGGCGCAGACGCCATAGCACAAGTGTTCGATAACAGGAATCTCGCTGTGTCGCAGCGATGATCGGCGACCCCGCACCACCTCCCGGCGGATGTCCGGCACCTCGGGGCCTCGGGGCCCCAACTTGCCGGACGCAACGACGGGCACCTCGGGGGCCAGCGGGCCGCACCTGCCGGACGCAACGTGAGGCCCCAACCTGCCGGACGCAACGACGGGTCCAGCGTGGCTATCATGGGCGGCACAGGCGTTCGAGCCGTCATCAGCGGCGAGCCTCCGGAAGAACGGGACGTCCACGGCATCCGTCGGGCGTCCTCACTAGAACCGGACGTCCGGGTCACGTCACGACCTGGTGCAAGAGCGGTCGCCCGAGCGGGCGGCAAGCGAGGTGGTACCGCGGAGGTGCGCGGACGGCATCCGGATGCCGTGCCGTCACCCTTCGTCCTCGTCCCGGCACGACGAGTCGACGAACCGCAGGAGCAGGCACCCCATGACGTACCCGAAGGTCTCCACGACCGGTGACCACACCGGCGCCGCGTTCGGCGTCCCCGCGAGCCCGCGCTTCCCGCAGGTCGAGGACGCCGTCCTCGCGCACTGGGCGTCCGACGGCACCTTCGCCGCCTCCGTCGAGAACCGGCCGGCGGGGGAGGACGGCGCCAACGAGTTCGTCTTCTACGACGGCCCGCCGTTCGCGAACGGCCTGCCGCACTACGGCCACCTGCTCACCGGCTATGTCAAGGACATCGTCCCCCGGTACGAGACGATGCGCGGCCGGCGCGTCGAGCGGCGGTTCGGCTGGGACACCCACGGGCTGCCCGCCGAGCTCGAGGCGATGAGCCAGCTCGGCATCAAGACCAAGGAGGAGATCCTCGAGCTCGGGATCGAGACCTTCAACGCGAAGTGCCGCGACTCGGTCATGAAGTACACGGGGGAGTGGGAGGAGTACGTCACCCGCCAGGCCCGCTGGGTCGACTTCGAGAACGACTACAAGACGCTCAACCCGACCTTCATGGAGTCGGTGCTGTGGGCGTTCAAGACGCTCTACGACAAGGGCCTGGTGTACGAGGGCTTCCGCTGCCTGCCCTACTGCTGGAACGACCAGACGCCGCTGTCGAACCACGAGCTGCGGATGGACGAGGAGGTCTACAAGAACCGGCAGGACCCCGCGGTCACCGTCGGCTACCGGCTCGAGACGGGCGAGCTCGCCCTCATCTGGACCACCACCCCGTGGACTCTCCCGAGCAACCTTGCGATGGCCGTCGGCGAGGACATCGACTACGTCGTCGTCGAGTCCGACGGGCCGACGGGGCGCACCGAGCGGTACGTGCTCGCGGAGGCGCGGCTCGGGGCCTACACCCGGGAGCTCGGCGAGGATGCCGTGGAGCGCGTCGTCGAGCGGCTCACCGGCCGCGACCTGCTCGGGCGCCGCTACACGCCGCCGTTCTCGTACTACGTCGGTCACGCCCGCTCGCACGTCGTGCTGTCCGCCGACTACGTCACGACCGACGACGGCACCGGCATCGTCCACATCGCCCCGGCCTTCGGTGAGGAGGACAAGCAGCTCACCGACCAGCACGGCATCAAGCCCGTCGTGCCCGTCGGCCCCGACGGGAGGTTCACGTACCCCGTCAACGACTACGAGGGCCTGCACGTCTTCGACGCCAACCCGCTCATCATCGAGCACCTCAAGGCGGCGACCCGCGGCGAGGGGGAGCGTGCCTCGGTCAGCGACGGCACCGTGCTCCTGCGGCGCGAGACCTACGACCACTCGTACCCGCACTGCTGGCGCTGCCGCGAGCCCCTCATCTACATGGCGGTGTCCTCGTGGTTCGTCGAGGTCACGAAGTTCAAGGACCGGATGGTCGAGCTCAACCAGGAGATCACCTGGGTCCCGGAGCACGTCAAGGACGGCCAGTTCGGCAAGTGGCTCGAGAACGCCCGCGACTGGTCGATCTCGCGGAACCGGTTCTGGGGCAGCCCGATCCCCGTCTGGCGCTCCGACAGCCCGGAGTACCCGCGGATCGACGTCTACGGCTCGTTCGAGGAGCTCGAGCGCGACTTCGGGCGGCTGCCCCGCAACGAGCACGGCGAGCCCGACCTGCACCGGCCGTTCGTCGACCACCTGACGCGGCCCAACCCCGACGACCCGACGGGCAACTCGACGATGCGCCGCGTCGAGGACGTCCTCGACGTGTGGTTCGACTCGGGGTCGATGTCGTTCGCCCAGGTGCACTACCCGTTCGAGAACGCCGAGTGGTTCGAGCACCACTTCCCGGGCGACTTCATCGTCGAGTACATCGGGCAGACCCGCGGCTGGTTCTACACGCTCCACGTCCTCGCGACGGCGCTGTTCGACCGGCCCGCGTTCTCGTCGTGCGTCAGCCACGGCATCGTGCTCGGCAGCGACGGGGCCAAGATGAGCAAGTCGCTCAAGAACTACCCCGACGTCACCGAGGTGTTCAACCGCGACGGCGCCGACGCGATGCGCTGGTTCCTCATGTCGAGCTCGATCCTGCGCGGCGGCAACCTCGTCGTCACCGAGGAGGGCATCCGCGAGGGCGTCCGCCAGGTGCTCATCCCGCTGTGGAGCAGCTGGTACTTCTTCTCGCTCTACGCCAACGCCGCGAACGGCGGCCGGGGGTACACCGCGCAGTGGTCGACCGCCTCGACCGACCCGCTCGACCGCTACCTCCTCGCGAAGCTGCGCGGGCTCGTCGAGACGGTGCAGGCCCAGATGGACGTCTACGACATCCCGGGCGCGTGCGAGTCGGTGCGCCAGTTCGTCGACGCCCTGACCAACTGGTACATCCGTCGGTCGCGGGAGCGCTTCTGGGACACCGGGACAGGGGACGGCTCTGCCGCACGCGCGGCCTTCGACACGCTCTACACGACGCTCGAGGTGCTCACCCGGGTGGCGGCCCCGCTGCTGCCGCTCGTCACCGAGGAGATCTGGCGCGGGCTCACCGGTGGCCGGTCTGTCCACCTCGAGGACTGGCCGATCGCCTCCGACCTGCCGGCCGACGACGACCTCGTCGCCGCGATGGATGCCGTGCGGACGGTGTGCTCGACCGGCTCCTCACTGCGCAAGGCGGAGAAGCTGCGGGTGCGGCTGCCGCTGCCCGAGCTCACCGTCGTCTCCGGTGCCCCCGAAGGGCTGCGGCCGTTCGCCGGCATCATCGCCGACGAGCTCAACGTCAAGGCGGTCACCGTGCTCGACGTATCGGAGGCGCACGAGTCCGACTTCGGCATCAGCCAGCGCCTCGTCGTCAACGCCCGCGCCGCGGGGCCCCGGCTCGGACGTGACGTGCAGACGGCGATCAAGGGCTCGAAGACGGGTGACTGGTCGGTGGCCGACGACGGCACGGTGACCTCGGGCGGGCTCGCGCTCGTCGAGGGCGAGTACACCGTCGAGACCGTCGTCGACGCCGAGCAGGCCGGGTCGCACGCGACGGCGATGCTGCCCGGCGGCGGGTTCGTCGTGCTCGACACCGACGTGACCCCCGAGCTCGAGCTCGAGGGAGCCGCGCGCGACCTCGTGCGCGCGGTGCAGCAGGCGCGGCGCGAGGCCGGCCTCGCGGTGTCCGACCGGATCTCGCTGCAGGTGTCCGGCGCCGAGTTCGTCTACCGGGCGGTGCTCAACCACCGCGACCTCGTGACCGGCGAGACCCTCGCCGAGCACCTGTCGGTGACCCCGGACCTCGACGCGCTCGACCGAGCCGCCCCCGGCGTCACCGAGGTCACGATCGGTGAGCGCTACCCCGCGCGGCTGTCGGTCACGAAGCGCTGAGGGAGCCCGCCCGCTGTCGGTTCGGCCCGGAGCGCGGGTTGCTCCAGTGAGGGGGGCCGATCGCGCGGTTCGTCGCGCCGTTGGCACCCTCGCGCCGGCGACCCTGGCGCCCAGCG
The DNA here is from genome assembly GCF_039541575.1 of Fodinibacter luteus. Lineage (NCBI taxonomy): Bacteria > Bacillati > Actinomycetota > Actinomycetes > Micrococcales > Intrasporangiaceae > Fodinibacter (ex Wang et al. 2009) > Fodinibacter luteus. The sequence continues at coordinate 65,249 of NZ_BAABGM010000015.1, read as the reverse complement.
CGGGGGTTGCTCCAGCAAAGGGGTGCCGATCGCGCGGTTCGTCGCGCCCTTGGCACCCTCGCGCCGGCGGCCCCACGGCCCGGGACCGGCCGGCATCCCCGCCGAGTTCTCGTCGGAGCGGGCGACCTTCACCATCGGCGGGCTGCCGCAGTACGACAACGGCGCCGCCGAGGTCAAGGTCGGGTGGGAACCCGCTGACGCCGACGACAGGGGCAACCCGGTCGACTGGGACGTCTACGTCTACGACGACCAGGGCCGGCAGGTGGCCTCGGCGGCCAGCCTCGACGACCCCGAGGTCGCGGTGCTCATCGACCCCGTCCCGGGCGAGTACACCGTCGTCGTCGAGAACTACGACGGTGGCGACGTCAGCGACTGGAGCGGTGAGGTCTCCTTCCGCGCCCCGACGCCCGCGACCTACACCGGGGTCAAGGAGGCCTGGACGATGACCTGCGCGAAGTCCGACGGCACGGTCGTCGCGAGCCGGTCGGTCGTCGTCGACCGCGGGGAGAGCGTCGACGTCGGCAAGGCCTGCCAGAAGGCCAAGGACTGAAGCGAGGCGCGAACCAGGCCCAGCAGCACGGCATCCGAGGTGGCTCCCCGGTCCCAGCGACCGGGGGGCCACCTTCCTGGATCCGGATGCCGGGCGCGCACCTTCGCCCGTCGCCCGCGCGTGGGTGGTGGGCGCGGTCGGGGAGAATGGGCCGGTGAGCCCCGCACCCGACGCCTCCCAGCGCGACGCCGCGCACCAGCTCGACGTGACCCGCCGGATGCGCGAGGTCGAGGAGTCGATCCTCTCCCGCGCGCCCGAGCACGACCTCGAGCCCTCCCTCGACCGCATCCGGGCGGTCATGGAGCTGCTCGGCGACCCGCAGCGCACCTTCCCCGTCATCCACGTCACCGGCACGAACGGCAAGACGAGCACCGCCCGGGTCATCGAGTCGGTGCTGCGCGAGCTCGGCCTGAACACCGGACGGTTCACGTCGCCGCACCTGCACTCGATGCTCGAGCGGATCGCGGTCGGGGGCCGCCCGGTCGACGCCGAGCGGTTCCTCGCGGCCTACGACGAGGTCATCCCGTTCGTCGAGATGGTCGACGCCCGTTCGATCGTCGACGGCGGCCCGCCGATGACGTACTTCGAGGTGCTCGTCGCCGTGGCGTACGCCGCGTTCGCCGATCTTCCCGTCGACGTCGCGGTCGTCGAGGTCGGCATGGGCGGGTCGTGGGACGCGACGAACGTCGTCGACGCCCCGGTCAGCGTCGTCACCCCGATCGACCTCGACCACCGGCACTTCCTCGGCGACACCGTCGAGGAGATCGCCGGCGAGAAGGCCGGCATCATCAAGGCCGACGCCATCACGGTGGTCGGGCTCCAGCCGGCGGAGGAGGCGGCCGAGGTGCTCGTCGACCGAGCCAACGACGTCGGGGCGCGGATCGTGTTCGAGGGCAACGAATTCGGTGTCACCGAGCGCGACGTCGCGGTCGGCGGGCAGCAGATCTCGGTGCGCGGCCTCGCGGCCGACTACCCCGACCTGTTCCTGCCGCTGCACGGCACCCACCAGGCCCAGAACGCCGCGGTGGCGGTGGTGGCCGTCGAGGCCTTCCTCGGCGGCGGTGGGCAACCGCTCGACATCGACGTCCTGCGCACCGGGCTCGCCGCGGTGCAGTCGCCGGGGCGCCTCGAGATCGTGCGGCGCAGCCCCACCGTGCTCGTCGACGCCGCCCACAACCCCGCGGGCGCGCGCGTGCTCGCCCGGGCGGTCACCGAGTCGTTCACCTTCTCCCGCCTCGTGGGGGTCGTCGCCGTCATGAAGGACAAGGACGCCGCCGAGATCCTCGAAGCCCTCGAGCCCGTGCTCGACGAGGTCGTCGTCACCCGGACGACGTCACCACGCGCCATGTCGCCGCGACGCCTCGGCGAGATCGCCGTCGACGTGTTCGGCGAGCACCGCGTGACCGTCGTCGACGACCTGCCCGACGCCCTCGACCAAGCCGCGGGCCTGGCGGATGCCGGGGGCGGGGTCAGCGGGGGAGTGCTCGCCACCGGCTCGGTCGTCACCGCGGCCGAGGTGCGGATGCTGCTCGGCACGACGGACGTCTGACTGCCCCGAGGGTGCATCCACCGGCTCGGTCGTCACCGCAGGGCCGGACCATCAGCCCGCCGCCGGCGTCACCGGATCAACCGCGACCGGCGCCACGGGGTCAGCCCGCGGCCGGCGTCACGGGGTCAGCCCGCGGCCGGCGTCACCGGTCAGCCCGCCGCCGGCGTCACCGGTTCGGATGCCGTGGCACCCGGCTGGCGGTTCCGCTCGGCGGCGTGCCGAGCCATCGTCGCCAGCTCGACGCGGTTGGCTGCCCCGGCCGGCACCCGCGTGGATCCCTGAGCGGTGAGCCGACCCGGCCCCCACGAGGCGGCTCCCGGCGGAGAGGGGCCGGGAGCCGTCCACACGTGCCGATGGCGATCAGTCGTCAGAGGTCCTCGCCCGCGAGGGCCCCGGCGGCGAGCCGCTCCTCGCCGGCGAGCTCCCAGACCTCCCACGCTGCCTTGCCGTTGACGACGACGATCACGGCGCCGAGCACGATGTCGGGCCAGCCCGACATCGTCCAGGCGGTGACGAGGGCCATGACGATGATCGCGACGTTGACGACGACGTCGTTGCGGGCCGACAGGTAGGCCGCCCCGCTCAGGGAGCCACCGTGATGGCGCACCCGGGCGAGGAGGAGGGCGCACGCGGCGTTGACGACCGCGGCGCCGCCCGCCGTGACCACGAGCGCCGTGACGTCCGGGGCGACCGGGTCGAGCGCCTTGGCGAACGCCTGCCACGCCGCGAAGACCGCCGGCACGAGGATGACCCCCGCCATGACGTGCCCGGCGAGGGCCCGGCGGGCGAGGGGCCAGCCGAGGGCGAGCGCGATGAGCAGGTTGATCGCGGCGTCCTCGAGGAAGTCGACGGAGTCGGCGAGCAGCGAGACCGACCCGATGGCGAGCGAGACCGCCATCTCGACGCCCGCGTAGGAGAGGTTGAGGCCGGCCACGAGCAGCACGGTGCGGCGGAGCAGGCGGGGGTCGATGAGCTCGCCGGTCGTCATGCCCCCATCCTCCCGGGCCTGGCGCACCCTCCCCGGACCGGGGCACGGCTCCCGGCACACGGCACGGGGCCCGGCCCGACATACGCTTGGCGGCATGAGCCCCTTCGTCAAGCTGGTCCTGATCGTCGCCGCGGCGGCCCTCGTCTGGTGGGTCGTCACGTCGATGCGTGCCAGCCGGGGCGCGACGGCGACGACGTTCACCCCGGTCGAGGAGCTCGCGCCCGAGGTCCGGCAGACCATCGACGCCGCCCTGTCGCGCGGCGAGCTCATCGGCGCGATCCGGCACTACCGCGCGGCGACCGGCGCCGGCCTGGCCCAGTCGAAGGCCGCCGTCGAGACCCGGCGCTGGAAGATGGACGCGTGACCTCGCTGCCGCTCTACGGCCGGCAGGGCAAGTTCACCTTCCGGCTGCTCGCCATCGCGCTCTTCGGGCAGGCCATCATCCTGTCCTTCTTCGCCCTCGTCGCCCGCGGCAACGCCATCGCCGCGGGGCGTCCCGAGGACGGCGACCGGCTCATGTGGGTCGGACTGGGCCTGTCCCTCCTGGCGCTCGTCGCCGCGGGCCTCATGCGCACTCCCGTCGGCATCACCCTCGGCTGGGTCGTCCAGGCCCTGACCTGGGCCAGCGCCGCCCTCGTCACCGCGATGATCGGGGTGGCGATCGTGTTCACGGTGCTGTGGGTGCTGTTGCTCGTGCAGGGCGCCAAGGCTGACCGCATCATCGCCGAGCGGCAGGCGCCGGACGCCGTCTGACCCCCCACTAGGGTGGGGGCGTGACCACCGAGCGCTCCCTCGTCCTCGTCAAGCCCGACGGCTTCGCCCGCGGCCTCACCGGCGAGGTGCTGCGCCGCATCGAGGCGAAGGGCTACGGCCTCGTCGCCCTCCAGGTGCTGACGCCCGACCTCGACCGCCTGCACGCGCACTACGCCGAGCACCAGGGCAAGCCGTTCTTCGAGCCACTGTGCGAGTTCATGTCCTCGGGCCCGGTCACCGCCGTCGTCATCGAGGGCGAGCGCTGCATCGAGGGCTTCCGGGCCCTCGCGGGGGCCACCGACCCCACCGCGGCCCTGCCCGGCACGATCCGCGGCGACCTCGGCCGCGACTGGGGCACCGCCGTCCAGAAGAACATCGTCCACGGCTCGGACTCCCCGCAGTCCGCCGAGCGCGAGATCGGCATCTGGTTCCCCGAGCTCTGACCGACCCGGTTCCCGAGCCCTGACCGCCGGGACCTGACACCGGATGCCGTGGCACGGCATCCGGCGGCAGTTGAGGGCGACCCGGCGCGGCATCCCCGGGCCCGGTGACCGACCGACCTAGCCTGCTGCCATGAGTGGCTGGGCGTCGGGGTGGGTGCGCGGGCGGGACCTCGCGATCGACCTCGGCACCGCCAACACCGTCATCTACGAACGGGGGAGGGGCGTCGTCCTCGACGAGCCCTCGGTCGTCGCGGTGCGCACCGGCACGAGCCAGCTGCTCGCCGCCGGGCACCGCGCCAAGGAGATGCTCGGCCGCACCCCCGAGTCCGTCACCGCGGTGCGGCCGCTGCGCGACGGCGTCATCTCCGACGCCGACGTCACCGAGCGGATGATCCGCTGGTTCGTCGACCAGGTCGCCCCGAGCCGCCTCGTCCGCCCGCGGGTCGTCGTGTGCGTCCCGAGCGACATCACCGGCGTCGAGCGCCGCGCCCTCGAGGACGCCACGGTGCGCTCGGGCGCCCGCCGGGTCTACGTCATCGAGGAGACGATGGCGGCCGCGATCGGCGCCGGCCTGCCCGTCGAGGAGACCCGCGCGTCGATGGTCGTCGACATCGGCGGCGGCACGACCGACGTCGCGATCATCAGCCTCGGCGGCATCGTCACCTCGCGCACGATGCGCATCGGCGGGGACGAGATCGACGAGGCGCTCCTCGCCCACGTCAAGAGCGAGTACAGCCTGCTCCTCGGCGAGCGCAGCGCCGAGGACCTCAAGGTCGGCGCCGGCTCCGCCTTCCCGCTGAGCGAGGAGCTCAGCGAGCGGGTCCGGGGCCGCGACCTCGTCACCGGCCTGCCCCGGACCGTGACGATCGGCTCCGCCGAGGTGCGTCGGGCCATCGAGACCCCGCTCGTGCAGATCGTCGAGCTCGTGCGCACCGTGCTCGACGTCTGCCCGCCCGAGCTCGCCGGCGACGTCGCCGACCGTGGCATCGCGCTCACCGGCGGCGGCGCGCTCATCCGCGGGCTCGACGAGCGGCTCTCCCACGAGCTGGGGGTACCCGTCCGCACCGCCGACGACCCGCTGCACGCCGTCGCCCGCGGTGCCGGGCGCTGCGTCGAGGAGTTCGGCACCCTCGAGCGGGTGCTCGTCGACACCCGCCGGGCCTGACGATGCACGTCCGCCGCACGCCGGGTGCGCCCCGCTCCACCCGTCCCCCCCGCTCCACCCGTCCCTCCCGCGTCGACCGACCCGCGCGCTCGCGCCGCCTGCTCACCGGGGCGCTCGTGGCCACCGGGCTCGTCGTGGCCGCCGGGCTGTCCGGGGCGAGCGGGTTCGAGCCCGTGCGCACCGCCGCGGCGACGGTGCTCGGGCCGCTCGAGCGGGCGCTCGGACCGGGCGAGGATGCCGTCTCGGCGGCCCGCGCGGACCAGGCCGCCCTCGTCGCCCGCCTCGCCGCGGCCGAGCGCTCGGTCGCCGCCGCGCCCGACCTCGCCGCCCTCGTCACCGACCCCGCCCTCGCCGGGACCCGCACCGTCGCCGCCCGAGTCGTGGCGGTCGGCGCCTCCGGCCCCGCTGGCCCGGAGCGGGTGACGATCGACGCCGGCTCCCGCGACGGGGTCCAGGTCGACCGCACCGTCGTCGCACCCGAGGGGCTCGTCGGCCGGGTCGTCGCGGTCGCGCCCTGGACCTCCGACGTGCTGCTCGTCGGCAGCCCCGATCTCGCGGTGGCCGTGCGGGTGGGGGAGCGGGGCGTGCTCGGCGAGGCCTCCGGCTCGGCAGCCACCGGCGCGGCCCGCCCCGAGCCCGGGCTGCTCTCCCTCGGGCTCGTCCAGCGTGGCGAGATGAGGACGGGGGATGCCGTCACGACCCTCGGCAGCGTCGGTGGCCGGCCGTTCGTGCCCGGCATCCGGGTCGGCACCGTGCGCTCGGTCGACGCCGCCGACGGGCGGCTCGCACCCACCGGCTCGGTCGAGCCGGCGGTCGACACGACCTCGCTCGACGTCGTGGCCGTCGTGCTCGGCGACGCGCGCACCACTGCGCGACCGGGCCTCGAGCCGGGTGCGGGCTCGAGCCCTGACGTGCCGCAGGCCCCCGCTTCGACGGGAGGGGGCTGATGAGCCGCCGCACCCGGACCATGAGCCCGCCGGCATGCTTACCCACCATGTCGGGCACCGGCTGATGGGACCCGTCGCAGTCCTCCTCCGCGCCGGCGCGGTCCTGGCCGCGGCCCTGCTGCTCGTGGTCCTCGGCGTACGGCACGTCAGCCCGGTGCCCGACCTCGTCCTCGTGCTCGTCGTCGCGTGGGCGCTGCTCCGCGGTCCGGTCGTGGGCGCTGCCGTCGGCCTCGGAGCCGGCTGGCTGCTCGACCTGGTCCCGCCCGGGTCCGGCCACCTCGGCGTGCTCGCCCTGACCTATGCCGCTGCCGGGGCCCTCGCCGGTCGAGCGCGGGTCGAGGGGCCGGTGTCGGCCCTGCGGGTCGCGGGGGTCGCGCTCGCGGCATCCGCGGTCGTCGAGGGGGTCGTGGTGCTCGGCGCCCTCGTCGTCGGCGCCCCGGTGGCGCTGGCGGACGTGGCGCTGTCCTGCCTGCTCACAGCGACGGTGGCGGCGGTCGTCGTGCCACTCGTCGTCGGGGCCGAGCGCGGCCTCGTCCGCCGGAGGTACGGGTGAGGCGCGACCGCCCGGCATCCGCTCACCAGGGGCGGTTCCTCGCTGTCGTGCTCCTCGTCGTGCTCGGCTTCGCAGCCCTCGTCGGGCGGCTCGGGCAGGTGCAGCTCGTGGGCCACGAGGACTTCGTGGGTGGCGCCTCCGCTCTCGACACCCGCACGATCGTCCTCCCGGCCCTGCGCGGCCGGATCCTCGACAGCCGCGGGCTGCCGCTCGCCGACAACCGGGCCAGCACCGTCGTCACCATCGAGCGTCGGGTGCTGCTCGCCGACCGGGCCCGGGCCGAGGCCGTCGTGCGCGACGTCGCGTCGGTGCTCGGGGTCGACCCGCAACGCCTCCTCGGCCGCACGTGGCTGTGCGGCGAGGACGGGGCCCCGCCCGCTCCCGCCTGCTGGGCCGGCTCGCCGCAGGTGCCGGTGCCCCTGGCCGAGGACGTCGATCCGACGAGGGCGCTCTCCCTCGTCGAGCAGCCGGGCCGCTTCCCGGGGGTGGCCGTCGCGGCGCGTCCCGTGCGCACCTACCCGCGACCGCTCGGCACGAGCGCGGCGCAGCTCGTGGGCTACCTCGGCCAGGTGCGCACCGACGAGATCGAGCGCGACGACACCCTCACCCCCGAGGACCTCGTCGGCCGGGCCGGGCTCGAGCAGCAGTACGACTCGGTGCTGCGTGGAACGCCCGGCCGCACCGTCGTCGCGGTCGACGCCCGCGGGCTCGTCACCCGCGTCGTCTCGCGCACCGAGCCGGTGCCCGGCCGCGACCTCGTGACGTCGATCGACGCACGGGTCCAGGCGAGCGCCGAGCGCGCCCTCGCCACCGAGATGGCGGCGGCCCGCACCCGCGGCTGGCCGGCCGACTCGGGCGCCGTCGTCGTGCTCGACCCGCGCACCGGGGCGGTGGCAGCGCTCGCCAGCGCACCGGCATACGACCCGAACATCTGGACCGGCGGCATCTCGTCCTCCGACTACGCCCGGCTCACCGACCCGAAGGCCGGCACGCCGCTGCTGTCGCGGGCCGTCGGGGTGGGCCTCGCGCCGGCGAGCACGCTCAAGCCCGCGTCGGTCGCGGCGGCCGTGCGCGCCGGCAACCCGCTCCGCGGCCGCTACGGCTGCCCCGCGAGCTACCGCATCGGCGACCGGGTCTTCCGCAACCACGAGACCTCGGGCCGCGGCCAGATCAGCTTCGCCGAGGCCATCCGGGTGTCCTGCGACACCGTCTTCTACGCCGTCGCCCACGACGCGTGGCGGGACCAGGGCGGCACGACGGCATCCGTCGACGCCCCCGACCCGTTCGCGGCCGTCGCCCGCGGGCTCGGTCTCGGGACGCCGACCGGCGTCGACCTGCCCGGCGAGGCGCCCGGCAGCGTGCCCGACCGGGCGTGGAAGCAGAACCGGTGGGAGGCGACGAAGGACGAGAGCTGCCGTCGGGGCCGCACCGGCTACCCGGACGTCGCGGACCCCGCGCACGCGGCCTACCTTCGCCAGGTCGCGAGGGAGAACTGCGAGGACGGGTTCCGCGTGCGCGCCGGCGACGCCGCCAACCTCTCGATCGGCCAGGGTGATGTCACCGCCACCCCGCTGCAGGTCGCGGTCATGTATGCGGCGCTCGCGAACGGCGGCACCGTCGTCACGCCCCGCGTCGGGTCGGCGCTCGTCGACCCGGTCGGCGGCGGCGAGGATGCCGTGCCCGCCGGCCCCCGGCGGCGCGCGCCGGTGCCCGAGGACGTCGGCGCCTACCTGCGCGACGCGCTGCGCACCGCGGTGGAAGACGGCAGCGTGCGCGGCCGGTTCGACCGGATGCCGGCCTGGCCGGTCGCGGGGAAGACCGGCACGGGGGAGGTGGCCGGCAAGCGGGACACGTCGTGGTTCGCGTCGTACGCGCCGGCGAACGCCCCGCGATGGGTCGTGACGGCCGTCGTCGCGCAGGGCGGCCCGGGCTCGACGACCGCTGCGTCGGTGGCAGGTGCGGTGCACGAGACCCTTCGCGGCCTGCGCTGAGCGCGCCGGGCGTCCCCCGATAAGGTGGCCGCATGGCTGACTTCGACGTCGTGGTGCTCGGTGCTGGTCCTGGTGGTTACGTCGCGGCGATCCGCGCCTCGCAGCTCGGGAAGAAGGTCGCGGTCGTCGAGAAGAAGTACTGGGGCGGGGTCTGCCTCAACGTCGGCTGCATCCCGAGCAAGGCGCTCATCAAGAACGCCGAGCTCGCGCACCTGCTCACCCACGACAAGAAGAAGTTCGGCATCGAGGGCGACGCCACGATGTCGTACGGCCCGACCCACCAGCGCTCGCGCCAGGTCTCGGCCGGCATCGTCAAGGGCGTGCACTTCCTCATGAAGAAGAACAAGATCGAGGAGATCGACGGCTGGGGGACCCTCACCGGCCCGACCTCGATGGACGTCGCGCTCAACGACGGCTCGACCCGCCAGCTGACCTTCGACCACCTCATCATCGCCGCGGGCGCCACGACCCGGATGCTGCCCGGCGTCTCCGTCTCGCAGAACGTCGTCACCTACGAGGAGCAGATCCTCGACGAGAACCTCCCCGGCTCCATCGTCATCGCCGGGTCGGGCGCGATCGGGGTCGAGTTCGCCTACGTCATGAAGAACTTCGGTGTCGACGTGACGATCGTCGAGTTCCTCGACCGGATGGTGCCGACCGAGGACGCCGACATCTCCAAGGAGCTCGCGAAGCACTACAAGAAGCTCGGAGTCAAGGTCCTCCTCGGCACGAAGGTCGAGGGCGTCGAGGACACCGGCTCCGGCGTGAAGGTGACGGTCTCGCCGGCATCCGGCGGTGAGAAGCAGGTGCTCGAGGCCGACAAGTTCCTCTCGGCGATCGGCTTCGCGGCCCGGGTCGAGGGCTACGGGCTCGAGTCGACCGGCGTCGCGGTCAGCGAGCGCGGGGCCATCGAGATCGACGAGTACTGCCGCACCAACGTGCCGAACGTCTACGCCATCGGCGACTGCACCGCGAAGCTCATGCTCGCCCACGTCGCGGAGGCGCAGGGCATCGTCGCCGCCGAGACCCTCGCCGGCGCCGACACGATGCCGGTCGACTACGACTTCGTGCCGCGCGCCACGTACTGCCACCCGCAGATCGGCTCGTTCGGCTACTCCGAGGCGCAGGCCAAGGAGAAGGGCTACGACGTCAAGACGGCCACCTTCCCCTTCACGGCGAACGGCAAGGCCATGGGGCTCGGCGACGCCGTCGGCTTCGTCAAGGTCGTCGCCGACGCGAAGCACAACGAGATCCTCGGCGCCCACATGATCGGCCCCGACGTCACCGAGCTGCTGCCGGTGCTGACGCTGGCCCAGAAGTGGGATCTCACCGCCGACGAGCTCGCGCGCAACGTCTTCGCGCACCCGACGCTGTCCGAGGCGGTCAAGGAGGCCGTCGAGGGCGTCGTCGGCCACATGATCAACTTCTGACGGCCCGGGTCTTCGGCGCCCTCCAGGTCAGGAGGGGTATCACGGATGGCAATCGCCAGAACCGTCACCGTCCGCGCACCCTCGTCAATTCGGCATAGGACGCAGCTAGTAGGCCTCTCCACTCACGCAGAGTCTCGGCGTGAGCGCATCGCTGCCTCCAGCTCCTTCCGGGTCTCGACCCGATCGGACGCCAGGTCACCTTCGGCCTCGGCCAGCTGGCGCATGAGGTCCCGGTCGCCGAGGACCGCGATGGTCTCCTCGAGCGTTGCGAGGTCGTGAGGGGAGAGCAGGACGGCCGACGGTTGTCCGTGCACCGTGACAGTGACCCGCTCATGCTGCTTGCTGACCCGACTCACGACGTCCGAGAGGTGAGCCTTCGCCGCGGCAAGCGAGATCGTCGTCATGGTCCCAAGTATGTGACCAGGGCGGTCAGGGCTGTCCACCGACAGCCCGGCGAGCCCGCCGCCGGGGGAGCGGCGTAACGTCGAGCACGTGACCGAGCAGCAGCCGTACGAGGTGCTCGAGGAGCACGACGCCTTCGAGCTGCGGCGCTACCCGCCGCACGTCGTCGCCGAGGTCGAGCTCGACGGCTCGTTCGAAGGCGTGGGCAACCGGGCGTTCGGCGCGCTCTTCGGCTACATCACGGGGCGCAACGAGGCACAGCGCTCGGTCGCGATGACGGCGCCGGTCGTGCAGGAGGCGGCCGTCTCGGCGGTGTCCGAGAAGGTGGCCATGACCGCCCCGGTCGTGCAGACCGAGGCGGCGGACGGCAGCTACCTCGTCGCGTTCGTGCTGCCGGCGTCGATGACCATCGACACGGCACCCGTGCCGACGAACCCGGACGTGCGGATCATGGCCGTGCCCGAGCGGCTCGCGGCGGCGGTGGCCTACTCGGGCCGCTGGACGCGCTCGTCGTACGAGCGCCACCTCGCCGAGCTGCTCGCAGCCGTGACCGAGGCGGGGTTCGTCCCCGTCGGCTCGCCCCGGTTCGCCCGGTTCGACCCGCCCTTCAAGCCGTGGTTCCTGCGCCGCAACGAGGTCGTGCGGGACGTCACCCTGGGGTCTGGCGCGTCGGATGCCGGTCCGGTCATGATGGAGGATGCCTGAGCGGTCCGCACTGCCGACCCGCGGTGAGGTCGTCGTCGACTCCCGTGGCGGCGACCGCGCCCTTCGGGTCTCCTGGCACCCCGAGCACGGGCTCGTCGTCCTCTCGATCTGGCGGGGGCCGACGTGCGTCGCCACGGTGCAGGTCGCCGCGGCAGAGGTGCCGCACCTCGTCGAGGTCCTCGTGCGCGGGCTGGCGGTGCCGGGCACGGCCCGTCGCACGGTCGTGACCCGCCCCCTCGAGCAGGTGGGGTGACGTCCTTCCGGGCGGCCGTCGCCTTTGTGCTCCGCCGGTAGCTACGCCACCGGTGGCTACACCCCGGTCTCGACGTTGAGGATGTTGCCGTCCGGGTCCTCGAACCATGCGCTGCGGAACTCGCCGAACGACGCCACCCCGTCGACCCAGTCGAGCTCCTCGGCCTCGAAGGTCTGGAAGTCGATGCCGTTGTCGCGCAGCGCCTGCACCTCGGCGTCGAACTGGTCGCCCGGCACCTGGAACGACAGCGCCGTCGCCCGGTTCGTGCCCGCGAACGACGAGGGGTACACGAGGAACTCGCGCGATCCCGCGGCATACAGCACGCCCTCGGCGACCTCGCGTCTCGGGGTGAAGCCGAGCACCCCCTCGTAGAACTCCCGGGCCTTGTCCAGGTCCTTCACCGCGAGCGTGGCAATGGGGTCGTGGTCGCCGAGCATGGTGTCTCCAGCGCGGACCGGGCGACCGTCGTCCGGTCGGCACTCCACGGTAGGGAGGCCGGGGTGGCCCGGTCAATGCACCGAAATGACCATCCAGGGTGCCGTGCGGCCGGCTCTCCGGATGCCGTGCGCCTGGCCGTCCCGCTGTCGGTGCCGGCCGCGACACTGTGGGGATGGACCGTTCCGCCGATCCCATCCAGGTCGTCATCGACGCCGCCGACCCCGGCGCCCTGAGCGCCTTCTGGGCGCAGGCCCTCGCAGGCCGCGGGTACGCCGTGCCAGGGCCGCCGGGTGACTTCGCGGACTGGCCCGCGTTCCTCGCCGCGAACGGCGTGCCGCCGCAGCGGTGGAACGACGCCTCGGCGATCGAGGCCGATGGCCAGCCGCGGATCTTCTTCCAGCGCGTGCCCGAACCCAAGACGGTCAAGAACCGGGTGCACCTCGACCTGCTCGCCGGCGGCGGGCCGTCGGTCCCGCTCGAGGAGCAGCGGGCGCGGGTCGCCGAAGAAGTGGCCCGGCTCGAGGGGCTGGGCGCCACGAGGGTCGAGGAGCACGCCGACCTCGGGGTCCACTGGGTCGTCATGCGTGACCCCGAGGGCAACGAGTTCTGCGTCTGAGCCCCGCACCGCCCAGCCGCTCGTGCGCGGGCTGGGCACCGGTGTGGCTACGCCGACGCCACCGGGTGGGCCGCGAGGAAGCCGTCGATCTGGTTGATCGCGGTGGTCGCGCCCTCCTCGACGCCCATGGCGAGGACGGTCTGGAGTCCCTCGGCGGTGGCGTAGACGCTGTGGTAGACCACGCGGGTGCCGCCCTCGGCGGCCTCGAAGGTGTAGGTGTTCTCGGACACGGGCATGTCGGGGTTCGGGGTGAGGTCCTCGTGCGCGAAGCCGTCGAGGAAGGTGAACCGCGTCGTGGGCTCCACGCCGGTGATGTCCCAGTACCCGGCGAACTTCTCGCCCTCGGGGGAGGTCATGTAGTAGGTCGTGCGGCTGCCCGCGCGCAGCTCGTGGTCGACGAACGTCGCCGGGTACTGCGGAGGCCCCCACACCCGCTCGAGCTGGCGTGGGTCGGCGTACAGGGCCCAGACCCGCTCGGGCGGGGCCGCGAACTGCGCGGTGATGACGATGGTGCGGTTCTCGATGTCCTTGCTGATGCCGGTGACGGGCATGTCAGTCTCCCTGGGTGAGTAGTGCGTCGATGCGAGCGACCCGGCCGCGCCATACCGCCTCGAGCTCGTCGAGCATCGTGGCCACGGAGCGGACCGCCTCCACGTCGCCGCTCGCCAGCTGCTCGCGCCCGTTGCGTCGCTTGGTCAACAGGCCAGCCCTCTCGAGCACGGCGACGTGTTTCTGGACGGCGGCGAAGCTCATGTCGTACTTCGCCGCCAGGGTCGTCACCGAGTGCTCCCCGGCGAGCACGCGGCGCAGGATGTCGCGCCGGGTGCGGTCGGAGAGTGCGTGGAACAGGGCGTCCGCCCGGCCCTCGCTGTCCTCGATCACGTCGCCAACCTACAACCAAGTGGTTGTAGGTTGTCAAGGGCCGGATGCCGGCCTGCCCCCGCGCGCGACGGGCGGCGGTGTGCTTCCAAGCCCCTGACCACGGCAAACGGTGTTTGGACAAGGGCGTCTCCGTTTCACCGTTTGGTCTGAACCGCCCCGGAACTGGCGTACCCTGTGGGAGGTTGCAGGGGCCAACAGCAGGGAGTTGGGACGTGTCGAGTAGGTCGTCAGTGGTCGTCCGGCGATCGGCTGTTGTTGGTTGGGATGCCCTGTCGTGGGTCCTTGCCGCGCTCGCCTACTTCCTCCTCCGGTTCGACCTCGTTGTCTCTGAGCGCGTTTGGCAGGGGGTGCTCGCGTACACGGCCGTCGCCATCGTGCTTCAGGTGGTGGCTGGGTTCGTCTTCCACCTCTACCTCGGCCGCAGCCGGCTCGGCAGCTTCGACGAGGTGACGCTCCTCGGCGGCATCGTCGCCGGGGTGAGCGTGCTCGCCGGGGCCGTCCTCGTCCTGACCCAACCAGTCTGGTCGCGGGGTGCCGCCATCGTCGTGCCGACCCTGGCGTTCCTCGTCATGGCGGCAGGTCGGTGGGTGTTCCGCACCGCCGTGGGTGAGAAGCAGCACCAGAGCGACGGGGCGGTCCCCGCCATCGTCTATGGCGCCGGTGATGCCGGCCACCAGGTGGCCCGTCTTCTGGCGATGGCCGAGACGCCGCCGTACAAGATCGTCGGGTTCGTCGACGACGACCCGGGCAAGCGGTACCTGCGGGTGCGAGGACAACGGGTCAGGGGCCGGGGCGCCGACGTGGTCGAGATCGCGCGGGAGACCGACGCGCAGGTCGTCATCCTGGCCGTCACCCAGGCGAGCCCGCAGCTGCTCCAGGACCTGTCCGACCGGTGCTCGGTCGCCGGGCTGAGCCTCATCGTCGTCCCCCCGGTGCGGGAGATGATCTCGGGGCAGGTCCAGCTCGAGCAGCTGCGCGAGTTCAACGTCGCCGACCTCCTGGGCCGCCGCGTGGTCGAGACCGACCTGTCCGCCATCGCCCACTACGTCACCGACCGAGTCGTCCTCGTGACCGGTGCGGGCGGGTCCATCGGCTCCGAGCTGGCCGTCCAGGTCCACGCCCTCGGCCCGGCCAAGCTGCTGCTCCTCGACCGCGACGAGTCCGCCCTTCACGCGGTTCAGCTGCGTCTCTATGGCTCTGGGCTTCTCGACACCGACGACCTTGTCCTCTGTGACATCCGGGATGCCGACGCGCTGCGCCGCGTCTTCGAGCGTCACCACCCCGACGTCGTCTTCCACGCCGCGGCCCTCAAGCACCTGCCGATGCTCGAGCGACACCCCGAGGAGGGCTGGAAGACCAACGTGCTGGGGTCGTTCAACGTCCTGCGCCTCGCCCGCGAGAGCGGGGTCGAGCACTTCGTCAACATCTCCACGGACAAGGCCGCCGACCCGACGAGCGTGCTCGGCCACACGAAGCGGCTCGCCGAGCGCCTCACGGCGTGGTACGCCCGGGAGTCCGGGCTGCCCTACCTGTCGGTGCGCTTCGGCAACGTCCTGGGCTCGCGCGGCTCGGTGCTCGACACCTTCCGCGCCCAGATCGAGCGCGGAGGCCCGGTCACCGTCACCCACCCCGACGTCACCCGCTATTTCATGACCATCCCCGAGGCCTGCGAGCTCGTCCTCCAGGCCGGCGCCATCGGCGAGCCGGGGGACGTCCTTGTCCTCGACATGGGCGAGCCGGTGCGCATCGTCGACGTCGCCCGGCGGCTCATCGACGAGTCCGGCAAGGAGCTCGATGTGCGCTTCACCGGCCTGCGGGACGGCGAGAAGCTGCACGAGGTGCTCGTGAGCGGTGCCGAGCAAGGGTCGCCCAGTGCGCACCCGCTCATCAACCACGTGTCCGTGCCCCCGCTCGACCCGGCCGCGGTCGTGGCCGACCCGCTGGAGCGCAACGAGCTCCGCGACCTGCTGCGTACCTACTCCGGTCCCCATGCCCGTGCCCGCGGGCTCCAGGGCGGGTCGGCGGCTCCCGTAGGCTCGGTCGCGTGACTGCTCTTCCCACCGTCCCCTCCGGGGTTCGCTTGGCGGTCGTCGGCCTCGGCTACGTCGGCCTGCCGCTGGCCGTCGAGTTCGGCAGGGTGGTCGACGTCGTCGGCTACGACATCGACGCCCGCCGCGTCAAGGAGCTGCGTGACGGCCATGACCACACCCTCGAGGTGAGCGGCCCCGAACTCGCGGCGGCCACGCGCCTGCGGTTCTCCGACGACGAGGCCGACCTGGTGGCAGCCAACGTCTATGTCGTCACGACGCCGACGCCGATCGACGAGCACAAGCAGCCCGACCTGACGCCCGTGCTGGCGGCCACCGAGGCCATCGCGCGCTCGCTGAGCCCGGGTGACGTCGTGGTCTACGAGTCCACGGTCTACCCGGGCGCCACCGAGGAGCGGTGCGTGCCGCTGCTCGAGGCCGTGTCGGGCCTGCAGTTCAACCGCGACTTCCACGTCGGCTACAGCCCAGAGCGCATCAACCCCGGCGACCGCGAGCACCGCCTCCCGACGATCGTCAAGGTGACCTCGGGGTCGACCCCCGACGTGGCCGACTTCGTCGACGCCCTGTACCGCACCATCATCACCGCGGGCACGCACCGCGCCCCCTCGATCAGGGTGGCCGAGGCGGCCAAGGTCATCGAGAACACCCAGCGCGACGTCAACATCGCCCTCATCAACGAGCTCGCGATGCTGTTCAACCGGCTCGGCATCGACACGGAGGACGTCCTGCGGGCCGCAGGCTCGAAGTGGAACTTCCTCGGCTTCCGCCCGGGCCTCGTCGGGGGGCACTGCATCGGCGTCGACCCGTACTACCTCACCCACAAGGCCCAGGCCGTTGGCTACCACCCCGAGGTCATCCTCGCCGGGCGCCGGCTCAACGACGGCATGGGCGCCTACGTCGCCTCCCAGCTCGTCAAGCGGATGACGAAGCAGGGCATCCAGGTCCAGGGGGCCCGCGTCCTCGTCCTCGGCCTGACCTTCAAGGAGAACACCCCCGACCTGCGCAACTCCCGGGTCGTCGACATCCTCACCGAGCTCGCCGACTACGACATCGACGTCGACGTCCTCGACCCGTGGGCCGACCCGCAGGAGGCCCGCGAGGAGTACGGCGTCGACCTCCTCGAGCAGCCCGAGACGGGGGTGTACGCCGGGGTCGTGCTCGCGGTGGGCCACCGGGAGTTCGTCGAGCTCGGGGCGGAGCGCGTCCGCGCCTTCGGTGCCCCCGGTGCGCACGTGCTCTACGACCTCAAGTACGTCCTGCCCAAGGCTGACTCGGACCTCCGGCTGTGACCGCGCGGATCTACCTCTCTTCCCCCGACGTCACCGATGCGGAGGAGCAGGCCCTCGTGCGGGCGATCCGGTCGGGCTGGGTCGCGCCGCTCGGGCCGGAGGTCGACGCGTTCGAGGCCGAGCTCGCCGACTACTGCGGCCGAGCTCACGCCGTTGCCCTCTCGTCGGGTACCGCGGCCCTGCACCTCGGTCTCTTGGTGCTCGGTGTGGGGCCAGGCGACCTCGTGGCCACGTCCACCATGACCTTCGCTGCGACGGCCAACGCGATCACGTACACGGGTGCCGAGCCGGTCTTCGTGGACTGCGACGAGAGCGGCAACATGGATGCCGGGCTGCTGATGGATGCGCTGTCGCAGGCCCGCGCCGAGGGGCGTCGTGTGACGGCCGTCGTGCCGGTCGACCTGCACGGCAAGGTCGTCGACCACGGCGCCATCGGAGCGGTCGCCGCCGAGCACCGCATCCCCGTGCTGTCCGACGCAGCCGAGTCGCTCGGCGCGAGGCGGGACGGCCGGCCGTCCGGGGCCTTCGGCGCCGCGGCGGCGGTGTCGTTCAACGGCAACAAGATCATGACGACGTCCGGGGGCGGCGCCTTGCTCACCGATGACGCGGCGCAGGCCGGCCGGGTGCGCTACCTCGCCACCCAGGCACGCCAGCCCTTCGTTCATTACGAGCACACCGAGGTCGGATACAACTACCGGCTCTCCAACATCTTGGCCGCGCTCGGGCGGGCGCAGCTGCTCCGGCTCGAGGACATGGTTGAGCGCCGCCGCCAGCACCGCCTCCGTTACCGGCAGATGTTCGCCGACGTTCCGGGCGTTCGACTGCTGGGCGAGCCCTCGGGAGCCGACGGGGGCGCGACCCGGGACAACTTCTGGCTCACGTCGATTCTCGTCGAGCCCAAGGCCGCGGGATTCACAAGCGAGGAGCTTCGCCTCGCACTCGCCGCCGCAGACATCGAGGCTCGCCCCGTGTGGAAGCCGATGCACCTCCAGCCCGTCTTCGCGACCCGACGTGCGTACGTCGACGGGACGAGCCAACGCCTGTTCGAGACTGGGCTGTCACTCCCCAGCGGGTCCGCGCTCACAGACGCGCAGATCGGACGGATCGACGCGGCCATCGCGCAGTTCCTCTCGAGGCTGAATGTCGTTGCCTGAGGCCCGCAGCTACGACGTGGCGAAGCGAGGCGTCGACGTCACGGTGAGTGCGATCGGCCTCGTCTTGACGGCTCCGTTGCAGCTTGTCACGGCCGCAGTAGTGCTGGTCGCGCATGGCCGACCGGTGCTGTTCCGCCAACCGAGGCCCGGCAAGGACGGTATCGTCTTCGAGCTCGTGAAGTTCCGCACGATGCGGCATGCCGACGCCGCCAACTACGTCACGGATGCCGAAAGGCTCACCTCTGTCGGCCGCTTCCTGCGCTCGACGAGCCTCGACGAGCTGCCAACGCTGTGGAACGTCCTCAAGGGCGACATGAGCCTCGTCGGACCCAGGCCGCTGCTCGTGGAGTACCTTCCGCGCTACAGCCCCGAGCAGTCGCGACGGCACGAGGTGCGGCCGGGGGTCACCGGCCTCGCGCAGGTGTCCGGACGCAACGGGCTCACCTGGGAGGAGAAGTTCGCGCTCGACGTCGAGTACGTCGACCGCCGGAGCCTGCGCCTGGACGTGTGGATCCTCGCTCGCACGGTGGGATCCGTCCTGAGGAGGCAGGGGATCAGTGGCGGGGGCGAGGTGACCATGAGCGTGTTCCTGGGGTCGCAGGGCGAGCAGCCCCGATGACGTCGCCTGACCGGGTCGTGGTGGTCGGAGCCTCAGGCTTCGGGCGAGAGTGTCTCGACGTGCTCGAGGCGATGGCCGTTGCGGGTTCGGCGGTCGAGGTTGTCGGCGTCGTCGACGACGGGCCGTCCGAGGTCAATCTGGAGCGACTATCTGCGCGCGGGGCGTCCTTCCTGGGGACGGTGGAGAACTGGCTGACTTCGCGTGGTGCATCGGACAAGTATGTGCTCGGAGTCGGCAGCCCGGAGGTGCGGCGGCGCCTTGTCGAGCGTCTGGGGGATGTCGGGGCGCAGGCATTCGCCGCCATCCACCCGAGTGCCACCTTTGGTGCGCGTGTGGTTCTGGGGGAGGGGGTGGTTGTGTGTGCCGGAGCAGCGATCTCGACAAACGTCCGCATGGGGCGGCACGTGCACGTCAATCCCAACGCGACGATCGGTCATGACGCCGTGTTGGGTGACTTCGTGTCCGTCAACCCGGCAGCTGTGGTCTCGGGCGAGGTCGTCATTGGCGAGGAGACCCTTGTCGGCGCCGCAGCGACTGTGCTGCAGGGGCTGGGCGTGGGAGCGAGAACCATCCTCGGCGCTGGCTCGGTCGTGACGCGAGATGTCCCCTCCGATGCCATCGTCAAGGGGATCCCGGCTCGTCGGGCCACGGGGGACGAGGCATGACCGAATCTACCTGGGCTTCGACCCGTCCCGGGGCAGACACCGTGAGAAGGCTGGGCCGTGGCGCGCAGGCTCGAGCCCGCCGAGTGGTCCGCAGGGGGAGCCGGACCGTTAGGGAGACACCCCCTGGGCTGGGCTTCGGGAACTTCCTTTACCTCTGGCTGCGGGCGGATTCAGAGCAGGCGCGGGGGCACGACCACCGGGTGGTTCGGGTGCCCGGCATGGACCCCTGGTTAGACATGTTCCCCAGCATCCGCGGGCTGCTCGTCGAGCGCAGGGACGTGCGGCCATGGGACCGCCGCGACCCCTCGTGGAACCAGCGGTTCGGCGTCGAGTTCACCAGGGAGGAACTCCAGGCCTTCATCCGTCGGCACCTCATCGGTTCCCAGCTCACTCGCTTGGGAGACGCCGACCGGCGGTCGGTGGTAGTCAACGTTCGGCGGGGGGATTACTACTCGGTGCCCCGACTTCGAGGGCAGTACTCGTTCGACATTCCCGCCTTTCTCGACGTCGCACTCGATGCGTCCGTGCGGGGCGCCGGGCCCGTCGAGCGCATCCGCGTCGTGTCCGACGACGTCGGCTGGTGCCGCGAGCGGCTCGATGGGCTCCTCCGGCGTCGTGCGGGCACCGTCGAGTATCAGGCTCTCTCGAGCACTCCTCAGGAGGACTTCCGGGCGGTTGCCACATCGCCTCGGATCATCGGCACCAACTCGACGTTCTCGTACTGGGCCGGCTACGTGAGCAGCTTCCTCCACGGCGAACAGGCGCAGGTCGTCGTGCCGGCCTTCCACGCGCGCCACGTGGACGGCGGCCGGGCGTACCAGCTCGACCCGGCCTGGACGATCGTCGAGGACATCCCAGGGGGCTGGGATGCCTGAGGGCCGCGAGGGTCGGACCCGATCCGCGGCGGACGCCGACCGGTTGTGGGTCGTCGTCGTTCTTCCGGCTTTGAGCGACCTCCCCTCGGGCGGGTACAAGGTCGCATACACGTACGCGAACCACCTCGCCGGGCGCGGCCATCGGGTCACCGTCATCCACGCGGCGCGCCTGAGCGGCGATGGGGTTCGTCACCGTCCGTGGCGGGCTCGGGCTGTGCGCGCTTGGCGAGAGGTGCGACGGACCGGGGACCGCTTCGACTACCACGTGCGCCGCGGGCACGCGCGGCCGACGTGGTTCGAGCTCGATGAGCGAGTGGAGGTTCGCAACATCGCGTACCTCCTCCCGCGTACGATCCCAAGAGCCGACGTCGTTGTGGCCACCGCCGTCACGACCGCCCGGGTCACCGCGGCCGCGTGCCGGCGGAGCGGGGCGACCGGCATCTACCTCATCCAGAGCTACGAGGACTGGCTCGCCGACCGGGAGGTCGTCGACGCGACCTGGAGGCTACCCCTCACGAACTTCGTCATCGCGGACTGGCTGGCCGACAAAGGAGCCGAGCTTGGTGTGGGGACGGTGCTCGTCCCCAACGGGATCGACCTCGAGGCATTCCCACCTGGCCCGCCCCTCGCGCAGCGGAGGAACGACGTCGTGGCTCTCGCCTCAGACGTCCCGAACAAGCGCACCGACCTGCTTGTCCTGGCGTTGCGACGAGTCGCGGAGCTCCGCGGCGGCCTGAGCGCCGTCGTCTTCGGTACCTGCGCCCGACCGGACGGCCTCCCCGAGAGTGTCGAGTACGTCCGCTCGCCCTCGCCCGACCAACTGTCCGGGCTCTACCGGTCGGCAAAGGTCTACCTGTGCACAAGCGATGCAGAGGGGTGGCACCTCCCCCCGGCCGAAGCGATGAGCAGCGCAACCGCGGTCGTGTCGACGGAGATCGGCGGCGTCATGACCTACGCGCGCGGGGTCTCCGCGACGGCGCTGGCCGGCGACGCCGCGTCGCTGGCGGCCCAAGTGGTCGGGCTCCTCGACGACCCCCAACGCTGCCAGGAGCTCGCGTCTGCCGGCTTGGACCGGATCCGCCACCACGACGAGGCGAGCGCGGCCCGGCGCTTCGGGGATGAGCTCGAGGCGGCTTGGCGGCGTGACCATTGCGGGTAGGGCTCCGCCCTACCGGGTCCGGTCGCTGGAACGTCAGGAGTTCCAACCGCCCGGGATATCCTCGACGACTGACCATCGCGGATTCAACTGCCACGCGGACCAGTCATCCTGACCGCGGCTGAAGAACCGGGGCGCCCATACGTCGGCGTGGGTGCCGGGGTACAGCACGTCGTGTACATATCCCGCCCAGTATGAGAACGTCGAGTTCGTGACGATAAGGCGCCGTGCGGTGGCCACCGTGGCGAGGTCCGCCGCTGCCCCCTGGGCCCCGGTCGCGAAGGACAGGGGGAGTTGCATCTCGGTCTCGATCCATCCGAGGCGAGCTCTGCACCAGTCGAGGCCGTCCGAAACGACATGGACCGCCGATACCGGACGTTGGGTCAAGACCCTCGGAACGGCCACGCGAAGGTAGGCGTCGACGTCGAGTGCGAAGAGACCCCTCACCGTGTGGTCGCTGTAGTGATCGCCTCGGCGAACGTTGATAACCACCCGGTCGCTGTCGACGGGCGGGAAAGCCTCGAGCAGCCGGCGTCGCACGAAGTCCTCGAGATGAGCTTCGCTGAAGTCCTCACCGAACCGCCCGTAGGAGTCGGCCACGGCGCTGCGTCGCACGTCCGTGTACCGGACTTCCTCACGACGGACGGTGAGCTCGGCGAGGGTGGGGAACATATCTAGCCACGGTCGTAGCCGTGGCGTCCTGAGAAACCGTCGATTCGTTGGGTCGAGGTCGCACCAAAGAGCGAGGTACAAGAGGTTCCCTAGGCCCATGTAGGGGCGCGTCCAGATGATCTGGCGCAGGCCGCGCCTCACAAGACCCCTAGTGGCCCGTGCTTGAAGTGTTCTGACGGTTGGCCTTCTTGAGGATCTCGTCGGCGGTCTTGGTCCACACGAAAGGGTGGGCTCGGTCGTTCCAGCCGTCGACGAAGGCGCGGATCTTGGCGTTGAGGTCTTTGACGGATCGGAAGGTTCCGCGGTGGATGGCCTGGCGTTCGATGATGCCGAACCAGACCTCGACCAGGTTCAGCCAGGATCCGGACGTCGCGGTGAAGTGGACCTGGACTCGGGGGTTGGCGGCGAGCCAGTCGCGGATCTCGACGCGCTTGTGGGCGGCGTAGTTGTCCATCACCAGGTGCAGCTGCTGGTCGGGGTAGGCGCGGGCGACCTGCTTGAGGAACGCCAGGAACTCCTGATGCCGATGGCGGGGCTTGACCGCTGCGGTGACCTGGCCGGTCGCGATCTCCAGGGCGGCGAACAAGGTGGTGGTGCCGTGCCGGACGTAGTCGTGGGTGCGCCGCTGGGGCAGCCCTGGTTGCATCGGCAGCATCGGCGCGGT
The DNA here is from genome assembly GCF_039541575.1 of Fodinibacter luteus. Lineage (NCBI taxonomy): Bacteria > Bacillati > Actinomycetota > Actinomycetes > Micrococcales > Intrasporangiaceae > Fodinibacter (ex Wang et al. 2009) > Fodinibacter luteus. The sequence goes on along the minus strand of NZ_BAABGM010000015.1, from coordinate 42,442 downwards.
CCGGTCCAGTGCCTGGATCTGGGACTTCTCATCGACGCACAACACGATCGCGTTCTCCGGTGGCGCCAGGTACAGGCCCACCACGTCGGTGACCTTGGCGACCAGCTCTGGGTCGGTGGAGAACTTGAACGTCTCGGCCTGCCACGGCTGCACCCCCGCCTGCCGCCAGATCGCGGCGATCGTGCCGTTGCTGACCCCGAGGTGCCGGCCCAGCAACCGCGAGGACCAGTGCGTGACCCCGTACTTCCTCGGCGGCGGCTCCAGCGTCGTCGACACGACCTTGCTGTAGTCCACCTCCCGTGGCCGGCCCGGGCGTGCCTCGTCCTCCAAGCCGGCGATGCCCTTGGCCCCATACCGGTGGCGCCAGCTGATCACCGTCGGACGCGACACCCCCACCCGCTCGGCGATCGCGACGTTGGTCTCCCCATCCGCGGCCAGCAGCACGATCCGCGCCCGCTGCGCCAACCCGGCCCGCACCGAGGACGAGCGGGTCAACCGGGCCAACTCCTCCCGATCACCCTCACGCAACACCAACGCCGCAGCAGCACGATTCGCCATGCCCGATCATCCCAGCCCGGCAACTGTAAATCAACTAACTACACGCTCCACTAGTTGCAGCCCGCACAGCTTGAGGCCCACGCATGGATGCAGGATATCGGGACCCGTTGCGCTGCGGCTCTCGCTCTCCCGTAGGCTCACGCTGCGTGAACGAGCAGCCGGAAAATGGCCTCATCGATATCAGGTGCCATGGAAGAGAGCCGCTGGCTTTGAGCCCCGGGACCCGGGCTGATCCGCGTCTCCGACAGCGAGACGCGTCTTCATGACCACCGGCCCGACATCGTGGCGGCCACGGGTGACGGCCATCGTCCCTGCGTACAACTCCGAGAAGTTCATCGCACAGGCGCTAGGCTGCCTGGCCTCGCAGACCTGGAACGATCTGGAGATCCTTGTCGGTGATGACGCTTCGACCGACGGCACGCTCGACGTCATCCGGCGCTTCGCGGATGGGCGCTCCAATGTCGTCGTCGTCGCTCGCGAGGTTAACGTTGGCTGGTTGGCCAACAGCAACGACCTCCTCTCACGGGCTTCTGGAGAGCTGCTCTTCTTTGCCTTTCACGACGACCTCGTGCATCCCGAGTACGTCGAACGCCTCGTGCACGCCCTCAGTCAGAACCACCGCGCTGTCCTCGCGTTCAGCGACCTGGATCTGGTCGCTCTCGACGGCGAGCGGAGTTCGTGCACCTTCCCGGACCTTGACGGCATCCATGGGCGGTTGGCTCGAGGCATTGGGATGGCCAAGAGGCCGACCAACTGGTGGGTTGCGATCCACGGCCTCGTCAGGACATCCGCCGCTCGTCAGGTCGGTGGCCTGCGCCTCAATGAGGCAGGGGAGTACGCCGCCGACTGGCCATGGATGATGCATTTGGCGCTGCTGGGGGAGTTCGTGCGGGTGCCCGAGTCCCTGTGCATTAAGACGGTGAGGGAGGGGAGCGTCAGCCGGAGTTGGGGCAGTGGAGGCGAGCTGGGGCGCGCTGCCCGGAAGGCGTGTGTTGCCGAGGTGTGGCGGAGTCCTCTGTCGTGGGCAGAGAAGCTGCTCCTCACTGCGGAGATCCGACGGTCCGTGCCTCTGCCAGCGCACATGCGTCCAGCGGCAAGAAGAACGCTCAGGCGGCTCCTGCCATGACGTCGAACGGGTGCCGTTTGGGCGACGCTTCAGTCCGATTGGACAACGGCAAAGCCGGCACGTCGCACCGAGGCAACGAAGGAGCGCTCGTCTTCTTGGGGAACGAAGCAGAAGTTGTTGGCATACGAGGATGGTCGGGCTGCGCCGTTGGCGACGGTCTCTTGATCGTCTACCGATTGATGGATCGCCGGGTCGAAGCTACGCACAGGTACCAAGCGGTCTGGACATATCGCCCATCCGGCATACCCGGCTTGCGACATCAGCGCGATGAGCTGCGCGACCGCTGCCGACCTGTGGCGGACCTCGGCTTCGATCAGCCAGGTCCGGACGACGTGGTTGGTCAGCAGTCGGGAGGCCCCGGCAAGGACCTCCAGTTCGTGACCCTCGACATCGATCTTGACCATCGCACCCGCTTCCAGCCCAAGATCATCGAGGGTGTACAGCGGCACGGATAGGCGACGACCCTCATGGAGAGCATCTCGCTCGAGGGACGCTCGCGTCCCCCGTTGCATCCCGTCCACCACGGGCACGATCAGGTCAGCCCAACCGGGCGCCGATGAGAGCGCGCCAGCCACGACGTGGACCTTCCGGCCGAAGGTGGAGCGTAAGCGCTTGGCTAGCTCAGGCAGTGGTTCCACTGCCACGACAGAGCGAGCTCGGCAGCGTAGCGCCATCGCAGTGTACAAACCAGCGTTGGCGCCAACATCGACAAACGGCACACCCCTGGCTCGGACGGCTAAGAGGCGCAACTCCGGCTCGGAGACTCGAGAGATCCTTTGCGCATATCGCTGAGCGCGAAGGGAAGACACGATGGTGATTCGAGACGCAACGTCTAACGCCGAGCGGCCTATTGCGCGGAGCCGATACCAAGGCCACCTTCTAGGTGCGGGAGGTGGAGCGCCCACCAGTAACCGGTCGATGACCATGGCTGCCACGGTATCGGGGTCATGTGCTTCGGCGACCATGATTGCGCTGGTGCGGGCATCCTCATGGCGAGGTGAACCGGCTTGCGCGGCCCACCTGTCCCACATTGCCGGGGGGGGTGAACCTGACCCGGACGTCACTTCGATAGCGCCGGGGTGAGCGGATGCGAGTTCCCTGAAGTAGGCAAGATCGCTCGCGATTGCCGGGACACCCGCGCCGAGGCATGTCACAAGAGCTCCGCTGTTGGACGTCCGTTCGTAGAGGAAGACGCCCCAGTCGGCCAGTGCCAGAAGATCGAACAATTGCTCGTCAGTGTGGCGCGTCAGGTGAAGCTCCACATTCGGAGCACCAGCAGCCGCTTCGCAAATGGCCGCCCCGTAGGCTTCGTCCACGGGCTGGCCCGCCACGATGAGCCGCCGCGGAATCCCGTTACCCCCGACATCGGCGAAGGATTCGATTGCCTCGACCACGCTCTTGGCCCGACGGAGGTTGCCGAATAGGAGGAACGTCACCGGCCCCTCTGGCCTCGGTCTACGGTGGCTTGAGTTCAGCGAGACCATCGGCAGAGGCGTGACCACGGTCTTGGACCGTAGCCGCCTCAGCGGTCGAAACTTCTCCAAGAATGCTTGTTCTGCCGACGAGGACTGGAACTGCACCGTATCTGCCAGCGCGAAGGTGACTGCCATAGCCGCGGAGAACACACGCGGGTCCGCCGATCGATCATGCGGTTCCACGTTGTGAACGGTCCACCAGATCTTTCGGCCCCTGCAGCGAGCCAGCAGGAGTAGCACAGCCAACTTGGTCAAGGTTGCGATGCTTCGCACCAGCGGCTGTGGTGTTGCCAGATGATCGAGCCAGTTCAGGTGATAGACCTCACGTTCCGCCCGCGACCGATTGGGCGCCAGTACCCAGGATCTCAGGGAGGCAGTGCGCAACACCACGCCCTGGCGGCTCATCGCCGCATAGAGCGCGGCCAGATGCGGCTCTGAGTTGGCCCACTCAGGCGTGGTCACCGTCAGTTGCGACCGCCCGGTCACGAGTGGGTCCGCCAGTGTGAGCGGTACCGGGGCGTCGTGGTCATCCATGAGGCGCGCCACCATACTCGATGGCAGATCGCAGCCCGAATTCGACGTAGGCGATGCACCCAGGCCGTTGGTGCGTCAATTTGACGACGGCGAACGAGGCCGGCCGGCCGGGGTCGTTCCTGCGGCCTCCACGCGCGCGAAGAAGCCGGCCATCTCACGACTGACGTGCTCCACGGTGAAGCGCCCCTCGAACCGGGCCCGACCGCGCCGAGCCCGTGCCTCCGCGCCCACCGCGTCGGTGAGCACCTCGACCAGGGCGCCCTCCAGCGCGCGAGGCTGTCCGACAGGGGGGACGAGACCCACGGCGTCCGGCCCTTGGCCCAGGACCTCCACCGACGTGGGGATTGCGGTGGCGACGACCGGGCACCCCACGGCAAGGGCTTCGATGAGCACCCCGCCGAACCCCTCCCGCTCCGAGGGGAAGCAGAGCACGTCTGCGGCCGCCATGAGGTCTGCGATGTCGCTGCGATGGCCGAGGAAGCGGACGTCGCCTTGCGACGCTGCGGCCTGCGCGCGCAGCCTTGGGCCCGAGCGGCCTTCTTTCCCCGCGACAAGAACAACGGTACGTGGCAGCGTCGCTTGGACCGCCGGGAGCGCGGCCAGGAGATTCTGGAGACCCTTCTGCGGTTCCAGGCGCCCGACCGCGAGCACTACCGGCGCGTCCGGGGCCAAGCGGAGTTCAGCGCGCACACGGGCCCTGACCGCGTGTGCCCGGTACGGAAACCTGCGGGGGTCGCGGCCTCTCGGGATGACTTCGACGAGCTCCCGCCGCACCCCCAGGCGAGGTGCGACGGCATCGGCGACCGACCCCGATATGGCGTGGAAACGGGTGGCCAACCGGGCCGTCGTGGCGTCCACCGCACGCGCCAGCACGAGCTTGGGCGCGGGCGACTCCGCGCGGTGCGATGCGCCGTAGGAGTCGTTCACCAGGCTCGTGGACACCGGGACTCGCCGCAGCCGGGCGGCGGCGCGTCCGGCGACATCCGCCTCGAAGAGCGTGGTGTGAACCAGGGTTGGTCGGGTCGCACGCATCGTGCCTAGGACGGCCCGCACGTTGCCCGCGCGCCCGGATGCCGCCTGGCGGGGGTGTACGACTGCGCCTCCCTCCTCGAGCCTGACGGCCAGGTCGAGCCGCGCGCCGAGCGGGAGTACGTGCAGCTCGATGCCCTGCGCGACGAGGTGCGGGGCCATCTCTGCTAGCGAGGTTTCCGCGCCGCCCGGTGCTAGCGAGTCGATGACATAGAGGAGGCGCACGGCCTAGCTCTCCGCCCCGGCGGAGATCCCCGCCACGGCCATGGCGTTCTGGTAGAAGTGGCTGTCCTTGCGCAGGATGGAGGGCGAGCTGAACGCCGTCATCCGCCCGCCCTCGATCACCATGATCCGGTCGCAGATGTCGAGCGTGGACATCCGGTGGGCGATGATGACCACGGTGACCTCACCGTGCAGGCTGCCCAGCGTGTCGCGGATGAGCGCCTCACTCCGACCGTCGAGGGCCGAGGTGGGTTCGTCCAGCACGAGCAGCTGCGGACCCCCGGCCAGAGCCCGGGCGATGGAAAGCCGTTGCCGCTGTCCCCCCGAGAGCTGGCTGCCGCGCTCGCCGAGGTGTGTCTGGAAGCCATGGGGCAGGGCCTCGATGTCCGACAGCACGTTGGCCTGCATGGCTGCCCGTCGCACCGCTTCGTCTGAGATGCCGTCCCGGAAGAAGCGGATGTTCTCGGCGACGGTGCCGGTGAAGAGCGCGGCGTCTTGCGCCACGAACGCGATCCGCTCGCTCCACCAGTCCCGGTCCACTTCACGCAGGTCTCGCCCACCGGCTCGCAGGGATCCATGCAGCGGCTCGAGCAGACCCAGGAGCAGTTGCGCGAGGGTCGACTTACCGGCCCCTGACGGGCCGATCACCCCGACGATGTCGCCGGTGTCGATCCGGAAGCTGACACCGGACAGGGCCGGGCGGCCGGGGAGGTACTCGAAGTTGAGATCGCGCGCCTCCAAGGGCGTCACGGCTGCCGGGATCACGTCGCCCGTCGCTGCGGGTGAGGCTTGGTAGCGCTTCACCGTCGCGTGAATGCGGTCGAGGAACGGTGCGTTGGCGGCGATCGAGCCGGCCGCGGACGCCAACTGCTGACCGTAGCTCAGGGATCGCAACATCAGCAGGATGACGGCTCCGATGACCGCGAGGTCGCCGGAACCGACGATCGTCAGGACGGCCACGCCGACCAGCACCGCCGCGTAGGCCAGGGCGATGTAGATCGGGCCTAGCGAGCCGGTGAGGGTCTGGACCCTGCGCTGGGTTTCGGTCGTCTCGTGGTTGAGCTCGTCGATGCGGTCGGCAAATCGCTGCCGGACCCCGAAGGTCTGCATCTCCAGCCCCAGCGCTCCAAGCTCGGACACCGAGGTGGCGAAGTCGAGGCTGGCACCGGCCGAGGCCCACGACCTCTGACGAATCCGGCGTCTCAAGGGCACGAGGATCGTGCCGACCACGGCAAGGGCGACGAGGACCGCACCCGTGGCGGCTGCGTCGACGGCCAGCCCCGTACCCAGGAAGGCCACGAGGCTGAGGAGGGCGACGACTCCGATCGTGAAGGTCGAGACGGCGTTGGTGGCCGCGGCGACGAACCCGGTGAGCAGCGTCTGCAGCTGCCCCGTCGGCTCAGCCTGCTGGGTCGCCCAGCTGGCCCGCAGGTAGGCGGTGGAGAGGATGTGGCGCTGGTCGGCGGTCACGTCCGCCGTCAAGTGGGCCGAGATCCGCACCCCGAGCAGGTTGACGGCAAGGCGGACCATCAGGAGCACGCCCCCGAGCGCCAGGGACGTGCGGATGCCGACCGAGTGCCCGAGGATGGGACCCACCCTGTCCTCACCGGCCACCAGGGCCATCGCGACGCCCGTGATCATCACGAGGAACAGGGCCTCGAGGAGGGCTCCGACGAACGAGGTGCCCGCAAGAAGGGCCACCCGACCCCGGTACCGCGAGAGCAGGTCTCGCAGGACCCGTGATCCGCCGGACACCCCTGCGGACCGCATGCCAGGCATCCTCATGCAGAACGACTCGATTCCCGGACCACGGGGTAGACGATACCGTCCGGCGGTCAGCCACTGGTCCGCGGCGCCAGCTCCGCGACGAGGCCGCGCCAGCGTCGGGCGGTGGCGTCCAGCGAGAACTCGGCCTCGCAGCGCGCGCGCGCGGCGCTGCCCAGCGAGCTGCGGAGTCCTGCGTCCGCCAGCAGGTCAGCAACCCGATCGGCGAGGTGCTCGGGGGCGTCAGTTGCGGCCACGACGCCCGTCCGGCCGTCGTCCACCACGTCGGTGACGCCGGCGGCGCGCGTCGAGACGACCGCGAGGCCACTCAGCCCAGCCTCGATGAGCACTCCCGGCATCCCCTCCGTGTCGGACCCACTCGTCATGACGAGCAGCGAGGCTCGCCGGAGCAGGTCCGGCACATCGGAGCGCACGCCCAGCATCTCGACGCCCAGCCTCGCGGCCCGGCCCTCCATCGCCGCGCGCAGGGGGCCGTCGCCGACGACGGCGGCGTCGAACGACAGCCCCCGGGAGCGAAGGGCCTCGATCACGTCGAGGAACAGACCCGGCCTTTTACCGGGCTCGAGCTGGCCGACGAACAGCACGAGGGGCGGCTCGGCCCGGCTCTCCCCACCACCTGGTGGGTGGTACGTCATCGGGTCGCGTCCGTTGGGGATCGCGAGCAGCCTCGACCTCGGCACGCCGAGGACGTCCTGCGCCTGGTCGACGATGGCCTCGGAGACCCCCACCACCCGGCTGGATCGCCCGGCGAGGAACCGGTACAGGCGCCGACTCAAGGGTCGCGACAGCTCTGTCGAGGACAGCCCGACCTTGTAGTACACCACCGGGCGTCCACCAGAGGTCGCGACCACGTACTTCAGCGGCTCGCCGCCATGGGCCACGACCACGTCCGCCCGCGTGTCTCGAACGGTCCGGCGCAGCGCGCGCACCGCCCGGGGGTCGAGCCCCGCACGACGGAGCACCCCCGAGGGGACGTCCAGCCGTATGTCGGGCCGCAGCGCCGCCTCGGGCGCCTCGAAGAGCGACACGACGAGGTGCCGCTGGTCCGAGTCGTCCGCGAGCAGGTCACGCAGCTGACCGGCATACACCTGCGCGCCTCTGCCCTGGTCGGCAGGCAGCACGTGGAGCACCGTCGTTCGGACATCCTCCGCGACCCCGACCGACCGTCGGGGCGACCGTCTCTTGCGCCGAATCACCGCGTCGTAGGTCTCCAGGGAGGCCCGAGCCACCTGCCGCTGGTCGAACGCCGTGAGCGCGCGCTCACGGGCGGCGCGGCCCAATCGGGCGCGCAGTTCGGGGTCGTCGAGGAGCCGTCGGATGCCGCTGGCGAGGGCATGCCCGTCGTGCGGGGGGACGAGCAGGAGGTGGGTGCCGTCGTCGCCCACCTCACGGCATCCTCGGATGTCCGTGAGCACCATCGGTACCCCGCACGCGGCCGCCTCTATGGCGGCCCGCGAGAACCCTTCGCGGTGGGAGGCCAGGACGAACACGTCGAGCGCGGAGTAGACAGCGGGCATGTCGGTGCGTTCCTCGACGAACCGGATGCCGTCAGTCGTCGCCGACGCGGCGTCGGGATCGGTGTCGTCGCGTGGCCCGACCCATACGAACGTGGCCCTGTCAGCCAGCTGCGTGGCGGCGATCCCGAACTCGGCGAGGCCCTTCTCCCGAACCCTGCGGCCCACGCTTCCGACGAGGAGCTCGCTCTCGGCGACACCCAGCTCGCCGCGCACGCGGTGTCGGCCGTCGAGGTCGGGAGCGAAACGGTCGAGGTCGACGCCGTTGCCCACGACCCGCGAACGCCCCCGCTTCAGCGCCCACCGGAGCGTGCGGCGGTCCTCGGCGTTCTGGAAGAGCTCGTAGTCCGAGAACCGAGCGGCGAAACCTTCGAGGCCGTGGACGAACGCCCTCCGGGGGAGCGGGTCCTCGGGCCGGGCCCACAGCCCGTGGCAGGTGTTGACGACGACCGGAACCCTGGCCACCCGGCCGGCGATCCGACCCATGACGCCGGTCTTGGGGTTGTGGGTGTGCAGGACGTCGAGCTCGAGCCTGCGGATCTCCAAGAGCAGCTCCCTGAAGGCCGAGAGGTCGCGGACCGGGTTCCATGACCTGGTGAGCGCGCGGACTGGCACGTGGGTGACTCCGAGGGCCTCCACCCGTTGGACGTACGGACCTGGCGCACTGATGCCGAACACCTCGTGGCCCGCCTCGACGTCCACTGCCAGCTCGGTGGCCAGCAGCAGGGCAAGGCTCATGTCCACGGTCGTGAGGTGCGCCACCCGGAGCCCTCCCGACACAGGCCGTTCCGGATGCAGCGTCACGACCCGGGATCCTGTCAGGGCCCGGCGACGAACGCCAAACTCCTCCCCGTTTCGTCGGCTAGACTCGGCAGCCGACCAGTCCAGCCCCCACTGACTGCTCTCACAGCGCGACGGGGCACTTCACTCGAGCGGGGACTACAGGATGACCTTGCGTGACTACCTCACGATCGCGCGGCGGCGGTGGCCGGTCATCATCGCGTGCGCGGTGGTCGCGGCCGCCGTGACATGGGTCATCACGCCCGCTCAGAGCAGCGCGGCGAAGGCGGCCCCGTCCTACACGGCCACCGCGACGCTCCTCGTGGGTGGCGGGACGGCCGAGCAGAGCGTTTCCCTGGATCGAGTGGCCCTCTACGTCAAGACCGGCGAGATCCCCACCCGCGCCGCGGCAACCCTGGGTTACGAGGGCAACCCGGCCGTATTGGCCAGCCAGGTCGCGGTGGTTTCTGACCCGGCCGCCGGAGCGCTGACCATCTCTGCGTCGTCGGCCGACGGCGAGCAGGCAGCGGCGACTGCCAACGCCTTCGCCGACGAGGCCGTCACGTACTTCAGCAAGACCCGGCCCGGCACCGGGCGCGCCAAGCTCACCATGCTCCAGGAGGCCACCCCCATCCCGGACGCGATCGGCGGCGGTTTCGTCGTGCCCCCCTCGCGGGCACTGCGCACCGCGCTGGCCGCACTGGTCGGGCTCCTGCTCGGCTTCGCCCTCGCACTGGTCCTGCAGCGGGTCGACTCCCGCCTGAGCACCCGCGACGAGGTGCACGCGGCCCTGGGCCTGCCGATCATCGCCGAGGTGCCGAAGCTCCGTCAGGCACAGCGACGCAATGGCGAGATCACCGTGGCCGCGGACCCCTTGAGCCATTACTCCGACGCCTACCGAGCGGCCCGAACTGCGCTCATGCACACGGTGAGCCGTCAGTCGTCCAGCGAGTACACGGCGCGGCGCGCAGCCAGCCCGGAGCGCCGGGTCGAAGCCTCCGGTGCCAGGCTGATCCTCGTCACCTCCGCCAATGCCGCAGAGGGCAAGACGACCACCGTGGCCAACCTCGCTGCGAGCTTTGCCGAGACCGGCCAGCGCGTTCTCGTGCTCGACGCGGACCTGCGGTCGCCGGACACCCACAACCTCTTCGACGTCCCGCAAGGTGCGGGGATCTCCGACTACATCAGCGACCCCGGAGACGTCACGCTGGAGGCGCTGGTCCGCCCGACGAGCGTGCCGGGCGTGAGGATCATCACAGCGGGCACCCGGCTGGCCCACCCCGCCTCCTTGGCGAGCCGGATGGGCCACCTGCTCGCCGAGGTACGTGGCATGGCCGACGTCGTGATCATCGACTCCGCGCCCCTGCTCGCGGCCAGTGACGTCTTCGACGTCCTCCCGATCGTCGACACCGTCCTCCTCGTCGTCCGCAGCGGTCGGCTCACGGATGTTGCGGCCCGCCGGGTGGCGGAGCTCCTGGGCCGCTTCCAGGTGCCGATCAGCGGGGTCGTGCTCGTGGGCGCCCGCGGACGTCGCGCCGACGGCTATGGGTACGGCTACGGGTACGGGCACGGGGAGAAGAAGAAGCGCAAGCGCGGGCGGCCGGCTCGCGTCGCTGACGATCGACAACCGGAGGACTTCATCGCACCCCCGCCGACGCGCGCGGAGCAGCCGGTCGACCTCGTCGAGGACGGCTGGCCGTTCCCCTCACAGCCGGATGCCGGGCACGAGGAGGCGCCTCCAAGCCGGCGAGCGCGCCGCACCTCGTCCTCCGCCTGACTCTCCGTGCGGCTCTCCACCTCGGTGCGCCCGTGGGCCGTCGGTGTCGCCATGGCGACAGGCGCCGCCTACGCGCTGGCCTGGGCCTGGGCCATCGGGCTGCAGTCGTACAACGTGTGGGGGGCGCTGCTCGTCCTGCCGGCGGTCATCGGCGTCAATGCCGTGCTCGTCTGGCGGGCGGCGGTGCGTGAGCCGAGCCCGTGGTTCGGCCGGCTGCTCGCGTTCGCGTTCGTCGCGAAGATGGTCGGGATCCTCGTGCGGTACTACGTCGCCTACGTGGTCTACGACGGGGCGACCGACGCTGAGCGGTACAACCTCGCCGCCGCGTTCCAGTACCGCAGCTGGCGGGGCGGATCCATCACCTGGGACTTCGCCACCACCCGCGGCACCCAGTATATGGAGCTCATCACGACCGCCGTCTACACGGTGATCGGCCCTACGACGCTTGCCGCCTTCTTCGTCTACGGCAGCTTCGCCTTCTGGGGGGTCTACCTGCTCTACCGCGCGTTCCGGGTGGCCCTGCCGGACGGTGACCACCGGCGGTACGCCCTGCTCGTGTTCCTCCTGCCGTCGATGCTGTACTGGCCGTCCTCCATCGGCAAGGAGTCGTGGCTCATGCTCTTCGTCGGCGCCACCGCCTTGGGTGCCGCGAAGTTCTTCAACGGCCAGCGCGGGGCGCTGCTTTTGCTGGGGGCCGGGGCCTTCGGCACGGCGCTCATCCGACCGCACATCGCTGTCCTGCTGTTCGCGGCCCTGCTCCTGGCCCAGCTGTTCCGTCCGGCCTCCACGAAGGTCACCGGTGTGCTCAGCAAGGCCGCCGGCGTCCTTGTGATGGGGGTCGCTGCTTGGGTGCTCGCCACACAGTCCGCGGAGTTGCTCGGAACCGACGACCTCAACTGGGAAGCTGTGACCCAGTCCCTCGAGATGGCCGGCGGGCGGACGACGCAGGGCGGGTCGGAGTTCACTCCGGTCCCCGTCGACTCGCCAGTGGCTTTGCCTGCCGCAGCGGCGACCGTGCTCTTCCGTCCGTTGCCTTGGGAAGCGAACAACGCTCAGATGCTCGTGCAGAGCCTCGAGGGGCTGTTCCTCCTCGTGCTCACCTTGCGGTCGTGGCCACGCCTTCGTCGGTTGCCCGGACTTCTCAGGCGCAACGCATACGTGGTGTTCGCCCTCGTCTACACAACCTCGTTCATCGTGGCATTCTCCGGTTTCGCGAACTTCGGAATCCTGGCCCGGCAGCGGGTCCTCATGCTGCCGTTCTTCCTCGTCCTGCTCGCCCTACCCAAGCCCCGATCCGTCGACGATTCCGACATCGACGAACGAGAGGAGGTACTGAGCATTGGCGGCGGAGCGACGAGGCGCTGAACGCCCGAGTGCGCGGACGCGTCTCAAGTCCGGGCTGGCCGCCATCGGCCGCGATACCCCTGCGCAGGGGGCGACCCTCCTCATCTACCACCGCATCGGCGGTGGCACGCGGGATGAGCTGGACCTGCCCACCGCAGCCTTCGCCAGGCAGGTCGAGCAGCTCGACGGCCACGAGGTGGTGTCGCTCGACACGGCGCTCGACCGGCTGGATGCCGGCGACCCGAGCCCGAGCGTCGTGCTCACCTTCGACGACGGTTTCGAGGATGTTCATGCCAATGCCTGGCCACTGCTCCGGCAGCGGCAGCTGCCCTTCACCGTCTACCTGGCCTCCGGCTACGTCGCGCAGACGATGGTCTGGGAGGCCTCGACGGCCAAAGGGGCCGCCGGCAGGGGCATGTCGTGGGCACAGCTCGCCGAGATGGTCGACTCGGGCCTGTGCACCGTGGGGAATCACACGCACCACCACGTCCCGCCGGAGCGCCTGACCGAGGACGAGCTGGACGCATGCACCTCGGCCGTCGAGCGGCACCTCGGACTGACGCCGAGGCACTTCACCTATCCGTGGGGCATCCCCGTCCCGACGATGGAGACCGCGCTTGGATCACGGTTTCGGAGCGCTTCGTCTGGCGAGCTCGGGCGCAATTTGCCGGGCGCCGACCCCCTGCGGCTCAGGCGGGTCCCGGTGCGGCAGTCTGACCCCGATGTGTTCTTCGCAACAAAGTTGGTTGGGAGGCTCGGCCCAGAACGGGCGTACGCCGGGCTCGTGCGGCTGGGAAAGGCCGCTGGCCTCCGCGGTTAGGGCCTTTACACCACATCGATTCGATCAGAGAGTGATTGGCAAGAATCAGGTCCATTCGGTCCGGTTCTCGAACAGGAGTTGGTCGCGTGACTCGCTGGCCCTAGGATCCCAACTGGTCCGAAGGTCACCCCCGGCTCGGACTCGGCCAACGAAGGGCGAACAAACTCCGCGGGGGAGCGCGCTGCAAGGGGGACAAAGGTGGGTCGGTCGTCGGTCCAAGGCACAGACGCCCGAACCACCCGTTTTCTCCGAATGAAGCGTGTCATCGACATTGCACTCTGCTCGGGTGCGCTCGCCGCGTTGTCGCCCGTCATGGCATTCACGGCGGCCGCGATCAGGCTCGACTCGCCTGGCCCGGTGATCTTCCGCCAGCAGCGCCTCGGCCTCGGAGGCCGTCCCTTCACGATGTGCAAGTTCCGCACGATGTACGTCGGTGCGGAGGCGAGTGGCGTGTACGAGGCGACTGGCGATGTGCGGGTCACGCGCCTGGGACGCGTCTTGCGTCGCACGAGCCTTGACGAGCTGCCCCAGCTGGTGAACATCCCCCGAACTTCGCCGTCGGGCGACGTCTTCTATCACGCTGATTCTGACGTGCACCCAGTCGTCGCCTACCTGCCGCAGAACCCCAAGGGTGTCCTGGTTGAGGTCCCGGTGATCAACCTGCCGCTGTGGCAGGCGCCCGACTACTCCACTGCTCGGCTGTTCAACGCCCATCGGCTTCAGTCCAACCCTGGAGGCATCGTGATCGACGGCCATCGCACTTGGCGCTCCGCCAGCAGGCCGCGGTTTGTCAGGTCGGCTAAGAACGTGCCAACCTGATCCTCGATCTCGGCGGGCGGGCGCGCCACAAGCTGTGCAACCTCATCCACCACGCTCCCGCCTTCCGAGGCGACGATCCAGATCATGCGGGCGGTACCCTTGAGCAGCACGGTCTGGCCGTCCGGGACAACCGTGAGATAGAGCTCCTCGGCCATCCCGAAGTCTGCACCATCGACCCAGGCGATGTTGCCCGGAACTTGGTATGTCGGATTATGTGGCTGCCGTTCCACCGGCCCAGTATCGCTGGCGCCGGGCCCTTCCTCACTCACGCGGGCACCAGCGTCGCGTAGAACCGTTCCTGCGCTTCAACTGCGGTTCGGATGTCGTAGATCGTGCTGCGTTGGCGGGCTGCTGCGGCCATCCGGTCCCGCAGCAGCCGATTCCGTGCGAGGGCAACCATCGCCTCCGCAAGGGCCTTCGGGTCGTGCGCTCGTACGAGAAGGCCCGTCTCACCCTCGGTGACGGCCTCCGGGACCCCGCCGACGGCGGTGGCGACGACGGGAAGCCCGGCTGTCATCGCCTCCATGATCGAGACGGGCAGCCCCTCCGACGATGACGCCAGGACGAACAGGTCGCTGGCCGCCAGCAGGTCGGGAACGTCGGTGCGGTAGCCGAGCAGCCTGACGCTATCGCCGAGAGTCAGCTGCCGGTGCAGGTCCTCGACCTCGTCCGCCAGCGGCCCCTGGCCCACCGCGAGCACCACCAGGCTCGGCTCCTCGCGAAGCGCCAACTGCGCCGCGTGCAGCAGGTTCGGGTAGTCCTTCTCCCGTCGCAGGTTGGCCACCGTGATGGCCACAACGGCATCCTCAGAGACACCCAGCTCGCGCCGAACCCGCTCCCGGGTACCTGCGGGGGGCTGGGTGTCGCTCTGCACGATGCCGTGGACAAGCACCTCAGCTCCTCCCTGGCGGCTGCGCCACATAGAGCTGCGCACCTCGTTCGAGACCGCCCAACGGTGCCGATCCAGACCGGCTGTCATGGCGTTGAGCAGGCGAGTGGACCGCGAGAAGTTGCCCCACACGTTGTGCTCGGTCGACACCGTCACCGGGCGTTCACGCGCGGGGATCGTCCGGGCCACCAGCCGGGCCACCCCGGCCAGCAGCGGGGAGTGCGCGTGCACGGTGTCCACCTCCCGCATCAGAGCGCGCAGGCGCCACGGCCACCAGAGCTGCCCGCGCGGCCCGGCCCCGATCAGCGTGGCCGGCACCCCCCACTCGGCCAGCCGGGGGACCAGCTGGTCCTTGTCCGGGCGAACGTAGGCCACCCGGTAGGAGAAGCGGGTGTGGTCGGCCACCCGCGCCGATGACACGAGCAGCTGCTCGGCACCGCCGGGCCCCAGCCCCTTGATCAGCCACAGCACCCGGATGGGAGCATTCGGAGGGACCTCGTGGGGGGGCATGGCCCGATTCTGCCCCAGCCCGGAACGTATACTCAGCGGCCGGCCCAGGGTGCGGGCCACCCAGCGACACGAGGGGACGCTCATGTGCGGTCTGGTCGGCCTGCTCGCACCAGTGGGTCGCGACCTCGGCGACGACCTGGACGCCCTGTCGGCCGCCGTCGCCCACCGCGGGCCCGACGACCACGGGCGCTGGCTCGACGAAGGCGCCGGTGTCGCCCTGGGGCACCGCCGACTGTCGATCGTCGACCTCTCCGCGGCCGGTCATCAGCCGATGACCTCCGCGGACGGCCGGTGGGTGCTCGTGCTCAACGGCGAGATCTACGACCACGCCCACCACCGTCGCCGGCTCCAGGGTGAGGGGGTCGCGTTCCGCGGGCACTCCGACACCGAGGTGCTCCTCGAGCTGATCGCCCGAACCGGGCCCGAGGCCGCCGTAGCCGCCGTCGACGGGATGTTCGCCCTGGCCGCCTGGGACCGCCGCGACCGCGTGCTCGTGCTCGCCCGCGACCGATTGGGGGAGAAGCCGCTCTACTACGGCCGGGTGGGCGACGCGTTCGCGGTCGCCTCCGAGCTCGGCGCGATCCGGCGACTGCCGCAGGTCGGCACCACCCCCGACCCACAGGCGCTGGCCGAGTACCTGCGCCACGGCTTCGTGCCAGCGCCGCTCTCGATCCTCCCCGGCATCCGCAAGCTGCCGGCCGGCTGCACCGTGCGGGTCACCGGCCCGACCTCGGTGCCAGAGCCCGTCCCGTACTGGTCACTGGCCGGCGTCGCGGCCTCGGGCCTGGCCGACCCCCTCGAGCTGGACGACCGCGAGCTCGTGCGGCTGGCCGACACGGCCCTGCGCGAGTCCGTGCACCGACGGCTCGAGGCGGACGTGCCGGTCGGCACCTTCCTGTCCGGGGGAGTTGACTCCTCCACCATCGTCGCCCTCGCCCAGGCCGTGAGCACCCAGCCCGTGCGCACCTTCACCGTCGCCGTGGGTGGCGAGGGCGACGAGTCCGTCGCCGCAGCCGCTGTCGCGCGCCACCTGGGCACCGAGCACACCACGCTGCCCCTGGCCGACCTCGACCCCCTCGACCTCGCGTCGCGGGCGGCGCGCCTCTACGACGAGCCGTTCGCCGACCCCTCGGGCGTGCCGACCGCCCTGCTCTGCGCCGCCGCACGCCAGCACGTGACGGTCTGCCTCAGCGGCGACGGCGCCGATGAGCTGCTCGGCGGCTACAACCGCTACAAGGTGGCGCAGGGCGGCCTCTCCCGGCTGCTCACGCTGCCGGGGCCGGTGCGGCGCGGCGCCGCTCACGCCCTCACGACGACGAGCCCTGCCGGCTGGGACCGGCTCGCCCGCGCCGTCCCCGGACGGACCCCCGCGGTGGGCACCAAGGCGCACAAGCTCGCCGGGGTGCTCGCCGCAGACGACCCGATGGGTGCCTACGCCGTGCTCGCCACCCAGTGGGACCCGGCGACGCTTATGACCGACCCGCCGCCGCCCTCCGCGCCGCCCTCCGCGCCCCCCGAGGCCGGGCTCGTCGGCGCTACGCCGCTGGCCCGGATGATGCTCGCCGACCAGCAGCGCACCCTGCCCGACGACATGCTCGTCAAGGTCGACCGCGCCAGCATGGCCGTCGCCCTCGAGGTGCGCGTGCCCTTCCTCGACCACCGGTTCGTCGAGCTCACGTGGCGGATGCCGGAGCGCGCCAAGGTGCGTGACGGACAGGGCAAGTGGCTGGTGCGCCAAGTGCTCGGTCAGTACGTGCCCCCAGAGCTGTGGGACCGACCCAAGGTCGGCTTCGACCCACCGCTCGCCGACTGGCTGCGCGGCCCGCTGCGGCAGTGGTCTCACGACCTGCTCGCCCCCGACCGGCTGCGACGGCAAGGCCTGCTCCGCCCCGAGCCGATCACCCGGGCCCTGGCGGAGCACGACTCGGGCCAGCGCAACCACGACTACGCGCTGTGGACGGTGCTCATGCTCCAGGCCTGGCTGGACGGAACCACCTCGTGAGCACCCCGACACCCAGGGCCCGCCTCGACCTCGAGATCCGCCCGGCGCGCCCGGACGACGAACCCGCCGTCCTGCACCTGTTCCGGGCCACCCTCGGGTGGCACGACGAGGACCCCAACGAGGAGTTCTTCCGCTGGAAGCATCATGAGAACGCGTTCGGGGTGTCGCCGGCGTGGATGGCGCTGCACGAGGGAGCCCTGGTCGGCTACCGCACCTTCCTGCGCTGGAGGTTCCTCGACGACACCGGCCGGGTGGTGCGCGCGGTGCGCGCCGTCGACACCGCCACCGACCCGGCATACCAGGGCCAGGGCATCTTCCGCACCCTCACCCTGCGCGGCGTCGCCGAGCTGACCCTGGCCGGCGATGGAATCGTGTTCAACACCCCCAACGACCAGAGCCGCCCCGGCTACCTGAAGATGGGCTGGAGCCTCGCTCGGCGGCTCCCGGTGGGGGTGCTGCCCGCCGGCCCCCGCTCGGCCCAGCGGATGCTCACCTCGAGGGTTCCCGCCGACCTGTGGTCGCAGCCGACGCACGCCGGGCTCGACGCGGGGGAGGCGCTTGCCGACTGGGCCGTCGCCGCGGCGCTGCTCGAGCACGCGCCGAGCACGGGGTTCCGCACCGACCGCACCCCCGAGTACCTCGCCTGGCGAACGTCCTTCGCGCCGCTGCACTACCGGCTGATGCTGGCCTCGCACCACGACCCCGCGCAGGGCGGCATCGTCTTCCGGCTCCGGCGCCGCGGGGATGCCGTGGAGGCCGCGGTCGTCGAGCAGCTCGTCCCCGACCGCCGCACCGGCATCGCCCTGGTGCGCCGGATGCTCAAGGAGACCGGCGCCGACTACGCGATCGGGCTGCGCACCGGCCCTTCGGCGGGGCTGCTGCCCCTGCCGGGTCAGGGGCCGCTGCTTACGACGCGAGCGCTCGCGGCATCCCCGCCGTCACCCGGGGACTGGACGCTCACCCTCGGAGACGTCGAGCTCTTCTGAACGGCTCGCGCCGGCCCACCCGAGCGCCATCCCCGCGGCGATGACGATCGGCGCGTACTCGAGCAGGTGGTCGCCGAGGGAATGCAGGCCGAGCGCGGTCCAGGCGGCGGCGCCCACCACGGTATACGGAGCGGCCCCCCGAGCGGCGATGGCGAGGCCGGTCAGGGTGAGCAGGCCGAGCAGCACGGCGCCCACGATGCCTGTCTCGGAGCCGACCTGCAGGAGGGAGGAGTGGGCGGCCACCGTGTCGGCGTCCTTGGCGAGCGCACTGTAGTCCTCGAACGACCCGGGCCCGCCCCCGGTGACCGGGTGCTGTCGCCACAGGTTCAGCGCGTCGTGCCAGAGCTGGTTGCGGGTGGGGTCCAGCCCTCTCGACACCGGGGCGGGCCAGGAGGGGCGGGACGCGAGGACGAGGATGCACCCCGCTGCCACGAGCATCGAGACCGCCCCCAGGGCCAGCGCCCAGGCGCGCCGGCGAGCCGGGTGCCACGCCATCAGGGCGATCGCGGCCAGCAGCGGCACCGCGACGACGAAGGCAGCGCGAGAGGCGTTGGCGTCGATGACCGCGACCGCCCCGGCCGCAGTGAGCCAGAGGACGACGCGCCGGGTGCGGTCGGCCCCGAGCATCGCCAGCCCGGCGAGGCCGATGACCTGCACGGCCACCGCGGCGTTCGCGTTCGCGTAGGCGGTGGGGCGCTTGGCGGGCCCGTCGGTCCAGATGACCCCGAGGTAGAGCACCGTCGTCACGACGACCAGGGCGGCCACGACGTGCTCGCTCCGGGCGCGCGTGGCGACGAGCCGGCCCAGCCCGACGCCGCCCGCGAGCACCACGGGGGCGAGCACGTAGGGCGAGGTGAGTGACGGCATCCGGCCGGCGAGCAGCGAGGCGATGACTGACCACGCGATGGACGCCAGGACGAGGACGACACCGACCCGCTCGGCGATGTCCAGGTGGGGGAGCGTCCGCCGCACGGGCCTAGGCCTGGTAGTCGGGCAGGGTGCGGAACCAGTCGACGGTCTGGCGCAGACCCACGTGCAGCGGCACCGGCTCGACGTCGGGGAAGTGGTGGCGCAGGCGGGTGCTGTCGGCCTGCGAGTCACGGACGTCGCCGGCCCGCGGGTCGACGTGCTCGACCTCCGGCATGAAGCCGAGGGTGTCGGCGAGCTCGGCGACCAGGGCGTTGAGCGAGGTGCGGGTGCCGAAGGCGAGGTTCACCGGATCGAGGTCGGTCACGGTGCGGGTCACGGCGTCGGCGAGCACGCGGGTGACGGTGCCGACGTTGGTGAAGTCGCGGGTCTGCTCGCCGTCACCGTGGATGGTGAGGGGCACTCCACGCAGCGCTGCGTCGACGAAGTTGGGGATCACCGCCGCATACGCGTGGCCGGCGGCCTGGAGCGGACCGTAGACGTTGAAGAAGCGGAAGGCGAGGGTGGGCAGGCCGTAGGTGTGGCCGAAGGACATCGCGTAGGCCTCGGTGGCCTGCTTGCTCACCGCGTAGGGGGAGATGGGGGCGGTGCGCATGGCCTCGCGCTTGGGCAGCTCACGGTTCGCGCCGTACACCGACGACGACGACGCGACGACGACGTGGAGGTTGCCGGCGCGACGCGCTGCCTGGAGCACCTCGAGGGTGCCGGTGGCGTTGGCGTGGTGCGACGCGACGGGGTCGATCACCGAGCGCGGGACGGAGGGGAGGGCGGCGAGGTGCACGATCGCGTCGGCCCCCTCGCAGGCCTCGTCGAGGGCGGCGGGGTCGAGGATGGTGCCCTCGTGCAGCCGGATGCCGGTGCCATCGAGATTCGCGCAGTGCCCCGTGGAGAGGTTGTCGAGGGCGACGACCTCGTCGACGTCGGGCCTGGCGAGCAGCTCACGGCCGAGGTTGGAGCCGATGAACCCGGCCCCACCGGTGACGACGACCTTCACGTGCGGTTCCCCCATGCCGAGGCGAGTGGTGCGCCCTCCCGGGCATGACGCCCGCACGCTATCACCGCGAGGTTGCGGCACTCCGGGTGCGGGGCGACGGCCGGCGCGCCCGATACTGTCGTGCCGTGGAGACGATCACGATGCCGTCGTCAGTAGGCATCCGGTTTGCGCACGCGGCGCTCCAGGTTCTGGCGGAGGAGTACGGCATCGACCTGCTCCACATCAAGGGGCCCGCCGTCGACAACAGCCTGCTGCAGGCCAGCGAGGTGGCCGACTCGCCGGTCGCGCGAAGGAGTATCGACGCCGACGTGCTCGTCCGACCCGAACACGTCGACCGACTCTTCGCCGCGATGCGCCAGCACGGCTGGTCGATGAAGTACCGGTTCGAGGACGGCTCCGCCTTCGAGCACGCGGCGACGATGGTCCACCCCGTGCTCGCACCCGTCGACGTCCACCGGCGGTTCCCAGGGCTGGGGATCGACGAAGATGCCGCGTTCGACCGGCTCTGGGCCGAGCGGCACACGATCGACATCGCCGGGGTGCCGTGCCCTGTGCCGTCGGTCACGGCCCAGCGCCTCATGCTCATCGTGCATGCGGCGCGCGGAGGCGCCCTGGACCACCCTGACATCCGGCGCAGCTGGACGGCAGCCAGCGAGGCTGAACGCCACGCGGTGCAGGCGCTGGCGGCCGACCTCGGCTCCGAGGTGGCCCTGGCCGCGGGCACGGGCCGGCTCCACGAGTACGTGGGCGCGCCGGGGTACGAGCTGTGGCTGGCGCTCTCGACCGGCGAAATCTCCCTCGTGCGCATCTGGGCGGCCCGGGTGCGGGCGGCGCCTTCCCGGCGGGCCGCGCTGCGCACTGCTGTGCGCCTCCTCGTGCCGAACGCCCGCCGGATGGAGACGGCCCTAGGCAGGCGGCCCACGGCGCGCGAGCTGTCGCGGGCCTACCTGGCTCGGACGCGGTGGGGAGTGCGCGAGATTCGGAAGACCCTGCGGGCCAGGCGGGCACGGGTCGGGGCCGGGCGTTGACGGGCTACCGGATTCCGGCGCGGCTGGCGCACGTCGTGCCCGACGGGGCGCCTGACCCGCCGAGCACGGTGTTCATCATGCAGTTGCCTGACGGCGTACCCGCCGTCCTTCGTGACTCAGGAGCGTGGATCTGGACGGTCGCGGCAGGCGGTGAAGAGGATGTGGCCGGCGCCATCGCGGAACTCGTCGGGCTCACCCGCGAGGCCGTGGCGGACGACGTCAGCGCCTACCTCGACGACCTCGTGGGGCGTGGCCTGCTGGAGGTTGACGCGCCTTCGCGGAATGGCGGTCCGGTGAGGGTTGACCAGTGCTAATCTCGCCGGACTACCACGACGCCGTGGCGGGAATCACGTTCGGGCAACGATGCACGGATTGGTCCCCGCGCGGTGCTATCTTGGGCCCGGAATCGTTCACGAGCAGGGAGTTTGCCATGACAGAGGAGCGCGAGCAGAGGCGCGTGTCTCGCCGCACCATCGCCAAGGGTGCCGCTTGGGCGGTTCCGGCCGTTCCGCTTGCGGTTGCTACGCCTGCGTACGCGCAGAGCGGGTGCGTGCCCACGCTTCGCTTCGATCCTGGCAGCTGCCGCTGCACCGGTGAGGGGCAGAACGACAAGGACTACTTCGTCAGGATCTGCAACACCGGCACCCAGTGCCCGGACACCGACGGCACCCTGTACGTCAGCATTCGGGCGGCCACCGGTCAGAACGAGAAGCTGTATGACACCGCCATTGCAGTTCCCGTAGGTGGGTGCAGCGCGGTGGTGAAGTTCCAAAGCGACAACAGCTCAAGCAACCTGCGCTTCTACTACGGGGCAACGGCCGCGGAGGCCAACGCTCTCGACAACCCGAACTACGTTACTGTGGACGCCCCCAACGACTGCAACAAGCCCCCCGAGGGCGTGACCCCGCTGGGCACTTGCATCCAGGGCTGAC
This sequence comes from Fodinibacter luteus, assembly GCF_039541575.1. NCBI lineage: Bacteria > Bacillati > Actinomycetota > Actinomycetes > Micrococcales > Intrasporangiaceae > Fodinibacter (ex Wang et al. 2009) > Fodinibacter luteus. Next base: position 20,391 of record NZ_BAABGM010000015.1, on the reverse strand, counting down.
GGCCGGCAACTAGCCTGCGTACATGAGGACGCCGTGGTGGACGAGGTCCGCCACGGCGTCCTTCGTCGCGTCCAAGGAGGAGCGGTCCGTCGGGCCGCCGAAGCGGGCCTCCAGGTCGCGTGCGATCTGTTCCAGTTCGGTGGGCTGTTGAGTGAGGGCATAGATCGCGGCGCTGAGCTCGCTGAGCTTCACGATTCGGTTGCCCAAGAGGACAACAGTCTCGCCGTCCCGCTCCAACACATCGATCGCTTCCCGCCGCTGCAGCCTCATCTGGTGCCTCCAATGATGTGGGCCAGATCGTTCTCGATTTCCGCAGACTCGGCGTAACGCACGCGCAAGACCGGACCGCAGGTGTCAATCAGATCACCCAGCCGGTGCAGCGGCCGGTCCAGGCGGGGGAGAGATGAGGACTGCTCGGTGAGCGCGAACAAGGCATCCATAAAGAGGACCTCCTCTACTTCCGGCTGGACCCATTCGGGTCGGCGGTCGAGGAGCACCACGCGTGCGACATGGGGTTGTGGGGGTGCGAGCTCTAGCCTGAGCGTGTCGGGGGACACCTCGTCCTTGGGCCCCAGGCCGTCTGGCCGTCGCACCGAGAGCGGCTTGGGGTAGGGAAGGATCGTTAGCGCCTCGTCGACCCCCACGGTCTCGTCGGTGAGATAGCCGAACCGTTGTCCCAGCCGTCGAGTCAGCGTCGTCTTGCCCGTTCCTCCAGCCGCCACATAGACAAGGCTCTGCCCCGTCAAGGGGTTGCTCACCGCGCCGGCGTGCAGCATCAGCAAGCTGCCGATCTGCGCGCTGATGAGCGCTCGGGTGATGTCCTGGGTCGTCAGCATGAGCCGGCGATCGAGGTCGCCCGGATCGTCGAGCCGAGCCTCGACAGGTTCGGCCTCTGCGGGTGCCGGTTGCTGCGTGTCGTCGTCTGTGTCAAGGCAGCGGGACCACGCGAGCCGCATCGAGGACGCGAGCAGGTCCCTAGAGTCCCCGGTGCAGCGCACCTCGAGGCGGGTGCCGAGCGCAACCAAACGCAGGACGTGGGTCATGAGGGTGGAGTTCTCCCGCGGCTCGTTGTGCGTCCCTCACGGGACCGGCGATGCAAGGCGAACCCTATCCAACGGCCCGGCCCGGGCGGCATCCGTGGATAGCCTGTGGTGGTGCCCCGTGACCGAAAGCCCGAGGAGGCTCCGCTACGGGTCCTCTTCGTGTGCACGGCGAACATCGCCCGCTCGCCCTACGCCGAGCGTCGCGCCAGCCAGCTCCTGCCCGACCACGCACCCGAAGGTCGGGGGGTCTGGCTCGCGAGTGCCGGCATGCCCGGATACCCCGGTCGCGACATGGATCCTGAGATGGCAGCCCAGCTCCGAGCCCGAGGGGGTGAGCCGAACGGTCACGTGAGTCGTGCCGTGACCCACGAGTTGCTGGTCGAGAGCGACCTCGTGCTCACCTTCGAGTTCGCGCAGCGACTGCGGATCATCGATGAATGGCCGGACCAGGCGCTCAAGGTGTTCGGCGTGCGCCAGTTCACCCATGCGCTGGAACGGATCCCGGCCCCAGCCCACGGCCTCGAGCTGCTCGATCAGGCCTACACTGCGCGCCTCCCCGACGGGATGAACCTGGACGTTGTCGACCCGCACCGGCGGGGCGCCGCTGCCGCGCGAGCATGCGCGGACGAGATCGATGCGATGCTCGCGGCCATCGTTCCGGCCCTGTCGGCGCCCGGGTCCCGGTAGTGCCAGTCCCTGCCCGCGGGTCCGAGCGCGTCGACCGCTTCCCTGCTCCGCGGTCCTGCCGCAGACTCGGCCGGGGGGAGCAGAGACTGGCTCAGCCCGGCCGGGTCTCGGCGAGGGCGCGGTGGAAGCGGTTCGTGAAGTCCGGCATCAGGGGGTCGTCCCACCGCAGCCAGGCCACGGACTGGACTGCGTTGTCATCGTTCGTGAGCCCCCACCACCGGGCGCTCTCGTGCAGCTCGCGCTCGAGCGGGTCGTCGGCCCCGGTGGTGCGCTCGAGGATGGCCGCAACCCGCTCGGGGATGCGGTCGACGACCGCGCAGTGCGGTCCCCCCGGCCAGAGCTGGTCGCGCACCTGAACCTCGGCGTGCAGCCCGAGCCCGCGCAGGTCGGCGCCCCGGAAGTCGTTGCCACGGATCTCGTTGGGCCGCGACCGGGGCCTGATGACGGCGGCGAGGGGGACGTGCCGGCCCCAGATCGTCAGCGACTCGACGACGCCCACGAAGACGTTGTCGACGAGGTCGACCGCGTCGAGCGGCTCGCGCCACTGGCAGCGCTCGAAGGTGCAGCCCTCGATACGCCCAAAGGCGAGGGAGGTGTCCCGCAGGTCGCACCCGACGACCCGGCATCCGAGCAGGTGTGCGGCGTCCTCCTGCCGCTCGTGGTGGCTGCCCCACGCCCACTGGAGGTCGCAGCCGTCGAAGGTGCAGCCGACGAACACGACACGACGAAACGCCATCCACTCCGCGGCATCCCGCAGCCCGCGGAACGTCACGCCCTCGATCCGCCGGTCCCGGAACTCCCACGTCGTGCCGTCGGCCGGCCGGTGCTCGACGACGGTGCCGGGTGGCAGGTCCGGTCCGGGGATCGTGGTCACGGGCTCACCCTAGGGAGGGTGGGGGCGGAGCGCCGCTCAGGATGGTCGGGGTCAGTCGAACGGCAGGAGCGCGGGGCGGTGCCTCCAGGCCCAGACCCCGGCCGCCACGCCTGTGGCGATCAGGAGCACGACGCCCGCCCGGCGCACCACACGTCCGGGCCTGCCCCTCATCGCCATCACGCACCTCCGACCGGGAAGGGTCAGCCCCCGGACGGCTCCCTCACCTCGGCCCGGTCGACGTCGCCGTCGACGAGGTCCTCGGCGGCCCGCACGAGCAGCGGGTGCAGGCTCGTGTCGCCCCAGCGGATCCGGGCGAGCAGCTCCTGGCGCATCCGCGGCTCCCAGAACTTGCGGATGTGCGTGGCCAGCTCGACGGCGGCCTTCTCGGGCGGCAGCGCCTCGAAGTTGCGCACGAGGTCGTGCCCGAGCCGCACGACGGGCGGGACGCCCCCGCTCACGAGCGGCCTGCCGTCGGCACCGGCTCACCGACGGGCTCACCGCTCGGCTCACCAACCGGCTCACCCACGGGATCACCAAGCTCACCCATGGGCTCGCCGAGCGACGCGGCCGCCCGCGCCGCCTGGGTCACGACCTCGACCTGTACGGCCGTCACCTTGTACTCCGGGCAGTTCGTCGCCCAGTCCGAGTTCTCCGTCGTCACGACGTTCGCGCCGGTCACCGGGTGGTGGAACGTCGTGTAGACGACGCCGGCCGGCATCCGCTCGGAGACGAGCGCGGTGAGCCTAGTCGCCCCCACCCGGGACGACAGCTCGACGACGTCGCCGGAGGCGATGCCGCGCAGCTCGGCGTCCGAGGGGTGGATCTCGAGGATGTCCTCGGGGTGCCACGTCGAGTTCGGGGTGCGCCGGGTCTGGGCGCCGACGTTGTACTGGCTGAGGATGCGCCCGGTCGTGAGGATGAGCGGGAAGTGGCGGTTGGCCCGCTCCGTCGTCGGCACGTAGACGGTCGGCGTCAGCTGCCCCAGCCCGCGCACGAACGACCCGACGTGCATCGTCGGCGTGCCGTGGGGCGCCGCCTCGGTGACCGGCCACTGCATCGACCCCTCGGCGTCGAGCCGGGCGAACGACACCCCCGCGAAGGTCGGGGTCGTCGCCGCGATCTCGTCCATGATCTCGGCCGCCGAGCCGTACGACATCGGGTAGCCCATGGCCGTCGCGATCTCGCACACGACCTGCCACTCGTCCTTGCCGACCCGCGACGGCATGACCGGGCGCACCCGGTTGACCCGGCGCTCGGCGTTGGTGAAGGTGCCGTCCTTCTCGAGGAACGACGCCCCCGGCAGGAAGACGTGCGCGAAGCGTGCCGTCTCGTTGAGGAAGAGGTCGTGCACGACGACGAGCTCCATCGACCGCAGGGCCGCCTCGACGTGCTGCGTGTTCGGGTCGGACTGCGCGATGTCCTCGCCCTGCACGTACAGCCCCTTGAACGACCCGCCGATCGCCGAGTCGAACATGTTGGGGATGCGCAGCCCCGGCTCCGGCTGGATCGTCACGCCCCACAGCGATTCGTAGACCTCGCGCACCTCGGGCCGCGACACGTGCCGGTAGCCGGGCAGCTCGTGCGGGAACGAGCCCATGTCGCACGACCCCTGCACGTTGTTCTGCCCGCGCAGCGGGTTGACGCCCACGCCCTCGCGCCCCAGGTTGCCGGTGAGCATCGCGAGGTTGGCCATGCCCATGACCATCGTCGAGCCCTGGCTGTGCTCGGTGACCCCGAGCCCGTAGTAGATGGCCGAGTTCGGGCCGCGGGCGTAGAGCCGCGCGGCAGAGCGCAGCTCGGATGCCGGGATGCCGGTCTCGCGCTCCGTCGCCTCGGGCGAGTGCTCGGGCCGGGCGATGAAGGCGAGGTAGCCATCGACGCCCTCGCACCGGGCGCGGACGAACTCCTCGTCCCACAGCCCCTCGGTGACGACGACGTGGCACATCGCGTTGACGAACGCGACGTTCGTGCCCGGCTGCACCGGCAGGTGGTGCTGCGCCTGCACGTGCGGTGAGCGGACGAGGTCGATGCGCCGCGGGTCGGCGACGATGAGCCGCGCACCCGCCCGCAGGCGCCGCTTCATCCGCGACGCGAACACCGGGTGGGCGTCCGTGGGGTTCGCCCCGATGACGAGCAGCACGTCGGCGAGGTCGACCGACGCGAAGTCCTGGGTGCCCGCCGAGGTGCCGAACGCGTGGTTGAGCCCGTAGCCGGTGGGGGAGTGGCACACCCGGGCGCAGGTGTCGATGTTGTTGTTGCCGAACGCCGTCCGCACCATCTTCTGGACGACGTAGACCTCCTCGTTCGTGCACCGCGACGAGGAGATGCCGCCGATCGCGCCGACCCCGTGCTTCTCGCGCAGCGCGAGGAACCCCGTCGCCACCCGGTCGATGGCCTCCGCCCACGACACGACCCGCCACTCGTCGTCGATCGAGTCGCGGACCATCGGGCTGAGCTGGCGGTCCCTGTGCGCGGTGTACCCGTACGCGAAGCGGCCCTTGACGCACGAGTGCCCCTCGTTGGCCCCGCCGTTCTTCCACGGCACCATGCGCACGACGCGGGTGTCGTCACCGGAGCCCTGGACCTCGGCCTTGAACGAGCAGCCGACCCCGCAGTAGGCGCACGTCGTGACGACGGTGCGCGACGGCATCCCCAGCTCGACGAGCGACTTCTCGGCGAGCGCGTCGGTCGGGCAGGCCTGGACGCACGCCCCGCACGACACGCACTCGGAGGACAGGAAGTCGGTGCCGCCGGGCGTGATCCGCGAGTCGAAGCCGCGGCCGGCCACGGTCAGGGCGAAGGTGCCCTGCACCTCGGCGCAGGCCCGCACGCAGCGCGAGCACACGATGCACGCCGCGGGGTCGTAGTCGAAGTAGGGGTTGGAGGCGTCGGTCGGCTCGGTGAGGTGGGAGGCGCCGGTGAGGCCGTATCGGACCTCGGCGACGTCGGTCTCGCGGGCGAGGCGCTGCATCTCGCAGTTGCCGCGGGCGCAGCCGTCGCAGTCGGCGGGGTGGTCGGACAGGTAGAGCTCCATGACGCCGTGGCGCAGCTGCTGCACCTGCTCGGTGCGGGTCGAGACGACCATCCCGTCGGCGCACGGGGTGGTGCACGAGGCCGGCGTGCCCTTCATGCCCTCGACCTCGACGAGGCACAGCCGGCACGACCCGAACGCCTTGAGGCTGTCGGTGGCGCACAGCCTCGGGACGTCGACGCCCGCGAGGGACGCGGCCCGCATGACCGAGGTGCCCGGCGGCACCGCGACCTCGCGCCCGTCGACCGTCACGGTGGCGGTGGGCTCGCCGGCGACCGGTGGGGTGCCGCGGTCGGGCGTCTCCAGGGCGGTCTCGTCGACGAGCGTCATGGCCGTGCTCCCTGTGTGGTCTCGGTGGCTGACTCTCCGGGGGGAACCCCGTCCTTGCGGGGGAAGTGTTGTCCAGCGGAGTGGGGGTTTATCGGGTCACCCGATAAACCGGGGGCCGCGGGGGGCGCGGGGAGGCCGAAGTCGCCCGGGAAGTGCTCGAGCGCGCTGCGCACCGGCATCGGCGTGAGCCCGCCCATCGCGCACAGCGAGCCCTTGGTCATCGTCGTGCACAGGTCGTCGAGCAGCGCGAGCTGGGTGCGCCGCACACCGTCGTCGCCCGCCGCGCGCACCCGGTCGATGACCTCGACCCCTCGCACCGACCCGATCCGGCACGGGGTGCACTTCCCGCACGACTCCTTGGCGCAGAACTCCATCGCGAACCGCGCCATGAGCGAGGCGTCCATCGTGTCGTCCCACACGACGAGGCCGCCGTGCCCGACCATCGCGCCGGCATCCACGAAGGCCTCGTAGTCCATCGGCAGGTCGAAGCGGGTGACCGGCAGGTAGGCCCCGAGCGGCCCGCCGACCTGCACCGCCTTGACCGGCCGGCCGGATGCCGTGCCGCCGCCGAACCCGTCGACGAGCTCGCCGAGCGAGACGCCGAACGCGGTCTCGACGATGCCGCCGCGCGCGACGTTGCCGGCGAGCTGGAAGACCTGGGTGCCGCGCGAGCGACCCGTGCCGAGCGCGGCGTACGCCTCGCCCCCGTCGGCGAGCACCATCGGCACGGCACCGAGCGTGAGCACGTTGTTGACGACGGTCGGCCGCCCGAAGAGCCCTTCGAGGGCCGGGATCGGCGGCTTGGCGCGCACCTCGCCCCGCTTGCCCTCGAGCGACTCGAGCATCGAGGTCTCCTCGCCGCAGATGTACGCCCCGGCCCCGACGCGCACGTCGAGGTCGAAGCGCCGCCCGCTGCCGAGCACCGACTCGCCGACCACCCCGTGGGCGTAGGCGATGTCGACGGCCCGGCGCAGCGTGCGCACCGCGTGCGGGTACTCGCTGCGCAGGTAGACGAACCCCTCGGTGGCACCGACGGCGAGGGCCGCGATCGCCATGCCCTCGATGAGCGTGAACGGGTCGCCCTCGATGAGCATGCGATCGGCGAAGGTGCCGCTGTCGCCCTCGTCGGCGTTGCAGCACACGAACTTCACGTCGGCGGATGCCGTGCGCACCGTCTCCCACTTGATGCCCGCCGGGAAGCCCGCACCGCCACGGCCCCGCAGGCCGGACGCCGTGACCTCGGCGACGACCTCCTCCGGTGCCAGGGCGAGGGCGCGCTGGAGGCCGGCGAGGCCGCCGTGCTCGCGGTACGCGGCGAGGTCGGTCGGCTCGATGAGACCCACCCGGGCGAAGGACACCCGGTGCTGGCGGACGAGCCACTCGTGCTCGTCGACGACGCCGACGCAGCGCTCGGTCTCGTCGAGCCGGCCGTCGAGCAGGGCGGGGACGTCGGATGCCGTGACGTTGCCGTAGCCGACCCGCCCCCGCTCGGTCTCGACCTCGACGAGCGGTTCCAGCCAGAGCATCCCCCGAGACCCGTTGCGCCGCACGGTCACACCGGATGCCGTGAGCACGTCGGCGACGTGGTCCGCCCCGAGGGCGACGGCCGCGGCGTCGCACGGCACCCAGGCGGTCGTCACGGCGACCACCCGCTCGTCGCGGCGTCGAGGCGCTGCGGCGTCAACCCCGCGTGGAGGGTGCCGTCGACGGTGCCCGCCGGGCCGACCGCGCACAGCCCGAGGCAGAACACCTCGCCGACCTCGACGTCGGCCGAGCCCGACCACCGGTCGGCCGCCACGGCGTGGACGGTCTCGGCGCCCCGGGCCTGGCAGGCCTCGCCGCGGCACAGCGCGACGCGGTGCGCAGGCGGGGGAGTGCGGCGGAAGTCGTGGTAGAAGGTGACCGCCCCGTGGACGTCGGCCCGGCTGAGGTTGAGCACGTCGGCGACGACCACGACGTCGTCGTCGTGGACGTACCCGTGCGCCGCGACGACCTCGTGGAGGATCGGCAGGAGGGGCCCCCGGATGCCGGCCAGCTGCTCGGCGATGGCCCGCACCGAGGCCGCCCGCTGCGGGTCCGCGGGGGCGGGCGGCGATGCCGGGGTGGGGACCCTGCCCCGACCGCTCTGACGCACGCTGTCGACTCCTTCGCGGTGAGTGTGACCTGGGTCGCAATGCTACGCCGTCCCCGTGAGGCGGCAGCCGTCCGCACCCCCCGGCATCCGGAGGGTGCGGAGACGGCTCAGCAGGTCAGAACGACGACTTCGGCACGCCCATGCCGGGGTCGACCTGGTGGGGACCGCTGGCCGACGGGCGCACGTCGAAGTCGAAGATCGACGTCGGGATGTAGACCGTCGAGCACGAGTTCGGGATGTCGACCACGCCGGACAGGCGGCCCTCGATCGGCGCGGCCCCGAGGATCATGTAGGCCTGCTCGGGGGAGTAGCCGAACTTCGTGAGGTAGTCGATCGCGTGCAGGCAGGCCCGCTGGTAGGACAGGTGCGAGTCGAGGTAGCGCTGCTCGCCGTCGAGGGTGACCGAGGTGCCCGAGAAGGCGAGCCACTCGCTGAACCGGGGGTCGGTCGTGCCCGGCATGAAGATGGCGTTCTCGGAGACCCCGTAGGTGTCCATGCCGCCCTTGATGAGGTCGACGCGCAGGTCGATGAACCCGCCCATCTCGATCGCGCCGCAGAAGGTGATCTCGCCGTCGCCCTGGGAGAAGTGCAGGTCGCCCATCGACAGGTTGGCCCCGTCGACGAACACCGGGTAGAAGACCCGGGATCCCTTCGTGAAGTTCTTGATGTCCTGGTTGCCGCCGTTCTCGCGCGGCGGGGCGGTGCGCGCGGCCTCGGCGGCGACGCGGGCGTACTCGGACTCCGGGAGGGTGCCGAGGATGGCGTGCTCCGGCTCGGGCGGGAGGGCCAGGGGCGGCACGCGGTCCGGGTCGGTGGCGATGAGGGCCGCCTCGCGGGCGTTCCAGCGGGCCAGCAGGTCGGCGGAGGGCGCCGTGCCCATGAGGCCGGGGTGGACGATGCCGACGAAGGACACCCCGGGGACGTGCCGCGAGGTGGCCACCCCGCCGGTGAAGTCCCAGATGACCTTGTACGCGTCGGGGAACTGCTCGGTCAGGAAGCCGCCACCGTTCTGGGTGGCGAAGATGCCCGTGTAGCCCCAGCCCTGGCCCGCGAGCGGACCGCTGTCCTCCTGGGGGATCGGCCCGACGTCGAGGATGTCGACGACGAGCAGGTCACCGGGTTGGGCCCCCTCGACGGCCACCGGCCCGGACAGGACGTGGACGGTCTTCAGCGGTGCGTTGAGGATGTCGTCGGCCGAGTCGTCGTTGACGATCGCACCGTCGAACCACTCGCGGCAGTGCATCCGGAACGAGTCACCCGGCTTGACGTGGACGTTGGCCGGGACCTCGGGGTGCCAGCGGTTGTGGCCGAGGTACTTCTGGTCGGTGAACTTCTTGGTCGAGTCCAGCGGGAAGATCAGCTCGGGCATGTCGTGTCTCTCCTACGGGTCGGCGGCGGGGTCGCCGCGCACGGGGTGGGGGTCAGGCCATGGCCGCGGCGCGGGCGCCGAGGCGGGATCGGGCGACGACGAAGCCGCCGAGCGTGAGGACGGCGACGATGGCCGCCCAGGCGGCGTTGGGAACGGCATCCCACCAGCTCGTGAGGAGGAGGAAGGCCGGGATGGCCGCGGTGGTCCAGCCCTCGATCGCCGCGACGGCGCCGGTCCACGCGGTCAGGCCCTCCCGGTCGCGACCGAGCAGCTGGAAGAACAGCCACCACAGGTAGGCCCACAGCAGCCAGATGACGCCGAAGGCGTAGTTCTCGTACTCGATGACGTTGACCGCTGCGTACGCGACCGCTGCGATGGCCACGAAGAGGGAGAAGAAGCCCAGGCCGGTCCCGTCGAACCCCCAGATCGTGTTCATCGCGACGTAGAGGTAGGTGAACCCGAAGAGGTACAGGCCGGAGGCGTTGAAGATGGCGTTCGTGTCACCGTTCGCCGTGAAGATGAGGAACGTGGGGGTGAGCACCTGGAGCAGCCCGACGAAGATGTTGAGCGGGACGGCTCCGTTGCCGCGCACCCAGCCCAGCAGGGCGCAGCCGTTGATGAACAGGACGGCGCCGACGTAGAGCAGACCGACGTTGCCCATGGACCTCCGATCCACCTGAGCGGTTCGGTACCCCGATGCTCAGGTCAGGGTGCGGGAAGGCGTGCCGTCCGCGGGTCCGCGAGTGGGCGCGCCCCGGACCGTCGCACGGGGGCGCCGGTCGGTGATCGGACCACGGCAGGCTCGTGGGCGGTCGCTGTGGTCGCCTCGATGAGGCGGCGTGCCGCGGCATCCCCGAGTGCGAGACCGGGTGCCGTGTACCGGCGGCGAGCGGGCTCACCGCAGGACGGGCAGGGGATCGTGGAGGTGACCTCCGCCATGGGCACCGAGACCGTCAGGACACCGTGTTCGGCGCAGTTGAACTCGTACGTGGCCATGACGTCCTCTGTGTGTCGTCCGTCACAGCACCATAACGACGGAGGGCGGGCGGCGCCACCCGAGGCCGGCGCCTCCCCGGCGCGACGGCGGTTGCCAGCCCGGCGGGGGGCGCGACGGCGCCACGCAGCGGTCAGCGGGTGAGGGTGATGACGTCCGCGACCGTCGAGCCGCCGTCGACCGGCTGGTGGTACTCGAGCAGGAGGGTGGCCGGGGTCGAGGTGAGGCGCAGGGCGCCCGGGCCGTCGACGCACCGGCGGCTGCCGTCGACGAGCGTGTCGGGGCACGGTCGGGCGATCTCGCTCGCCCCGACACCGGCCGTCACGTGGTGCAGCCCGTCGACGACGACGTCCTCGTAGAGGTGCTGGTGGCCCGCGAGGACGATGTCGGCGCCCCACCCGCGGTAGTCCCACCCCGCGGCTTCGCTCATCGGCTCGAACGGGCCGTGCGAGCCGGAGGAGTGCGCCGGCCGGTGGAACACGACGACGTTCCACGTGCGCGGCTCGGCGGACCGCGCCGTGGCCAGGGCGCCCCGCAGCCAGGTGCGCTGGGCGGCGAGGTCGGCCTCGGAGGCCTCGCTGTCGAGCACGAAGACGTGGACCGGGCCGAGCTGCTGGTCGTACCAGCGGCGCTGCGGGTCGTCGTCGGCGCTGAGGTAGTCGAAGTACGCCAGGTAGGCCGCCAGCCCGGCGCCCTTGTTCTCGTGGTCGTGGTTGCCGAGGGCCGGCCAGAACCGTGGGCCTGCGGGGTCACGGACGTACTCGCCGTAGTAGTCGTCGACGGAGTCGGTGTACGGCGTGCAGCCCTCGGTGCCCTGGGTGTTGTCACCGGCCGTGACGATCGCCTCCGGGGCCCAGCCGTCGACCATGTCGGCGACCCGGGCCGAGCCCTCGTCGCAGTTCCCGACGTCGGTGACCACCGCGAGGGTGGTCGGCGCAACCGGGGATGCCGGGAGCGTCGCGCCAGGCGTCGGCAGGGTCTCGGCGGCGGCGGCGCAGCCGGCGAGCGCGGCGACGAGGACGAGGGGGAGGAGCGCCCGCCGGGCCCGGGACGGCATCCGGTGTGGGCGGGACGGCATCCGGTGTGGGCGGTACGGCATCCGGTGTGGGCTGTTCACCGGGTCAGCCCGATCGTGTCGAGCACGGTGCCGGACCCGTCACCCGGTTGGCGGTACTCCAGGGTCAGCGAGGCCGCGGTCGCCACGATGCGCAGGGCACCCTCGACGCCCTCGCGGCACAGCCGGCTGCCGGTCGTGAGCTCGGCGTCGCAGCCGCCGCGCTCGAGGCCGTTCGTCGCGATGCCGGCGGTCACGTAGTGCATGCCGTCGACGACAACGTCCTCGTAGACGTGCTGGTGGCCGGCGATGACGATGTCGGCACCCCAGCCGCGGTAGTCCCAGCCGGCGTCGGGCCGCATCGCGACCTCGTCCGGGTGGGACGCGGACGTGAACGCCGGCCGGTGGAAGACGACGACGTTCCAGGTCGTGGGGTCCGCGGCGCGTGAGGCCGCGAGGCGCTCGCGCAGCCAGGTGCGCTGGGCGGCCAGGTCGGCGTCGGGTGCGTCGTTGTCGAGGACGAAGAGGTGGATGCCGCCCACCGTCACGTCGTACCAGCGCTGCTGGGCGTCGGCCTCGGTGCTGAGGTAGGTGAAGTAGTCGCGGTACTTGGCGAGGCCGGCGTTGGGGTCCTCGTAGTCGTGGTTGCCGAGCGCCGGCCAGAAGCGCGGCCCGTCGGGGTCGTTGACGTAGGAGTCGTAGTAGTCGCCCACCGACTCGGTGAAGGGCGTACAGCCCGGGTCGTCGTCGTAGGTGTTGTCGCCGGCCGTGGCGACCGCGTCGACGGCCCATGCGTCGACCATCGTGGCGACCCGCGCCGCGCCGGGGCCGCAGTTGCCGAAGTCGGCGATGAGCGCGAGGGTCGTCGGCGCGACCCGTGTTGTTTCCGGCGGGGTCTTCACCATGGGTGAGCCGACGGGGGAGGCCAGGACCGCCCAGCCGGTCAGGGCGCCTGCAACGCCCAAGGCCAACACCGCTTCGGGGACGAACCGAAGAACGTTGGACCGTCCGTTCGTGCGTCGTGTCCAAGAACGCACCCGGCCCGTGCTGCCGCCCAATTCGCGTTACTCCCGGTCTTCGGCCATTCCTGGTGGTTGGCCGTGCGTTGTCAGCTCACCGCTCCTCATGGACCGCACCGGCGCCGAGAGCCCTCTCATCGAGCCTCGTCGCCGGTGCGGCGTCACACGGTCGTGCGGCGTGTCACACGGTCATGGCCTCACGGAGTGGGGGCCACGGGGGTCGGCGAGGTCTTCTCGAGGATACGCACCTGCACAGCCTCGACGCGCTTGGCCTGCCCGGTCGTGCCGGCCGTCGCGCCGTTGGTGACCCAGGGCTGCCAGCCGATGCCCTGCACGTGGGCCCGGTAGGAGATGTTGTACCTCGTGGCGAGGCCGCTGGTGAGTCGCAGCTGGAAGGCCTCGAGGCGGAGCCCTCGTCCTGTGGTGCCGACGAGGTCCGTGCTGCGCCACGAGCTCGACCACCCGATGCTCTGGACGTGTGACTTGGCCTGGATGCTTCCCGCCGCGGGCGAGGTGAGCTTGGCGAGGGAGAACGCCTCGAGTCGCCGCGCCTGTCCCACGGTCCCGGCGATCTGCCCGGTGTTCACCCTGTGGAGCCAACCCAGGCTCTGGACATGCGCCCTGTACTGGAGCACGGGGACGTCACCGTATGCCTTGCGCAGGTGTGACTGGCGGGAGGCCACCCAGCTCCTGAGGTCGCTCACCTCCGTGCTGTAGCTGGACGCGTAGGTGCCCCCGCTGCTGCCGAGGAGGCTCGGGGTGCCCAGGATGGACCAGCGCTTGAAGTTGTTGGCCGCCGAGAGGGCCACCGTCGCCTTGTAGTCGTCGATCTTCGAGGGCAGCTTGCTCGCGTGGTAGGCGACGTCCTCAGTCCACACCGCGTTCGCCTGCTTGACGAAGTCCGGGTTCCGGAAGAGGTCGTCCCACAGCGGGCTCGCCGTGCTGCGCAGCACGTCGAGGTTCTTGACGAACTCGGACTTCGTGTCCGAGCCCTCGCCGCGGCTGTAGTTGCCGAGGGTGATGTCGAAGTCCCACACGGGTCCGGCGTGCAGCTTGTCGCTCGTCCCGTTCTTGTACAAGTACAGGCTCGAGTTGGCAGCGTCGATGTTCATGGTGAGCTCTTGGACGAGGTACATCTTCACGAACGACTCCACGTCGATGAGGTCGCTGATCGCCGCCCAGTCCGGCGTCGACTGGTCCAGGAGCGCGTCGAGGGTGTTGATGTCCTTCTTGATGTCATCCCACCCGACCTTGGTGGCCTGTGTCTTGGCCGACTCGTTCCAGTCTCCGACCGTCGAGGGCACTGCGCCTTTCTGGTCCTTGAGGGTGTACACCGTCTTGCTGGCCGTGCTGCGGAAGTAGTAGTCCTCGGCGGTGCCATAGTTGTTGTCCAGCTCGGCGATGACAGCCGAGGGATCGGAGAGGTCCACGCGGTTGGCCTTGACCTCCACCTTCTCGGTCAGGAGGTAGTTGCCCATGTAGTCGCCGTTGATTCGCAGGTCGACCCACTTGGACTGCGGGGAGAAGGGCATGCCGATGTCGCCAGCAAGGTCGAAGGCGATCTTGTTGCGCATCAGTGAGGCGTCGGCGTGGTTCGCGAGCAGGATCCAGGTCTTGGCAGAGTCCATGCCCAGAAGCGGCGCAGCATCCTTGAGCTTGATCTGATAGGGCTTCTTCTTCAGCGTCCAGGTGAAGTTGCCCCTGCCCTTGATCTCTCCGCCACCCAAGGCCGGGTAGTCGAGGTTGTCGTCGGGGGAGTCCACGGCGATCGTCACACCGGTGGTCTCCGGGTCCTTGGCGATCTCTGCCGCGGTCACACCCTGAGGCAGCGTGATGTCCACAGTCGGCGTGTCAGGGGTAACGAGCCCGGTGGACGCGAAGGCGGCGCTCACGGCGGCAGGCGCGGCCGACGCCGAAGCGACCCCGCTCGTCAGGACACCGATCGGAAGCAGGAGCGACCCGGCGACCGCAGCCGCCAACGCTCCTCGTCTGGTCGGACTCATGTGACTCTCCTCGGTTCTTGTCTCGCGACTCTCGGCAGGTCATCTCAAGGTGGCCCCAACCGGCAGAGTAGACCGCGCATCGCGGCACCGCCCGGCCCTGCGGACTATTCGGGCGAAATCGGGCCGTTCGGCCCATGCGACCGACCTAGAACGCCGCCGCTCACGCGATTATGGGGGCAGGGCGCCCGCTGGTAGCCTTGAGCACTGCCGTGAGAACCGGCCGCGGATCCAGAGAGCCCCGGTGAACCAGCCCGGGAGCGCCGCGCAGCGAAACCAAAGGAAGAGAGTCGTCGCCCCATGCCCCTGAGCACGGACGTCAAGAAGCAGATCATGGCCGAGTACGCCACCACCGAGGGCGACACCGGCTCTCCCGAGGTGCAGGTCGCGCTGCTCACCCAGCGGATCAAGGACCTCACCGAGCACTCGCGCCAGCACAAGCACGACCACCACAGCCGCCGCGGCCTGCTGCTGCTCGTCGGCCAGCGCCGCCGGCTCCTGCGCTACCTCGAGAGCGTCGACGTCGAGCGCTACCGCTCGCTCATCAAGCGCCTCGGCCTGCGCCGATAACACTTCCGCGAGGGGCGGCCTTCACTGCGAGGGCCGCCTCTTTCGCGTGAGGGGTGGATGCCGTCCCGGCACCGCCCGTTGGACAAGCCCGTGCACAACGACGATGCACGAGGGCTTTCGGAACAAGAGAAAAGGAGGACCCATGGAGGGTCCTGAGATCACCAGCGCCGAGGCCGTCATCGACAACGGCCGCTTCGGCACCCGCACCGTCCGGTTCGAGACCGGCCGGCTCGCGAAGCAGGCCGGCGGCGCCGTCGCGGCCTACCTGGACGAGGACACGATGCTCCTGTCCACGACCACCGCCGGCAAGAGCCCGCGCGAGGGTTTCGACTTCTTCCCGCTGACCGTCGACGTCGAGGAGCGGATGTACGCCGCGGGCAAGATCCCCGGCTCGTTCTTCCGTCGCGAGGGCCGCCCGTCGACCGACGCGATCCTCACCTGCCGCCTCATCGACCGCCCGCTGCGCCCGACCTTCACCAAGGGCCTGCGCAACGAGGTCCAGGTCGTCATCACCGTCCTGGCGCTCAACCCCGACCACCAGTACGACGTGCTCGCGATCAACGCCGCGAGCGCCTCGACGCAGATCTCGGGGCTGCCGTTCTCCGGCCCGATCGGTGGCGTCCGGGTCGCCCTCATCGACGACCAGTGGGTCGCCTTCCCGAACTTCTCGGATGCCGAGCGCTCCACCTTCGACATGGTCGTCGCCGGCCGGATCGCCGGTGACGACGTCGCGATCATGATGGTCGAGGCCGAGTCCACCGAGCAGACGTGGGACCTCGTCAAGACCGCGGGCAAGACCGCCCCGACCGAGGAGGTCGTGGCCCAGGGCCTCGAGGCCTCGAAGGCGTTCATCCGGGTGCTGTGCGAGGCGCAGCAGCAGCTCGCCGCCACCGCCGCCAAGCCGGTCCAGGAGTTCCCCGTCTTCCTCGACTACGAGGACGACGTCTACGCCGCGGTCGAGGCCGAGACGGCCTCCGACCTCGCCGAAGCTCTCCAGATCCCGGGCAAGACCGAGCGCGAGGACCGCCTCGACGAGATCAAGTCGGCCGTGCACCTCAAGCTCGTCGGCGACAGCGACGGCATCCACGACGCCGGCATCGTCGGCGAGTTCCACGGCCGCCAGAAGGAGGTCTCCGCCGCCTTCCGTGCCGTGCAGAAGAAGCTCATCCGCCAGCGCATCCTCAAGGACAAGGTGCGCATCGACGGCCGTGGCCTCGCGGATATCCGCGCCCTCTCGGCCGAGGTCGAGGTGCTGCCGCGCGTGCACGGATCCGCGATCTTCGAGCGTGGCGAGACCCAGATCATGGGGGTGACGACGCTCAACATGCTCCGCATGGAGCAGCAGCTCGACACCCTGAGCCCGGTCACCCGCAAGCGCTACATGCACAACTACAACTTCCCGCCCTACTCGACCGGTGAGACCGGCCGCGTCGGTTCGCCGAAGCGTCGCGAGATCGGCCACGGTGCGCTCGCCGAGCGCGCCCTCATGCCGGTGCTCCCGACCCGCGAGGAGTTCCCCTACGCGATCCGCCAGGTGTCCGAGGCCCTCGGCTCCAACGGCTCGACCTCGATGGGCTCGGTCTGCGCGTCCACGCTGTCGATGCTCAACGCCGGTGTGCCGCTGCGCGCCCCGGTCGCCGGCATCGCGATGGGTCTGGTGTCGGCCGAGGTCGACGGCAGGACCGAGTACGCCGCCCTCACCGACATCCTCGGTGCCGAGGACGCGTTCGGCGACATGGACTTCAAGGTCGCCGGCACCCGTGAGTTCGTCACGGCCATCCAGCTCGACACCAAGCTCGACGGCATCCCCGCCGACGTGCTGGCCAGCGCGCTGACCCAGGCCCGCGACGCGCGACTGCACATCCTCGACGTCATGAACGAGGCCATCGACGCGCCCGACGAGATGAGCCCGTACGCTCCTCGCGTCATCGCGGTCACGGTCCCGGTCGACAAGATCGGCGAGGTCATCGGCCCGAAGGGCAAGATGATCAACCAGATCCAGGACGAGACCGGCGCGCAGATCTCGATCGAGGACGACGGCACCGTGTACATCGGCGCCACCGACGGCCCGTCGGCCGAGGCGGCGCGCGCGATGGTCAACGCCATCGCCAACCCGCAGATGCCGGAGATCGGCGAGCGCTTCCTCGGGACCGTCGTGAAGACGACGACCTTCGGCGCGTTCATCTCGCTCCTGCCCGGCAAGGACGGCCTCCTGCACATCTCCGAGGTGCGCAAGCTCGTCGGCGGCAAGCGGATCGACAACGTCGACGACGTGCTCGCGGTCGGCCAGAAGGTGCAGGTCGAGCTCAAGGAGATCGACCCGCGCGGCAAGCTGTCGCTGGCCGCCGTGCTCGCCGAGGGCGAGACCGGCGAGGAGCACGCCCCGGCGGCTGCCGCGCCGGCGGCTGCCGCCCCGGCACCGACCGCCGACGCCGACCACTCCGACGGTGCGGGCGAGGCCCGTGGCGACGGGGATGAGCACGCGGAGCGCGGCGAGCGTGGAGAGCGCGGCGAGCGTCGCCCGCGCAACCGCCGCCGTGGTGGCAACCGCGGCCGTGGCGAGCGCTCCGGCGACGGCTCGGGCGAGGCCTCGGGTGAGGCCTCCGGCGAGAGCGTTCCCGCCGACGCCTGATCCGGCCGACATCGACGAGGGGCCCGCACCACCCGGTGCGGGCCCCTCGCCGTGTCAGAACCCGGCGTAGCGCGACACCTTGGCCGCGAGGTCGTCGTCGACGCGCAGGGCCCGGCCGTCGAGCACCGTGACGAGCACCGGGCCGCGCCCGGACGACACGAGCCACACGGCATCCGCGGTGTAGAGGTCGGGGACGGGGACGAGGTCGTACGCGGCGCCCAGCCCGTCGCCGCGGGCGGCCTCGAGGATCGCGGCCACCGTGACCGACTCGAGGATGCCGGTGGCACCCGTCGGCGTGCTCGTGAGGACCCCGTCGCGGGCCACGACGAGCCCGGAGGTCGGGCCGTCGAGGGCGAAGCCGTCGGTCGTCGTGAAGATGACGTCGTCGGCGCCGCGCCGCCGTGCCTCGCGGGTGGCGGCGGCGTTGACGGCGTACGACAGGGTCTTGATGCCGCCCAGCAGCCAGGGCGCGTCGGTGAAGGCGTCGGAGGGGTGGCCCCGGCTCAGGGTCACCGCCGTGATGCTGCGCGGCGGGGTGTGCGCGCCGCCGCGCGTGGTCGGGAGCGCGGGCCCGCGGTGGGTGATCGTGACGATGGCGGTCGAGCCGCTCGGCCGCCACTCGCGCCCGCGGGTGAGCAGCAGCTTGAGCACGGCCTCGCCCGGCGTCGACCAGGCGGCCAGGGCCTGGGTGACGAGGTGCCGCCACTGCTCGTGGGTCGGGGGGTCGATGGCCATCGCGGCGGCGGAGGCCGCGAGCCGCGCGAGGTGTTCGTCGAGGTCGACGACCCGGGCCGCGCCCGACGGCGCCGTGACGACCCGGGCGGAGTCGAAGCAGCCGTCGCCCCGGGTCAGGCCGAGGTCGTCGGCGGTGAGCACGGGGTCGGCGGCGTCGACGACGCCCCGCCCGAGCACGGCGACGACGGGCACGACCTCACTCACGACCACAGGCTCCCACCGACGGGCGGGTTCGCGCACGGCATACTGCATCCGGTGGAGGAGGTGCCGTGGACGCCAGGCGGGTGAAGCGGGTCATGCTCGGGCGCGGGGGCGCCCCGCTGCGGCTCGCATACCGCGGGGCCACGGCCGCCGCCGTCCGGGGGGTGCGCGCCCTCGACCGGGTCACCGGGGAGCGCTCCGACCCCTCCACGAGGGCCGAGACCGCGCGCACCGTGACGATGGCCGTCAAGACCTTCCAGCGCCCGGACATCGCGAGGCGCCTCGTGCGGTCGGCGCGCACCGTCTTCGACGGCCGGATCGTCGTCGCCGACGACTCCGCCACGCCGATGACGTTCCCCGAGCCCGGGGTCGACGTCATCGCGCTGCCGTTCAACTCGGGGGTGTCGGTGGGCCGCAACGCCGCGCTCGACGCTGTCGGCACCGAGTTCGTGCTCGTGACCGACGACGACATCGTCTTCACCCGGGCGACCGACGTGGATGCCGCGCGCCGGCGCCTGCAGTCGTGTCCCGAGATCGACGTGGTCGGGTTCCTGCGGGTCGAGCTGCCGCGGTGGATGGCCCACGACTTCGACGCCGACGCGCTCTTCGCGGGCCACCGGGAGCCGCTGCGACCGTGGGGCGAGCTCGTCTGCGGCCTGCCGGTGCGGTACAAGATCGAGCAGGTCTACCTCGCGCGCACCGAGGCCGTCGGGAGGGTCCGGTGGGACCCACGCATCCGGATGGTCGACCACGCCGACTTCTTCAGCCGCGCTGCCGGGGAGCTCGTCGTCGTCCTCGACACCTCGATCCGCGCCTACCACGCGCAGACCCCCTTCGACGCCGAGTACGCGCGGTACCGGCAGGACGTCGCCGCCGACCTGCGGTACCTGTCCCGGGTGTGGGGTGCGAGGGCGGCGGGCCGGACCGACGAGGGCTCGCTCCCCACGAGCGAGGGGCCGGCTCCCACGGCCGAGGGTTGGGGTCCCGCGAACGAGGGCCCAGTGGCCGCGAACGAGGGGCCGGTTCCCACGACCGAGGGCCCGGTCCCCATGAACGAGGGCCCGCCCCCCACGGGTGCGGGCCCTCGTCGGGCGTGACGCGCTCAGGCCGGACGGCGCCTGATCACGGGTGGGGCGCTCCAGCGCATCTCCATGCGCACGCGGCCGTTCGTCGCGACCGGGACCCAGCGCATCGCCAGGCCGGTCCGGGTCGTGGGCGGGGCTGCCTTCTTCATCGGGCCCTCCTCTCGGTCGTTCACCGTTCGTTCACCTCAAGGGTAACCCACGGTGGACGGAAGATGAACGGAAGGTGAACAACCCAGGCGCGTCGCGGCATCCGCGGTGTTCCACGTGGGTCGAACGGTAGATGCGCGGCATCCGGTGCGTTATCACCTCGACCCCGGGGGGTCCTGGTGGGTCGACCGGTGGGTGCGCGGCTTCCGGTGCGGTTTCACCTCGACCCGGCGAGGGTGCTCGTGGGTCGACCGGTGGGTGCGCGGCATCCGGTGCAGTTTCACCTCGCCCCCGGGGGGGTCCTGGTGGGTCGACCGGTGGGTGCGCGGCATCCGGTGCGGTTTCACCTCGACCCGGCGAGGTTCCTCGTGGGTCGACCGGTGGGTGCGCGGCATCCTGTCAAGGGACAGTGGGACTTCCCTTTGTGCGGACAGTAGGTCTCCTTGGTGGCGGACAGTTGATCTCCCTGTCCGCGGTCGGCTGATC